>NZ_AP024678.1:1561183-1873419 GCF_025999095.1 Thermosynechococcus sp. | reverse complement strand
TTGTAGCCGCTCCGCAACAGGAATATCTTGATCCATGATTCAACCCTGTTCTTTTGTAGAGAATAGACGATTTTTCCTAGGGCTGGGCATAGAGTTGCCAGTAGTTCCAGTAGTTTTCCAAGACACTCTTGACATAGCCATAGGTCTCAGGAAAAGGAATCGATTCCACAAAGCGATCGCTATCGCCAATGTCGAATCGCTCTAGCCACTGATTGACATTGCCAGGACCGGCATTGTAACTGGCCAAGGCTAAGAGCGTGTTTTGATTGTACTGATTGTGGGTGTAGTCAAAGTACCACGTGCCCAAACGGATATTGTGCTCCGGATCCACGAGGGAATAGTCCTCTAGGTTCAACTGCTCGGCAATCCAAGCGGCCGTCTCTGGCATCAACTGCATTAACCCCGTTGCCCCCACCACTGAGCGGATGTCCTTTTCAAAGCGAGATTCTTGGCGAATCAGGGCCATCACCAACAGGGGATTTAAGTTGTGGGCCAGTGACCACTTTTTGACCAATTCCCAGTAGGGCAAGGGGTAAAGGGCATACCAGAAGCGAACATCACGGCGAAGGGGCGCCAAGAATGTGGCCACCTGCGGTTCCCTGGCGGCCCGCGTAAACAAGTTTTGCAGCATAAAGATGCCATCGAGGTATTCCCCCACACCAAGGCGAATCAGGCCATCAGTGAGTTGCTCTGCCGCTGTTGGTGTCACTCGGTTCTGGAATTCCCACTGCCAGCGCTGCCAAGCCTCCGGAAATTGCCGCAGCAGATACAGTTCTTGCAGGGTTGGGCTGCCCGTCGCTAAAGGGAGCAGGGTTTGGCGATCGCCCGCCACTGAGGGGCGCTGCTGTCGCAGGGTTGTAAAGGTGCCCACTGGTTTCTTAAGCAGACTGGCAGCTCGCCAAGCATAGTAGGTGTGGGGATAGCGCTCCGTAACCAGTTGCCAGCTTTGGCGTTGCCCTTGGGGTTGTCCTGCCTCCCCCTGCCATTTTCCTTGCCAAAAGGCGGCTTGGGGGGCCAGCTCACTCTCAGGGTTAAACTTGAGAATCTCCCTAACCCACTGTTGTGCCTGAGACCACTGCCGTTTTTGGGCAGCTCCTTGGGCCAGTTGCCAGCGCAGTTCTGCTGCAGCGCTGCTTTGGGGATAGATCTTAAAGAGCTGTTGCTGGCTTTGGTGTGCCCCTTTGGTATTCCCCAGTTCCCTATAAGCTTGGTACTGTGCCAGAAGGGCATCAGCCGCGATCGCTGGCGCTTGATTTTGGGTGGCTAACTGAAGACACTTGGCCAGCAAAGGGAGACGTTCCGCCGGCGTTTTGGCTAAGTGGGCAAGGCGCAGTTGGGCAAGGGGGGCTTCTGAACTGTTGGGAAAGCGTTGGATCAGGGCTTCATAGGCAGCGATCGCCCCAGCGGTATCCCCACTCAATTGCCGCCCTCGTCCCACACGATAGAGATTCAAAGGTGTGGGCGGTGCCTTGGCGTAGGCAGCTGCCGCAGCACCGTACTGCATTTTTTCCCAATAGCCAAAGGCGATCGCTTCCCAATCGGCTGGCGTCAGTTGGTCGCCATAGCGCTGGCGCAAAATTTCCAGGTAGGTGCCGTACGCCTGAAGAAAAAGACCGTGGCGTGCCACCAGCTTCAGGTAAGGGACTTGATCGGGATTTTTCGCTAACTGTTGCGCCACATAGTTGACGACAGCAGGATGCTGTGGAAAGCGGGCGATCGCCTCTTCTGGCCGGTTCAGATTCAACAGGGCTACCGCTGCCTCCGGTTCCGTGCCATACTCCCGCAGCAACTGTTGCCACGTTGCCTTTGCCCTGCGGTCATCTCCCTGTTGCTGATAGGCCTGAGCCCGAAGGAGCAGAATCGGTGCAGCCATAGGCCGGTAAGTCTGCTCCAGACCCTTAAGCCACTGGAGAGCCCCTTGGGGCTGATTTCGACGCAGACTGTCAGCCGCCAGCAGATAACGGGCGCGATCGCGCCTGAGGGGATCTCCAGAGCGCGCCCACGGCAACAACGCCGGCCCACTTTTGGGCGGGGCCTCTCCATTGAGACTATAGGGAGGCGCCGGCGATCGCCCGTAGTGCCACCAGCCCAGCCCAGCCCCGAGGAAGAGAGTCGCCAGCAACAGCGACAGCAGCCAAGGCCCTATCCGTTGGCAACGTTTTGCTTTGGAGAGGAATTTGACCATCGCGGTGCCCTCAGCCAGCAACCCTGCTGTCTTTAGTAAACTACGGTGTGGCCATCTGCAAAGCACCCGCGACTAAAGTTACAGGTTTCCTTTTTCCTTGCGCAGGTGCTATGAAAAGATCAACCCATCATTCCATCATTGTGAACGTCAATGCCCCCGACACCGCGCATGGTTTGGATTGTGATTGGCTGCAATTGCCTGATTGCCCTGGGCGCCCTATGGCTGGCATGGCAGCTGGTGAAGTTGCGGCAAATCCTACGGGGGGTGTCCCGTGCCCTACTCAATGCAGAACGCAGTACCCATAGGGTTTTAGGCGGTGCGCCTGAAGTGATTATCATTGGTCAGCGGGGTGTCGCCGACCTGCGATCGCAATTGCCAAAATGGAATCAGCAACGGCGCAATGTCCGTCTATTTTTAACCTTGATAAGCTGGATAGGGTGGTATGGTAGCCGCCTACGAAGGAGAAAGCGATGAGTCAGCAACAGGGTGGCGGTGGTGCCTTTTGGGGAGGTCTGCTCCTAGGGAGTGCGATCGGCACAGTCGTGGGACTATTGATTGCTCCCCGCTCTGGTAAAGAAACCCGACAACTGCTCCGCAAATCCGCTGATGCCCTACCCGAACTGCTCGAAGACATGACTGCCAGTTTTGAGCAATATCGCGATCGCCTCTCAGAGACCACCCAGGAGCGCTGGCAGGCGACCCTAGAACGGCTCAAGGAAGCGATCGCCGTCGGTATCGAAGTCACCCAGCAGCAGCAGCAAACCTTTCGGCGTGAAGCCAATGGCATGGCCTTGAGTGACCCTGATGAAGAAGATGCTGTCAATCAATAGCTTACTTTGGGGTCGTCAGCTAAGGAATATGAGCCAAGAAATTAAGAGTCATCCCCTTAGCCAACAATCGCGACAGAGGGAGAACCCACCGAGATTTTCCAAACAAAACATAATACAATCTTGCCATCACGTTTTTTGGTAACAGCACTGCTAAAACCAACAGGATTCAAAGAAGGGGTACACCATCGTGGGATTATTTAGTCGGCTATCACGAGATATTGGCATTGACTTGGGGACAGCCAACACACTGGTTTATGTATCCGGACGCGGTGTGGTTTTAGAGGAACCCTCCGTTGTCGCCATTGACCAAAACACCAAACAACCCCTTGCCGTTGGTGCTGAAGCGAAGCGAATGCTGGGTCGGACACCCGGGAATGTCGTGGCCGTACGTCCACTGCGGGATGGTGTGATTGCCGATTTTGAACGTGCCGAACTGATGCTGAAGCACTTTATGCGCCAAGTGCACGGCGGCAAGAATCTGTTTGCCCCCCGTGTGGTGATTGGTATTCCCAGTGGTGTTACCGGTGTCGAACGTCGTGCCATTGAGGATGCTGCTCGGGGTGCGGGGGCGCGGGAGGTGTATTTGATTGATGAACCCGTCGCCGCTGCCTTTGGGGCAGGTTTACCAGTGGAAGAACCAACGGGCAACATGATTGTCGACATTGGCGGTGGCACGACTGAAGTGGCGGTTCTCAGTTTACAGGGTACCGTTTTGAGTGAATCCGTCCGGGTGGCTGGGGATGAAATTTCTGACGCGATTGTCCAATATTTGAAAAAAGTACACAACTTGATTATTGGCGAACGCACGGCTGAGGAGATCAAGATTCGCATTGGCTCTGCCTATCCCAATGACAGCTATGACTCGGAATCCATGGAAGTGCGGGGCCTGCACCAGCTCTCTGGCCTACCACGCACAGTTGTAGTCAAAGCAGAGGAGATTCGCGAAAGCATGGCGGAGCCACTCTCAGCCATTGTTGAAGCCGTTAAGCGTACCCTTGAGCGCACACCCCCAGAACTGGCGGCAGACATTGTGGATCGCGGGATTATGTTGGCGGGCGGTGGTGCCCTGCTGCGGGGTCTCGATACCCTGATTAGCCATGAAACGGGCATTGTCGTCCATGTGGCAGCGGATCCCCTGCGGTGTGTGGTCATGGGAACTGGTCGCGTCCTGGAAAATTTCAAGGACTTGGCTCGGGTCTTTTCTACACAACCGGCAGTGATTGGTTAAGGAGCTATGGCTTTTCTGCTGCGCTGGTGGGGACGATATGCAGGTAGCCTTGGCCTTGTCGCTTTAGTACTCACAACTGCTTGGATTTTGCGCGAGACCAATGGGGCAGCGATTCGTGAACTCTACCGCCTTCTCAGTTTGCCCTTTCAAGGCGCAGTGGACAATCAGCAAGCCCTGATTCAAGCCCGCACATGGCAACTGGAGCAGCAATTAGCTGCGCTTCAGGCGGAAAACCAACGGTTGCGGCAAATGCTGAATGCACCGATGCTCCCCCATTTGCAGGGCCGCATTGTGCCGGTGATTGGTCGCAGTTCCGATCAGTGGTGGCGATCGCTCCTTTTGGGGGAAGGCACTCGTCAGGGCTTAACCCTTGGCTCAGTGGTGGTGGGCAACGGTGGTCTTGTTGGCCGCATCACGAGCATCACTCCCAATACCAGCCGAGTGATGTTACTGACAGATCCCGCCAGTCGCGTGGGGGTCGTGGTTGGTCGAACGCGGCAGATGGGGATTCTGCGGGGACAACTCAACCAGCAGGTGATTGTCGAGTTTTTAGAGAAAGACCCGAAGGTACAGCCCAAGGATGTTCTCTACACCTCCGCCCTGAGTAGTCTTTATCCAGCAGGCATCCCCATTGGTGAGGTGCAATCGGTGGAACTCAGCGATCCCACCCGTCCCCATGCCACCGTCATTCTCGGTGCCCCTTTAGATCGCCTTGAATGGGTGACCGTCATTCCCTATGCTGAACCGACAGACACGTTTACCCCGAACTAGTCTCAACTGGCTGATTACCCTTGGCTCTGTGGGACTCTGTGCCCTGCTGAGCTTTATTCACTTACCTAACTTGCATCTATTGGTGCCGGACTGGTTTTTAATCTGGGTGGTGGTGTGGAGTGTCAAGCGACCCTGGAGTCAAGGGGTACTGGCGGGTATTGCCCTCGGCTGGATTCAAGATGGCTTGGTCAGTGCTCATCCTAGCCACGCAGTCAGCTTAGCTTTGGTGGGGGGGCTGACTGCCCTGATGCAAAAGCAGCGTTTTGTTTCTGAGGATTTTATTTCCGTTGCTCTGATTACCTTTGCCATGGCCATCCTGCAGCAAACCATCATCGCAATCCAAATGACCCTTGGCAGTGGCTTTCCCCTAGAGGAGATTTGGCAGCACCATCGGCAAGTAGCGCTTAGCTCAGCGATTATGAGTAGTCTTTGGGCACCCTTGCTCTATGCCCCCTTGAATCGCTGGTGGACGTGGCTGCGAGAACAGGAGTAGCTCATGAAAAAATGCAGGAGTCTCCTTACCCCTGCACCTGAATTGTTAATTTTGAATCTCAGTCAGTGCTTTGGCGCTATGGGCGTAATTTCCCGAGCATGCTCATAATGCCATCTTGTTTCGTGAGCATTTGGTTGAGCTTGCGCAAATCCAAGTTAATGGTTTCACCAGGATAGTTTTTCAAAAACGACATCATGCTCAATCCTTCTGGGGAAGCAGCGGCAGTGAGCAGAGCACCCCGCAGGGCAACTTCCCCGGCTTGATCACGGCGAATTGTGACCTGAGAAAATTGTTTGAGTAAATCTTTGCCAATGGGACTGGCTAGAATTTGATCGGTTTGCACAACATTAAAGGGCAGCCGCATACTCAAGAGTTCAAGGAGCTTGGCTTGGTTATCTTTGGGAACCAGCCGCATCAATCCTCGCAATTGACCTGTTGCTTCTTGGGTGGACACAAATTCCTCTAGCTCTGACATGGGGAAGGAGCGCTGAAAAGGACCATAGGTGAGGGAAACCACGTTAGCTGCTTTGGCAGGGGGGGTGAAAAGGGCACCTACGGGGAGGGCCAGTGCCAGTAACCACGGTGAAAGGCGCTTCAGCATAGGGGATCGACTCCAAAATCACTTCAGTAGAAACGTCGGTACAAACGTCGGATTGCACCGCTAGCAGTATAGCAGCGAAAATAGAGCTTGCTGGTTCTCCTTAACTTATCCCTAACGTTTAGTGATTTTAGACCTAAATTGATGAGCGTTTGGCAGCAGGGTGCCACTATTGAGCTCGGGATTGACTCCTTAAGCCACACGGGGGAGGGGGTAGGACGCTGGCAGGATCGGGTGGTCTTTGTGGCCGATACGGTTCCGGGCGATCGCCTGCGGGTGCGACTGACCCACGTCAAGCGACAATATGCCCACGGCAAAGTTTTGGAGGTGGTGCAGCCTTCAGAACAGCGGGTGCGCCCAAGCTGTATTGTTGCCGATAAGTGTGGCGGCTGTCAGTGGCAGTGTGTGGCCTATGCAGCTCAATTGGCGGCCAAAGAACGACTAGTGAAGGACGCGATCGCCCGCATTGGCCATCTAGAACCACAGGCCTTCCTGCCCATTGTCCCTGCCCCTCATCCCTTTGGCTATCGCAACAAAGTAACCTACCCCCTCGGTCGGCGGCGGGGAAAGGTCATTGCTGGTTATTACCAAAAAGGTTCCCACCGTCTTGTAAACCTCAATCAATGTCCGGTGCAGGATCCCCGCCTCAATCCCCTCCTGGCTGCCCTGAAGCAAGCATTACAACCCTGGCCGATCTACAGCGAACAGACCCATGAACCGGGGTTGCGCCACCTTGGTTTGCGCATCGGTCAGCGCACAGGGGAGCAGCTCATTACCCTTGTGCTTGCCGGGCCATTGCCCGCTGGTTTACAGGCAGAGGCAGAAGGTTGGTTACAGCAGTTTCAAGGGGTGGTGGGGGTCTGTGTCAACTTCAATCATCAAGGGGGGAATCGCATCTTTGGCGACGAGACACAGGTGCTGGCCGGGCGGCCCTACCTTTGGGAAGAAATGGCAGGGGTGAGGTTTCAGATTGCCTCGACCACCTTTTTTCAAGTCAACACAGCCCAAGCGGAGCAACTGGTCACCACCCTGCGAGACTGGATTGCCCCAACGGGTCGGGAACGACTGGTGGATCTCTACTGTGGTGTGGGGACCCTGAGCCTACCCCTTGCGGGCGCTGTGGCTGAAGTCATTGGTGTGGAAGTGCATTCTGCCTCGGTACAGCAGGCGATCGCCAACGCCCAACACAATGGCATTAACAATGCTCACTTTGTCTGTGCCAAGGCAGAGGAGTGGCTGCCCCAGTACGATCAGGCCGGGGATGTGCTGCTTCTTGATCCACCGCGTAAAGGGTGCGATCGCGCCGTTCTTGACGCCATTCTCCACAACCGTCCGCCACGCATTCTCTATGTCAGTTGTCACCCCGCCACCTTGGCACGGGATCTGGCTCACCTCTGCGGTAGCGGTACCTATCAACTGGCAAAAATTCAGCCCCTCGATATGTTTCCGCAAACGGCTCATGTAGAAACCATTGCGTTACTGACTTCCTAGGGCAGGATTATCCCCCGTGGGGGGGATGGGCGCTACCCGAAACATCTTGGCAAACATCTGACTCACATAGGCTTGACCATAGACCACGCTGGCCTTAGGCCTTGTCGCCGTGCTTGTCTCTGGTGGGGTAGCGGCCGGACCTTCCTGATGGCTAGGGGGAGAGGCGGTAGAATCCTGCTGCTCTGGGGGGGAATTCTCTGCAGGATGGGCAGTTGTTGGTGGCTCTTGCCAAGGATCTTCAGGGAAAACAGCCCTCTGTTGGGGCTGACTCGTTGCTGCGGGGGGGGGCCAACGACGACTCCGATCCCCAAGCAGAGAACCGGCGGCCACCACAGCACCAGCCGGAATCGTTGTTTGCATCACCGTGGTACTGGCGCCAATACAGGCATGGGGTTCAACGGTCACCGCCCCAATCAGTAGCACTGCCGCACCGATGTTGACCCCTTCACCAATTGCGATGGTGCCGCCGTGGGCATGAATGACGCTACCCATGCCAATGCAGACCCCTGCGGCAATCCGAATCGAAGCCCCTGCTTCTGCCCAAAGCAACACCCCCGGTGCCAAAACGGCTTGGGGATCCACCACCACATCACCCACAATGCGAACCGCAGGTGAAGGGGGCAGGACTAAGGGCGGCAGGGGCATGGGGGCACCTCACGGGGAGGAGCTACTTAGCAGCCTGTTGGAGTAGGATTTCGGCCACCCGCTGCTTGCCGACAGGATTAATACCAATCAGCCGCACATACTCGCCACGGTATTCTTGGAGGCAGGCCTGAATTGCAGCAAGGGCTTCATGAAGATTTTTGGCCTCAATGCGGGGGCCACTTTGCCAGGAGTTGGTGCGGTAGCGACGGGCATCCACGTGTTCTAGGGCGAGGGTATAGCCCTGTTGCAGGAGGTGCCGGATTTGCTCAATCACCTCTTGACTGAGGCCATGAGTGGGGGTGCTCCCTTGACCAGAAGCAGTTGGAGGCGGTGCAAACCCTTGACCACGGGTACTCGTGCCATTGCCGGCAGCTTTGCCATTGGGACGGTGAATCATGGTTTCCAGGACCCGCTGCTTGGCTTGGGGATTGACACCCACAAGGCGGACATAGTCCCGCTGGTGCTCAGCAAGAAAAGCCCTCAGATCATTGATTTGCTGGGCAGAGGTAATTTTGATGCCGCTTTGCCAAGAACTGGTACGGAAGCGACGCTGATCGGCATACTCGGTGATGACTTGGCAGCCTTGGCGCAATAGGTCTTGGATTTGGTTCACGAGATCGGCACTGAGAAGAGTCTCATTGCCGTCAGAGCTGATGGAGCCATGACTAGTAGCCACTGGGGTGGGTGCTTTTGTGGCGATCGCCACCGGTCCCTGCGGGCGCTGAATAATTTGCTCCAGGACGCGCCGCTTCTGCTTTTGATCAATGCCGATGAGACGCACATATTCACCCGCATGTTCCTTAAGACAGGCTTCAAGGGCAGCCAACACCTCGGGCTCCTGTTTGGATTGAATGGGAGCGCAGCTTGTCCAAGAACTGGTGCGATAGCGACGGGCATCGGCGTGCTCTGTGCCAATTTGGTAGCCCTGCTGAAGCAACTGCCGCACCTGAGCCACAACCGAAGCATCCAAGGAGCCCACTGGCGCTGCGCTCACCGTGGCACTGGGACGAGAGCTACGGCGACTAACCACAGGTGCTTGACCGGGGCGTTGAATGATTTCCTCGAAAACGCGACGCTTGGCCTTGGGATCGACACCGATCAGGCGCACATACTCCCCTTCATGCTCCTTGAGGAGTTGGGCGATCGCCGCCATCACTTGCGACTCCTGCTGCCCTGTCAACGTCGGGCAACTTTGCCAAGAGCTAGTGCGATACCGCCGTGCATCAGCATATTCCAAACTAATTTGGTATCCCTGCTGTAGCAATTGGCGGACATGGGTCCCGTAATCTGCGGTCATGGTATTCTTTTCCCCGGTGAGCATTTCAACGTGTAGAGTGGGTGGGTCTGCTTGACGCTGGAGTTCATTCCGAATCGGGGCAATACAGGCAATATTCTCAGCACACTGGTACCCCGATAGCAGTGCTTCATTGATGCCAACCACGTGCTGGGCAAAGTGGATATCTGACTCTTCCACATCGGGGAGGCGATCCGCCTGCTGCTGCGTCGTGATCACCATTCCCGAAGGCACGTATTTTCCCGGCGGAATTTCCACATCCTGGATGAGGACGTGCATCATGACCACACAGCCCGCGCCAACCCGTGCATTAAACACCGTCGAGCGAAAGCCAATAAAACAGCCATCGCCAATGTAGGCAGGGCCGTGGATCAGTGCCATGTGGGTAATTGAGGCATTATCACCGATCCAGACAGAATACTCCTGGCCATCATCCCCAATCACCCGCCCCTGTTGCAGGCCGTGGATCACAACACCATCTTGAATGTTGGTGCGGGAGCCAATGTGGAAGGGCGTTCCTTCATCGGCACGAATGGAGGTGCCGGGAGCGATGTGAACATAATCTTTGATGCGGACATCGCCGATGAGGTTACTGAAGGAGTGAACGTAAGCCGTGGGGGCAATCTCTGGCTCCGCTAAATCCCTAGACCACGGCGTCGGAGGGGCCGCATAGCTTTGAACCGCCATAGGGAGAAGTCTCCAATGCTAATACTGGGTACGTTTGCTGTAGAGCAAATAATTATCCCGACTTACGGTGTCAATAATGGCGACAACGGCTGCGTCAATGGGTTTGTCGGTGCCATTGATAATACAGCGGGCGGCACTGCCTCGGCTTACCAATACCCACTCATCCTGCCCTGCACCAACCGTATCCGCAGCCACTTCGTAGTCGGGTAAAAATTCGCCGTCCTCACCCAAATATTGCAAGACGAGAAACTTGACTCCCGTTAAGGTGTCTTCCTTTTGAGTACTGGTAACGGTGCCGCACACTCGCGCGATCTTCACTATGGGCGACCCATCGGGCGGATACCGCTAACGCTTTCGCGGAATTGTTCCACCGCTTCGGTGTAGCGAATCGGCAGCACGTATTCAAGGTTTTCGTGGGGACGAGCAATGATGTGGGTGGAGAGCACTTGGCCCCCATTGACACGTTTCACGTTTTCGACCCCCGCCGCCACCGAAGCCTGCACTTCAGAAACATCACCACGGACAATCACGGTGACCCGACCGCTCCCGATTTTTTCATAGCCCACAAGGGTAACGCGAGCAGCTTTCACCATTGCGTCTGCGGCTTCTACCACTGCGGGGAAACCAAGGGTTTCAATCATACCGACGGCAATTGCCATTGCAATAACTCCTAAACGTCAAAAAGTCAAGAACTAAAAGGACGAGAGGATTGATAAGCGATGCAACTGAAAACTCTACCAAACTGCCAAACCCTTTAGTTTCGGAATTGCTCCACTGCCTCGGTATAGCGAATGGGCAAGACGTACTCAAGGTTTTCGTGGGGACGGGCAATAATGTGGGTGGACAGCACCTCTCCGCCATTGACACGTTTGGCAGAATCAACCCCGGCAGCCACTGAGGCCTGCACTTCAGAAACATCGCCACGGACAATCACGGTGACCCGACCACTCCCTATTTTTTCATAGCCCACAAGGGTGACCCGAGCGGCTTTTACCATTGCGTCTGCGGCTTCGACAACGGCGGGAAATCCGCGCGTTTCAATCATTCCCACAGCAATTGGCATGAGTCAGCTCTCCTAAATTAGAATAAGGGTAAGCAGTACACAAGCTAGAGTTGCAATCAGGGCGATCGCTACAGAAAATAATGACGGGATAGCCGATTGTTATCGTGACGTTAATCACCGTCTCTTTATCTCTAAAACAAGCATAGGGTGAGGGGTTTCTTTTGACAATATAACGATTGATAATATTTTCTAGTTTATCGTATTATCAAATCTAATTTTAAGTGCCTGATACCCCTTTCAACTCAAGATAGATCAATACAAATCGCTTAATTCATAGAACTTTATCTAAAGATAATCATCTCCCCAGAGGCTAATTGCCCGCTTAAGAGGCTTCTGCTTGCCCTTGGGTAGACTGCATAGGGTATTTCAATTTTTTCCTATATTTTGATAGATTAAAATCTATTCTCTTCTCAAACAGCAATTAACTTTTCTCGATCAATATTCTGCAAAAGGCTGATCTGACCTATCCGCTGAAACTCCTTACTACTTTTATCGGCGAAGTGCAGTACCCAAGGCAGTCGGCAGGAGCTAAATCCGCTGGCAGGATGCAACTGAGTCAAGTGATAGGTCTGCAAAGCCAGTAGCTCTAAAGGTGTATTGCCATAGTGACGCACAACCCGCAGAGGTCTAGCACTGCCAAGGGGGCCAGTTTTTGTCTTGATGACCTCGGTGGTTTGTAATATAAATGAGTCACTTTCAGAATAAAAAATTACAGTGCCCACTTCAGCGTCATGATAGGTTATTTCGGTATTGCCTGAATTAGATTCACGTCCTATCCTCCCTGAGCCACTTTTACGGACACTTAGAATATCGACATCAATCCCCTGGTGAGTCAGTTCTTTGATTGTTTGTTCAAACTCCCCTTCTTGAACAAGCCCGTCGCGCATCAGTAGTATCTTCTTAGGGTAGGAACCATAGTTATCTTGGAATTTAAGCACTAGCTTAGATACAATTTGCCAAATTGATTGACCAGAGAAAGTTTCTCCCCGTTGTATATCTGGTAACTCCCAACCCAAGCTTTGACCATTGGCTAAAATTGCAAAAGCAGACGTACCATAGTACAGCTTTCGGTTTGTACTTGTGTCAAAACCAATAATTAAGTCCGCAGCTTGAGAATCATCTAATGGTTTTAGATAGACAGGCTGCCACTTAGCTTTACACAACAGTCCCAAGGCAACATTGAGAGCTTTGTAGGGATTAGCCTGGGGTGTTGGTATCATGAACTGAGTAGCGATTCCTGCCTTTAATGCCTGAATTCGTAGCCTTGTTTTCTCCCCATGGGGTGACCAAGGCATCACTACTAAAACGGTTTTAATTCCTTGAGCAGCCCATTGTTGCCAGAATCTTTGTTGAGCTAGATCATCTTTTGGATAGTCACTTCCTGTAAAACAGGAGTCTATTTGTATCTGCGTGCCACTGCTTCTTGCTATGTCCAGCAGGCATTTGCGTACTTCCGCTGGGCATTCAGGTTGATTCTCAAAAAGATTTAGGCAACCAAATTGGGTTTCACCAATCCTAGCACAGCCGAGAATTCTGATTTTAGCTGTTTTATCGATTTCTTTGTTATTTCGAGCTAATAGTTTTGCCCGAGGCATGACAAAGCCATTAACTTTCATTATCTCTGGTTGACTACTGAGATTATAGATATTTTCGAAAATAAATTTCGCTGTTTTTTGCGATTCTTGTAAACGCGAGTTAATATCTTTCTTGATGTAGTCAAAAACATTTTGAATTTCACTTTCTTCTCCTCTTTGCGCAGCAATTTGCGCCAATATTTCCATTGTCAGAATCGGTGATAATCTTTGAGACAAATGAAGTATTGGCTTAGCCGTGTAGCCGCTAGTTTTCTTAACAATTACAACATGTGACTCATTTATTTCTTGTTCAGTTGCTCCCTTTTTACGGTGATACTCTGCTACACTCACTCCTAGCTCTTCTATTTTTATTTCATTTGGACGTTTGTCCGAAAGGCCTTCAAAGAGCCAGTTTGTCTTGTTTTCGTAAGTATTCCGCACGTACTTGAGTTGAATATCAGGATATTCAGTTAGCCACCACTCAAGTGTGAATGGAGTATAAAACCGATGATGAATATCAATTTGTAAGTATAATTTTCCATCTGTTTCTATTATAAGATCAATTTGTCTGCCTCTATGTACTTGCCAGCCATGACCTATTTTTTCTAATCCTTCTTGACTAGAAATCCACCAAATCAACCCTAATTCATAGTCTTTTTCGATTGCGGTTTTATTAAATCGTTTTAACTTTTCCTCTAGGATTTTTCTTTCAAAGGATTCCATAGCCTGCCTTTCGTGATAGTTTTGACAGCTCAGTTCTCTATATCCTATTTGCTGTAACTGCCAATCCTGAGTTTGCATTCTCCTAGGGTCAATGGGCTCCCTCGTGATAATGCGGCTCCCTAGTCGAACAGCAGTAACTCCTAGTTTGTAGCAAACGCTGGAAATAGCTTTCTGCTCGCTACCTTGTTCTGGCACTTGAGTAAATTGGCATTGGTATTCATGAAACGTAAGATCTAGTTGAGTGAGATTTTTTACAAAAAAACGATTGAGTATAACTTCAACTTCTTGAAATTGGGTGGACATCACTGATAGGGCCAGTATTGGCAGCCAGCCATATTGGGACAGCATTATTCGCTTATCGTAGCAAGTTTCCCTTGGCATTAGGAATAATCAGCCAAGATAAAATCGTCATGGATATTCACGGGTGTGGAGTTCTTGTATGTTGCGGTTACCCATTCAACCGATTTGGCAGAGGGTTTCTCAATGGCCAGTGTGGGAGTCAAACCGGCTGGCGATCGCCGGTTCAATTCTTTTGCACGCCGTTATCCTCTCCTTTGTGCGTGTCCCCGAACCCACACCCCCAGAGTTGGCCAATGATCGACTGGTGCCCTTGGTCAGTCTTTCTCCAGAACTAGAAGCGGATTTACCGTCTATCGAACCCCTCTTGCCTACAGAACTGCCGCCCCTGGCCACAACCACACCACCGCCGTTGCCATTCACAGCCATTGAGCCTCCTCCCCTCTCCTTTGCCCCCTTGGCGCCGCTACCCCCCTTTGCCGCCATTGACGGCACTCCCACCGCTACCGAATCCAACTCCTGTGCAGCCTTTGCCCCCCCTGTGGCAATTGCCCCCGCCCACCCGCCCCTTACCGGTTATCCCCACCAGCCCCAATGAAGATGTTGCCGTTGCTCCAGAACTGGTCTCACCGACTCCTACATCCCCACCGAATGAGCCGATCGCCCGTACAACAGCGGCAGCAGCAGCAGCTTTGTCCCGCTGGTTTAATGAAACGCGCTCAACGCTGAATACGACAGATATCCAAGTGAATTTTGCGCAGCGGATTGCGGACTTTTATCCTCAGGAGGCCTGTGGCGATCGCCTACAAGGGGAAACAACGGTTGCAGTGGTAGTCACTCCCCAAGGTGAATTGCTTCCGGCAAATGCCGCCCCAGAAACGGGCTTGCTCACCCGCAATCCCCAGATTATTCGCAGTAGTGGCTCTGCCCTTTTGGATCAGGCGGCCCTAGAGCAGGTACGAAAGCAAGCTTTTGAGGCCACAGGCAAATATCAAGCCCTGGCAATCACCTTTGCCTTTGAGTATCGTCCTGAGGTGTGCCCGCCCGCTGCTTCACCCCCCCGCCAGCAATCCCCCGCGCCAGCCCCTTCAACGCCCCCGCCAGCAGCATTCCCTCAAGGAGAGCCTAACCCCTCTGAGGCTCATCAGGCTTCACCCCCAGCCGCTGGAGAAGTGACCCCTGCACCAACTTCCCCGCCCCCTGAGGCAACACCACCGGCTGTATCCCCAGAACCTAGCGAGACAGAGTCGTCGTCTGTAGCGCCGGCTGCGAGTCCGCCAGCAACATCTCCCGGATCAAGCGAGCGATCGCCCGTTGCAGGAGGCCGTTGACAATGCGCTGACCCATTTGCTGCACCTCTGGGCGCACAATAATCCGCAGAATCGCAGGGATAACTTTGCCCCAATCAAAACCGGGGGTATCCTGCAAAATGCTGAAAATGCGGCGCAAATGCTCTAGGGCATTGGCTTCACTGATGATGTTGGAACTGGCCGTTGCGGGTACTGGGCGGCCGACTAGGGGTAAGAGTTGCGCAAGGTTCCATTGCCCCATCGTCGTCCGTGCCCAAGTGTCAAGGCTCTTGACAATTTCATCCGCTAGGCGATCGCGATACTCGGCTCCCCGCTCCGAAAAGAGAAAATCCAAAGCCTGTTCCAGGACTACATTAAAGTCATAGTCACGGCTCTCACGGGCATTGCGCAGCAGATTTTCTAGGCGCGTCCAGCGAAACTGACCATCCTTGAGGAGCAGGTTCGTGAGACTCGTACGCAGCTCCGGGGCAGGATCCGTGAGCAGTCGCTTGGCAATGTAGGGATAGGCAGCACTGAGCACCTTAAAGTTGGGGTCAACGCCCATGGCAATCCCCTCCATGGTCAGGAGCGATCGCACAATCAAGGCATAATAGGCGGGCACTTGAAAGGGATACTCATACATCACCTCTGAGAGGCGATCGAAAATGCGTTGGATATTCAGTTCTGAGACGCTGGCCCCCAGGGCATCCTCAAAAACTAAGGCCAAAGCGGGAATAATCGGCTCCAGATTGGTGTCTGGCGACAGAAACCCCAATTTCACATAGTCGTAGGCCAAACTCTCATACTCACGGTTGACAATATGAACAATTGCATTCAGAAGTCCATAGCGCTGCTCCGGGGCAATTTCACTCATCATGCCAAAGTCGAGATAGGCCAGTTTGCCGCTGGGCATGGCCAACAGATTTCCCGGATGGGGATCTGCATGGAAAAAACCATGTTCGAGCAACTGCCGTAGGGAGCACTGCACCCCCACGTACACCATGTAGCGCGGGTCAATTCCCAGGGCCTGAATTTGCGGCAGTTGGTTCAGTTTGACCCCCGTTACCCACTCCATCGTCAGCACCCGCCGCCGCGTGTATTGCCAATAAATTTTAGGCACATAGACATCGGTCAGGTGACCATAGAGACGGGCGAAGCGTTCGGCATTCCGCGCCTCTTGGGTATAGTCCATTTCCTCAAAGAGGCGACTGGCAAATTCATCGAGAATGGCCACTAAATCACTGCGAATTTCCTTGATCAGGCGTTTTGCCCAATAGGCCACCCCCCGCAGAATGTAAATATCTAAGGTGATACTCTCTGCCAAGCCGGGGCGCTGCACTTTAACGGCCACCTCTTCGCCATTGGGGAGTTTGCCGCGATAGACCTGTCCCAGGGAAGCCGCGGCAATGGGATGATCACTGAGTTCAGCAAAGAGTTCCCTGGGGGGGGCGCCCAGTTCCTCCTCAATAAACTGAAAGGCCACTTCATTGGGGAAGGGGGGTAACTGATCTTGGAGTTTTGTCAATTCCTCTAGATAGACGGCAGGAAGGAGATCTGGACGGGTGGAGAGGGCTTGTCCCACTTTGATATAAGCAGGGCCAAGGCGGGTTAGGGTTTCCCGCAGGGCGATCGCCCGCTTGCGCTGATTTTGCTGAGCTTGGCCTGTGATCCTATCCCACCAACGATTAAAAAGCAGCCAAAACACCGGCCAGAGAATCCGCAGCCAGCGGCTAAACACCAGTAAAGGGCGCTGCCGATAGTAGGCATCAATGGCCACTGGATCGTAGGGTTGAAAGGTATCTGGATCATTGGGAAGGGGTTCAGCGGCGATCGCAATCTCTTGGGGCGCGGAATCGCTGGGGACAATGGCCGTATTCATGGGCAGTGGCGCAAACTCTTAAAGTATTTTAACAATCAGTTCATCACCAAGGAGTAGGGAAAGTGCGGCTAGTCATTTTGGGGGCAACGGGCCAGGTGGGTTGGCAATTGGTGCGGCAGGCCCCGCCTAGCATTGAAGTGATTCCCGTGGCTCGCCAAGGTACCGCCGTAACCCTGGACTTGGAAGATTTAGATGCCATTCCTCAGTTACTGAAAACCTTTCGCCCCGATGTGGTCATCAATGCGGCGGCCTACACGGCCGTGGACCAGGCGGAACAGGAACCCGAGCGGGCCCAGCGGATTAATGGCACAGCCGTTGGCCGTTTGGCAGAAACCATGGCTGACCTAGGCGGGCTGCTGATTCACTACTCCACCGATTATGTCTTTGCCGGCACTCAGTCGCTGCCCTATCGCGAAACCGATCCCCCTGCCCCCCTCAATGCCTATGGCTACAGTAAGTGGCTAGGAGAGCAGGCGATCGCCATCCACAACCCTGCCCACCTGATTTTGCGCACCAGTTGGGTCTATGATCTGCGGGGCAAGAACTTTCTACGCACTATGGCTCGCCTTGCCCAAACCCGGCCGCTGGTGCGGGTGGTGGCCGACCAAATTGGCACACCCACTGCTGCTCCCTTTATTGCCCGAGTCACCTATCAACTCCTGGAGCGCTGGCAGGCGGATCGTTCCCTGAGTGGCCTCTATCACCTGACGCCCCGCGGTAGCACCAGTTGGTATGGCTTTGCTGCTAAAATTTTTGACCACCTGCGCACCCAGGGCTGGGCAGTGGCTGCCCTAGAGGCAATTTCCAGCAGCGAGTATCCGACGCTGGCCCAACGACCCGCCTTTTCCACCTTGAATTGTCAGAAGTTAGAAGCTGTGCTCGGCACTCCCTTCCCCCCTTGGGAAGTCGTCCTTGAACCGCTTTTGAACCAATTGGATCCTCAATCCGTTCTTTAGGAGGCTGTAGCAACGGTTGTTTTCATGTGCCTCAACCAGTCAATCAGTTGCTCTAGCTGTTTCTCCATCGGCTGGATCCCCAGACCCCGAACAGTAACTTTCCCTTGGCTATAGACAAAGCGGCCCTGCAGGTGGCTAGGGAGTTGCTCTAGGAGCAGCTTCCAAGCGGGTTCTGCCATGGGAGTTTCCAGGATCACGTGTTGCTTACCTTCGGGACGAATGCGACTAATGCCACACTGGCGGGCCAGTTGTTTAAGTTCCACTACCCGCAGCAGTTGTTGGACAGATTTGGGGAGAGGGCCGTAGCGATCGCTCCACTCCGCTGCCAATTGGGTCAGCTCCTCCTTAGTGGTTGCGGCGGACACAGCGCGGTAGGCGGCCATCTTTTGCTTCAGATCAGGGATATACTCGGCGGGAATAAAGGCCGTGACATTCAGATCCACCTGGGTATCGTCTACTGTGGGAATCTCTTGACCGCGAATTTCAGCGATCGCCTCCTCTAGCAGCTCCACATAGAGATCAAAGCCGACGCTGTCCAGTTGACCATGCTGCTCCACCCCCAAGAGATTGCCAACACCGCGAATTTCCATATCCCGCATCGCCAGTTGGTAACCAGAGCCGAGCTGGCTAAATTCCTGAATGGCCCGCAGCCGTTGGCGGGCGGCATCGGTGAGCACCTCCTGACGCGGGTAAAACAACCAGGCATGGGCTTGAATTCCGGCGCGTCCGACCCGTCCCCGCAGTTGATAGAGTTGAGCCAAACCAAATTGCTGCGCATCCTCCACCAAAATCGTATTGACGCGGGGAATATCCAGGCCCGACTCAATAATTGTCGTACACACCAAAATATCCGCCTCGCCATTACTAAACCCCAACATCGTAGCTTCCAGTTCCCCCTCCGGCATTTGGCCATGGGCAATGAGAATGCGGGCAGCGGGCACCATTTCCTGGAGTTTGGTGGCCACCTGCTCAATTCCTTCAATGCGGGGAACCACATAAAACACCTGGCCACCCCGATCCAGTTCCTGGCGAATGGCGCTGCGGACCGTTTCAGGATCGTAGGGGGCTAGATGGGTCTGAATCGGGCGCCGCGAGGGGGGTGGGGTGGTGATCAGGCTCATTTCCCGAACCCCCGACAGGGCCATGTAGAGGGTGCGCGGAATCGGCGTGGCGCTGAGGGTAAGGACATCCACTTGGGGCTTGAGGGCTTTAATTTTTTCCTTTTGATGGACGCCAAAGCGTTGTTCTTCATCCACCACCAGTAGCCCCAAATCGCGAAACCTGACGGCCTTGCTCAGCAATTGATGGGTTCCAACTACAACATCTATTTCCCCTGTGCTGACCCTTCGGAGGAGGTCCTGCCGTTCGCTGTCACTACGAAAGCGGTTGAGCAGCCCCACG
Organism: Thermosynechococcus sp.; assembly: GCF_025999095.1. Classification (NCBI taxonomy): domain Bacteria; kingdom Bacillati; phylum Cyanobacteriota; class Cyanophyceae; order Acaryochloridales; family Thermosynechococcaceae; genus Thermosynechococcus; species Thermosynechococcus sp. The sequence goes on along the minus strand of NZ_AP024678.1, from coordinate 1,854,015 downwards.
TGAATGGGATAGGGGGCAAAGCGTTCCTTGAGGGTGTGGTAATGCTGCTGCGTCAGGATAGTGGTGGGGGCAAGAACAGCCACCTGTTTGCCCGCCATGACCGCCTTAAAGATGGCGCGAACGGCCACCTCGGTTTTACCAAAGCCAACATCCCCACATACCAGCCGGTCCATGGGGCGATCGCTCTCCATATCGGCTTTCACCTCCTGGATGGCCTTGAGTTGGTCCGGGGTAGGCTGGTAGGGAAAGGAGTCCTCCATCTCCCGCTGCCACGGCGTATCCGGGGGGAAGGCAAAGCCCTGTTGTTGGGCACGTTGGGCATAGAGTTGCAGCAGATCCACCGCCACTTTTTTGATGGCCTTGCGCACCCGGGCTTTGGTCCGCTCCCAGGTGTTGCCTGTTAATTTGTTGAGTTGGGGGACCCTGTCTCCCTGGGTGCGGTAGCGGGAAAGACTGTTGAGTTGATCGGCCGCAACGCGCAGAAGGCCATCGGCGTACTGTAAAACTAAGTACTCGCGGGTTTCATTGTTAAGGGTCAGCGTTTCTAGGCGCAAAAACTGACCAATGCCGTGTTGGCGATGGACGACATAGTCCCCCGGCTGCAGCTTGTTGAGATCCACCTGTTTGGCAGCGGCCCGGCGGCGTTTGCGCACATAGCCCAGGTTGACAAGGTGCTGCTGGCCAAAGAACTCGCGATCGCTCACCAACACCGTGCGAAACGTGGGCAAAATAAACCCACTGATTTCCGCTAGACCGCTGGCTTTTAGGGCAATGGGCAGTCGCTGCTGTTGCAGCCTATCAATGGCGGCAAAGTCCTTGGGATTGGGCACAAATTGGGCGGGGCAATCATGCTCCTGCAAAAGCGCCACAGAGCGACTCGGTTGGGCAGAGACCAACCATACGGTATAGCCCTTATCCCGTTCCTCCCGCAGCATTGCCGCTAAGCGGCCAAATTGGTGAGGAATCGCTGGAACCGCCCGTGCTGACAAATTGAGACCTAGGCCCTCACTGGCCAGCTCATAGAGATGCAGCCGTTGAAATCGCTCGAGGGCTTGGGCACTGGCAGACCAGGGGCGATGGATGGCCGGCGGTGGTGTGTCAAGGCTTTGCCAGTAGGTGTGAGTGTGTTCATACCAGCGATCGCCATGGGCAGCACACAGGGGCGGCTCATCCACGGCAATGAGGGTTTGGGCAGGCAAATAATCCAAGAGGGAAGCTGGCTCCGGAAAAGCCAACCCAAGATAGCGCCGCAGTCCCTCCTGATCCTCTGGAATCAGATGGGCGTGATCCGCTGCCCGCAGGGCTTGAGCAATCAGCGGTGTGAAGCTAACGGGGGTTAATGTCACCTGCTCCAGGGCATCTAGGCGATCGCCCTCGGTGTGGAGGGAGCGTTGAGTGGCCGGATCAAACTCCCGAATCGACTCAATCTCATCGCCGAACCACTGCAAGCGCACTGGCAGTTCCGCCGAGACAGGGAAAATATCCACAATGTCACCGCGCCGACTCCACTGACCCTCCGTTTCCACCAAGGAAACCCGCTCATAACCTAGGGCTGCCAAGGTGGTGGCCACCTTCCCTAGGGCGTACTCTTGACCCACCTGCCAGGTTAAACAGGCGGCACGAAACTGCTCTGGTGGGGGCAAATGGGGTTGCAGTGCCCGCTCCGTGGTGACAATTGCAATATTGGGGCGATCGCTCTCGACTAAGACCTGCAGTTGCCCCCAGACCATCTCCGCTTCCAAGTCAAAGGGGTCATAGGGGGAGGCCTCCGAAGTCGGGTAAAAGAGAACCGCATCCCACCCCATGAGTTCCAATTGCGCCGCCCAGCGTCCCCCTTCCTCTAGGGTGGACGTAATTACACACAGCGATTGCTGACTCTGCTGGGCCAATGTGGTGGCCACTAAGCCCTTGACAAGGCGGGGCATCCCCGTAAGGACCAGTTCCCGTTGGTGTTGTAATTTGCTGAGCAGTTCAGCCGTCAGCGGCAGCTTACCCCAACTGCGGGGAATTGCCATCAAGGACATAGACAGTGTCGGCGCTAGGACTTTAGACTTGAATCTCTACCCCTTAGGGGAGCATTAGCAAATTAGCAAATAATCGAATCAAATAATCAAATAATAAAGTCTGACACTCCACTCCTTCTCTAAAATAGGGGATACATCAAGGGGATGCAATCTAGAAACTTCGTTCATAATTATTGAAGAGATAGACTTCCTGACATTTGATGACGCGATCGCCCGATATTCCAGATATTGAGAGTCCCTCTCCTAACCCCTCAGCCATTGTTGACACTTCGCTTGAGGAAAACATCCCCATTGACCCAGAGGATGAGCTGCCCAACGAAGTGGCAATGTCCCTCTGGGATCACCTTGAGGAGTTGCGGCAGCGGCTCTTTGTTGTCCTCGGTACTGTGGCTGTCACCACGGTGCTCTGCTTTACCCAAGTCCGCTGGATCATTCAGTTCCTCGAAAAACCAGCTCAGGGCGCGAAGTTTTTGCAACTGAGTCCCGGGGAATACTTCTTTGTCTCCTGTAAGGCAGCGGCCTACAGTGGCATCCTGCTGGCAACGCCCATGATTCTCTACCAAGCAATCCGTTTTATTCTGCCGGGATTGACACGGCGTGAGCAACGCTTGCTGGCACCGGTGGTTTTCGGTTCATCCCTTCTCTTTATTGCCGGTTTGGCCTTTGCCTATACCCTCTTGGCTCCCGCCGCCCTCGGCTTTTTCATTAGCTATGGGGCAGATGTGGTTGAGCAACTGTGGTCGATCGATCGCTATGTAGACTTCATTTTGCTGCTGCTGCTGGCCACTGGCCTCGCCTTTCAAGTCCCCATTCTCCAGTTCGTTCTCATTGCCCTAGGCATTGTCTCAATTCCGCAAATGCTCAGCCAATGGCGCTATGTGGTGATCATTGCCGTGGCCGTGGCAGCGGTCTTGACCCCCTCCATTGACCCAATTACTCAAGGCCTGTTGGCGGGTGCGCTGCTTGCCCTCTACTTCACGGGGATTGGCTTGGCTAAGCTAATGGGGGTGGGGCGTTCTTAAAATAGCCCAAAAAAGACTCAATTACGAAAGATGATTTTGGTGATAAGAATCAATTATCGCGATCGCCCCTAGAACTTATCAAGGCTCTCAATAGAGATGATATGCTGATGTTGCCCAATCAGTGCGTTCCTTGGCGAGCGCAAGAATGGCACTATTTTAACAACTTTTTGTGTTTAGGAGCGGTCTTCATGCCCATTGCCCTTGGGATGGTAGAGGTACTGGGTCATCCCCCTGCCTTAGCCGTTGCGGATGTCATGGTGAAAGCGGCGCGTGTTACCCTTGTGGGCTATGAAGTGGTCAGTGGTGCTCGCCTGACGATTATTGTGCGCGGTGATGTTTCTGAAGTGCAAATTGCCGTTGCAGCGGGTGTCGAAGCCGCCAAGAAAATTCCAGCCCAGAGTCCCAAGGAAAAAACGCTCTATTTATCATCAACAGTGATCCCGCGCCCCCACGAAAATTTAGAGGCGGTTTTCCCGAAAATGCGGTTCCAATATGGCGATGGCTGGGAGCGTTTTCTTGTTTAGCCGCCTGCAAGAGTCTCTCTAACGCTTCTGGAATGAGCAAAGCTTCACCGCTTAGATAATTGCCGCAGAAGGAAGCCCCCCAATCAACTATCTCAACGGTGAAGCCGGAGTATATCTAGGAAACAGTCTTCAGAAAAGGACCTAGGCCAGGCCAGTATTGACCCCGGGCTTACCCGTAAACAGTTCCACTTTCACAATTTTGCCACCCATTTTTTGGATGCGTTGTTGCTCGCGGAACCAGTTTTCGTAGGGCACCAGTTTCGTGAAATAGGTATTTTGCAGTTCGCGCTGGGTGCGAATGCGGGTTTGACTCGGCACACAGGCGGTAATTTTGAACATGCGCATGGGATGGGACTCCAAATCTGTGTGGGGTGATTACACGTCTGGGAGCTAAAGGCCAGATTCAGACTGTTTAAGCACAATTGCCATGACAGGCTGACACTCTAACCCCTAACTCCCAGACAGATGAGCGACTGGAGAGCTGTACTTAGCTTAAGCCAGAGCAGATGTAGTCAAAGTAGATGCCCATTTCTTTGCCGGCATCCGCCCCCACCAAGCTGGCAGTGACTTCTTTCATGGCTTGGATGGCTTGCACCGTGGCAGCGATGGGCACGCCCAAGGAGTTGTAGGTTTCTTTCAACCCATTGAGCACCCGCTCATCGAGGATAGAAGGATCTCCCGCCAACATGGCATAGGTGGCATAGCGCAGGTAGTAGTCGAGGTCGCGGATACAAGCTGCATAGCGACGGGTGGTGTACATGTTGCCACCGGGACGGGTGATGTCAGAGTACAGCAGGGATTTGGCCACTGCTTCTTTGACAATATTGGCGGCATTGGCGCTGATCACACTGGCAGCCCGCACCCGCAGCTCACCAGTGGCGAAGTAAGCTTTCAGCTTCTCCATGGCGGCAGTGTCGAGGTATTTGCCTTGCACGTCAGAGGCGTTGATGACAGCCGTAATCGCGTCTTGCATAGTTCTTTTTCCTCAAAAACGATTTGGATGATGGATGAATCTAAGGATGCTGAGGCGACCTACTGCATGGCGCCAATCACGAAGTCAAAGTAAGAACCGGCTTCAGCGGCATCCTCCGCAGATAGCAGCGAGCAAGCAACGTTCTTCATGGCGCGAATCCCTTCGGCCACAGCGGGAATGGGGGTACCGAGGGAGTTGTACATTTCACGCACACCCACCAAACCAATTTCTTCGATGGGGGTCACATCACCAGCGACGATACCGTAGGTCACCAGCCGCAGGTAGTAGTCGAGGTCACGCAGGCAGGTGGCGGTCATTTCTTCACCGTAGGCATTGCCACCGGGGGAGACCACATCAGGCCGTTTTTGGAAGAGTTGATCGCCCGCTTGCTTGACAATCCGCTCGCGGTTTTCGGTCAGGGTTTGGGCAATGCGCAGACGGCGCTCGCCCGTGCTGACAAAGTTTTTAATGCGATCCAGTTCACCGGGGCTGAGGTAACGGGCCTCGGCATCTGCATTCACGATCGATTTCGTGACGACGCTCATTGAGTTCCTCCAAAGTTGGAATTGTAAAACAAGGGTCTTGATAATGTGGCATCTGCCATTGGAATGTTACGACTCACCGAACTCCTGAAGGAGAGCGAGGTACGGGGATTGACCCGAGGAGCTGACGTAACCTTCCGCAAACATTCTCAGGCATAGGGGGGACATCTCCCACATCATTGCAATCCTTTTTAACATTCTTAACGTTTTTTCAAAAATCTGCTAAGGGCAGCTATTCCAGCCATTCGATAATGCGGGTGCCAAGGTCGAGGGGAATATTCACAGCCTTGCCGAGGCGGGGCTTTTCACGGGTGGTCTCAATATAGGTGCAGACCTGCTGGGCGCAGCCCCAGTCATTGAGGTGCTGCGCGATCGCCCCTAGGTGGGCAGCATAGTCTTCGGGGGTATCAGGATAAGAGGCCTGCTCAAGGTAGCGCCACATTACCTGCAAAAAGATGCGATGGCCAACGCGGCGAAACTGAAGGTCAAAGGAGCGCCCCCATTTGCGCAGGAGCAAGGCATGGAGTTGATCACCAGTAAGGGGCGTCAGCATGGGCAAGAATTTCAGCCTTTGCGGTTGGGACGGCTCGGACAGTGTGATAATAGTTAACAAACGTAATTATTTTACGGCTGTCCGTTTCGATTCCTTAGCAAATAAGCACAAACCATGGCTCAAGTTTCTGGAATGTCCGATGTGCCCGATATGGGGCGGCGACAATTTATGAACCTGCTGACGTTTGGTACCATCACCGGTACGGCGTTGGGCGCTCTTTACCCTGTCGTCAAGTACTTCATTCCGCCCTCCAGGGGGGGCACAGGAGGGGGGGTGGTTGCCAAGGATGCCTTGGGCAACGATATTAAGGTTTCCGAGTATCTCGAAAAGCATTTGCCGGGCGATCGCTCCCTTGCCCAAGGAATTAAAGGGGATCCTACCTATGTGATTGTTACCGAAGATCACCAAATCGCCAACTATGGCTTAAACGCTGTCTGTACCCACCTTGGCTGTGTGGTGCCTTGGAATGTGAGTGAAAACAAGTTTATTTGCCCCTGCCATGGCTCCCAATACGACAGCACGGGTAAAGTGGTGCGCGGCCCTGCTCCCCTTTCTTTGGCATTGGTGAATGCCACGGTGACAGAAGATGACAAACTCGTGTTTACCCCTTGGACGGAAACCGATTTCCGTACCGGCAAGGAACCTTGGTGGACGTAAGTAGAAATTAGGGAGTGGTATGAAACGCTTTTTCAAGTCTTTAACGCTGGCGATCGCCCTTGCCGCCAGTGTACTTTTTTGGTCACCGCCAGCGCAGGCCTATCCATTCTATGCCCAGCAGGGATACGACAGTCCGCGGGAAGCCACCGGTCGGATTGTCTGTGCCAATTGCCACTTAGCTGCTAAGCCCATCCAAGTCGAAGTGCCCCAAGCCGTTACCCCCGATTCTGTTTTTGAAGCGGTGGTGAAAATTCCCTACGATACCAGCGTGCAACAGGTGCTGGGGGATGGTTCCAAAGGTGGGCTCAACGTGGGTGCAGTTCTCATGCTGCCAGAGGGCTTCAAAATTGCCCCCCCCGATCGCCTCCCCGAGGAGCTGCAAGCCAAAACCAGCGGCATTTACTACCAACCCTACAGTGACGATAAGCAAAACATTATTCTGGTGGGGCCGCTACCGGGGGAGCAGTATCAGGAAATTGTTTTCCCTGTCCTCGCCCCCAATCCTGTGACGGATAAATCCATCCACTTCGGTAAATACTCTGTCCATGCCGGGGGCAACCGCGGTCGCGGCCAAGTCTATCCCAATGGCGAAAAGAGCAACAACAATGTCTTTACTGCACCGATCGCGGGCACGATTACTAGTATTACCGCCAACCCCGATGGCAGCACAGCAGTGGTGATCACGCCAGAGGGCGGGGAAGCAGTGACGGAAACCATTCCTGCCGGTCCTGAGCTCATTGTCCGTGAAGGCCAAACGGTGACTGCCGGCGAAGCCTTAACCAACAATCCCAATGTGGGCGGTTTTGGCCAAAAGGATACGGAAATTGTCCTTCAGGATCCCAACCGCATTAAGTGGTTGCTGGTCTTCTTTGCCGCAATTACCCTTTCGCAGATTCTCCTGGTTCTGAAGAAGAAACAGGTGGAGAAAGTGCAAGCAGCGGAGATGAGTTTCTAGGGAGTCCTATCGCCAACAGTCATATCGCCAACGGTAGTGCGACATCTCCATGACACGATTGCGGCGATCGCCACGGCCATTGTGCCCCAGCAGGGGAGTATCGGTATTGTCCGTCTCTCCGGAGCCAAAGCGGTAGCGATCGCCCGCTCTTTATTTGAGGCTCCCGGCAAGCAGCCTTGGGAATCCCATCGTATTCTCTATGGCTATGTCCGAGACCCCCAAACCAAGGAACGGGTGGACGAAGCTCTTCTGCTGCTAATGTTGGCACCGCGCTCCTACACCCGCGAAGACGTGGTGGAATTTCATTGCCATGGCGGCTTGATACCGGTGCAGCGAGTGCTGCAACTGTGTATTGCTGCGGGTGCCCGCCTGGCAGATCCGGGGGAATTTACGCTGCGTGCTTTCCTCAACGGTCGCCTTGACCTTACCCAAGCTGAGAGTGTGGCCGAGCTGGTGGCTGCCCAATCCACCACCGCTGCCCAAATAGCGCTGGCGGGTCTGACGGGCAAATTGGCTCGGCCCCTAAAGCAAATTCGTCAAACTTGCCTATCCCTGTTGGCGGAAATTGAGGCCCGGTTGGATTTTACCGACGAGCTGCCCCCCCTGAATCCTGCGGCCATTGCCGCGGAAATTCGCGGCCTACAGCAGCAAGTTTCAGAGTTTCTAGCCACAGCGGAGCGGGGAGCGCTCATTCGCACAGGGCTGAAAGTGGCAATTGTTGGCCGGCCCAATGTGGGGAAGTCCAGTTTGCTAAACGCTTGGAGCCGCAGCGATCGCGCCATTGTCACCGATTTGCCGGGCACCACCCGTGATATTGTGGAGTCTCAATTGGTAGTCGGTGGGATTCCAATCCAAGTGCTTGATACCGCAGGTATTCGCGAGACCGATAACCTGGTGGAACAAATTGGCGTCCAGCGATCGCGCCAGGCCGCCGCCAGTGCTGATCTCATCCTCCTGGTCATTGATGCTAGTCAAGGGTGGACAGCTGCCGATCAGGAGATTTACGACCAACTCGAGCTGCAACAGCGGCGGCAGCAAGCGCCTCAGTCAGTCTTGGTCATTTTGAATAAAGCTGATCTCCTCAGCGAAACCGTCGCGATTAAGGATATTCCCTTGCCTATCGCCCCCATCCCCACTGTGCTCCTCTCTGCCTTGAGTCAACAGGGAATTGAGCACCTTGAGGCGGCCATTCTCAACCTAGTCCAGGGTCAAGGGGTGACAGCCGCCAATTGGGATTTGGCCATCAATCAACGCCAAGCTGCTCTCCTTGAGCAGGTGCGCCAATCCCTCAACCATGTTCTTGCTGCCATTGAGGCCCAACTTCCCCTGGATTTTTGGACAATTGACCTGCATGCGGCCGCCCGGGCCCTTGGCACATTGACGGGGGAAGAGGTCACCGAGTCAATCCTCACAGAAATCTTTAGCCGCTTTTGTATTGGTAAATAGGCCATGCTGGGCAAAACCAGTTATCGTTTTCTTCTTCCCTATGTATTGCGCTATTGGCAAATATTTTTCTTGGCGCTTTTGTGTACCTTGGGCTTTGTCGGCACTACCCCCCTGATTGTGCAATTAGTCGGTCAGACGGCGGCACTGGTAGGTGCGGGCAATTTAGAGCAGTTGCTGCCCTGGTGTCTGGCTGCGCTGGGGGTGTTTGTTGGGCGCAGTACCTGTCAATTCGGTCAAGACATGCTGATGGCCTACGGCGTTCTACGTACGATTTATGACATTCGCCTGACCTTGTATAGCCATCTTCAGTCTCTTGGTATCGATTATTTTCAAAGGGCAGCCACAGGGGACTTGACCTACCGTCTGACGGGAGATGTGGAGGCGATCGCCGAAATTATTCAGCGGATTTTGCAACAACTGCTACCCGCTGCCCTCACGGTGCTTGTCCTGTTGGTCTACATGATCTATCTCAACTGGCCGTTAACCTTTGCCGCCTTGATCCTCACCCCCTTAGTCGTCGCCCTAATGGGCTGGTTTGGCAGTCAGCTAAGGGCAGCATCTCGTCGTAACCAAGACGCCGTGGGGGGATTGTCCTCCTATCTCATGGAGGTCGTTGCTGGGATTCGCCTCATCAAAGCCTTCGCCACGGAAGACAATGCCCTGCAGCATTTTGAGCAGGAGGTGCAAAGGAACTGTCGCGCCCGCTTTCAAATTGCCCGTATTCAGGCCATTCAGTACCCTGTGGTCGGGTTTCTAGAGGCCCTCAGCATCATGACTCTGTTTATTCTGGGGGCATGGCAGATTGGCCTGGGGCATCTGAGTGCACCAGAGTTGGTGAGTTTTGGCGCTGCTGCCGCCCTGCTCATCGATCCAGTCAATCAAATTTCCAATAACTATAACTATCTCAAGATTGCCGAAGCTTCCCTAGATCGCAGTTTTGGTCTATTGAGCATTGAGCCCAACGTCAGGGAGTTACCCGACGCCCAACCCCTACCGCCAATTTCTGGAAAAGTCGAATACGCCCAGGTTTACTTTGGCTATGACCCCCAGCAGCCCGTTCTGCAGGACTTTAATCTTTTGGTGGAGCCGGGAGAGATCATTGCCCTGGTGGGCTATTCTGGAGCCGGGAAATCAACCGTTGTCAACCTGTTGCTCCGTTTTTATGATCCCCAGCAGGGGAAGGTCCTCATTGATGGCATTGATATTAAAACCGTCACTCTCAAGAGTTTACGGCGGCAAATTGGCATCGTGCCCCAGGAAACGATACTGTTTTCGGGCACCGTTGCCCACAACATTGCCTTTGGGGATTCTCAACCCGATTGGGAGCAACTGATTAACGCAGCCAAAATTGCCAATGCCCATGACTTTATTACGCGCCTTCCCGATGGCTATCAGACATGGCTCGGGGAGAGGGGTATCAATCTCTCAGGCGGCCAACGGCAGCGCCTGGCGATCGCCCGCGCCATTTATGCCGATCCGCGGATTTTAATTTTGGATGAGGCGACCTCCGCTTTGGACGCCGAATCAGAGACCTTGGTGCAAAATGCTTTGGAGAAGGCAATGAAGGGCCGCACCGTCTTTATTATTGCCCACCGTTTGGCCACGGTTCGTCGCGCCGATCGCATTCTTGTTCTAGAGCAGGGGCGGATCATTGAAAGCGGTAGCCACGAAGAACTGCTTGCCCAGTCTGCCCGCTATGCCCAGTTTTACACCCAGCAGTATTTCCCAGACGCGGAATGACCTTTTCGCTGATGGGCTGGCCCTTTGGGTTCTATCTTCTGAATTTGGGATGGGATGTTTCCTCGACGGCAGAATGGGAAAATAGACGTTGAATTCTCAGATCAGCGAGGGCGGCCATGGGGAGCATTATTTCTGTGCATTCTTTTCGTGGGGGCACAGGCAAATCAAATACAACCGCAAATCTGGGCTGTACCTTGGCGATATTGGGCTATCGGGTGGCGATCGTAGACACCGATATTCAATCCCCCGGTATCCATGTGCTCTTTGGCCTTGAGTCGGAAGATACGGAACATGCCCTCAATGATTACCTGTGGGGACGCTGTAAAATTACCGATGTGGCGCGTGAGGTCAGCCATCTCATTACTGCCCACGGCCAGCAAGCCAAAGGAGCCATCTATCTGATTCCCTCTAGCCTCAAAACGAGTGAAATTACCCGTGTCTTGCGGGAGGGCTACGATGTCGGCCTCCTGAATGATGGTTTTCAGCAGTTGCTGCAAGGGCTGAATCTGGACTTTTTGCTGATTGATACCCACCCAGGACTGAATGAGGAAACCCTGCTGTCGATTACGATTTCCGATGCCTTGGTACTGATTCTGCGCCCTGATCGCCAAGACTTTCAAGGAACAGCGGTCACGGTTGATGTGGCGCGACAGCTTGATGTGCCGAAAATGGTGATGGTGGTTAACAAAGTCCCCAGTGCTTTTAATCAAGACTCCCTCAAGCAGCAGGTGGAGACGACCTATGGTGTGCCGGTTGCGGGCATCCTGCCTGTTTGTGAAGAGATGTTTCAACTGGGGAGCAGCGATATTTTCTGTTTACGCTATCCTGAGCATCCCTACAGTCTTGTTATCAGGAGTATTGTGCAGCATCTGTTGGATTAGGGTAGCTTAGGAGTAGGGAATTTTGATCTTCTTGGGTGCCACTGCCGTTGAGGAACACTACCGATGATGAATAGTCAAGATGCCAGCAGTGGTTCTAATGGGGGTCTCAATCCAGCAGATTTACTGGTTTTACCCGATCGCCAGCGATCGCTGTTGACACTGATGATGCGCCAGCCGATGCCCTGCACCGTGCCAGAATTGGCTGAGCAGTTACAGTGGTCTGCCGAAGAGGTCAGCGCCGCCCTCGCGGAGGTTCTGCAACGGGGCTACGTAACAGTTGACAATGACACCTACCAAGTCAAATTCGGACGGCGTACGCCGCGCGTCCAAGCCAAGGGTCAATCTCCCCGTGTCGCGGCGGTTTGGGACAAGTTGGGCTAGGTCTCAAGCAGAGGTTTGCAGTCACTTCCTCTAATGATTAGGGATAACCCGTGTGGTACGCTTGATCAGGTTAAGTTTCGCAGAGGAAAGTCAGGACGAGTGCGCCCAAAAGTTCTTGCTGGCAACTGGAAAATGCACAAAACCCAACAGGAGGCAGTGGCCTTCCTCCAGGAGTTCTTAGGGGAATTGGTGGATACCCCCAGCGATCGCGAGGTGGTGCTCTGTGTTCCCTACACCTGTTTGAGTGTGTTGTCCAAGAATCTGCACGGCACGCGGGTGAAGCTGGGCGCCCAAAATGTCCACTGGGCAGATCAAGGGGCGTTTACGGGTGAAATTTCGCCACCAATGCTGGCGGAGCTGGGGGTGCGCTACGTGATTATTGGCCACAGTGAGCGGCGGCAGTATTTTGGTGAAACGGATGCCACGGTTAACCAACGGCTCAAGGCTGCCCAACGCCACGGCCTGACACCGATTCTCTGTGTTGGTGAAACGAAGGCCCAACGGGATGCCGGCGAAACAGAAAACCACATCTTGCAGCAGTTGGCGCTGGACTTGGTGGATGTGGATCAGACCAATTTGGTGATTGCCTACGAACCCATTTGGGCGATCGGGACGGGCGATACCTGTGAAGAAAAAGAAGCCAACCGGGTCATTGGCCTGATTCGCAGTAAGCTGCAAAATCCCGATGTCCCTATTCAGTACGGTGGCTCAGTGAATGCCAACAACATTGATGCGATCATGGCCCAGCCAGAAATTGATGGGGTGCTGGTGGGTGGCGCTAGTTTGCAGCCGGCGAGTTTTGGGCGCATTGTTAATTACAAGCCCCTTTGAACGTCATCCGCAGTTCCGTGTCAGTGCCCTAGATCACACCTCATCCAAGAAATAGAGCACTGTCTTCGGCGCAGAAAAACCTCAAGATATCCACACCCAGCCCTTTTTCCAAGGAGTTAAAGCCGCTATAGAGCGCAAGACTGTGTACCACCCCGAAAAGGGTCGTAGCCAGCAATTTATTACAACTGTTATCGTTTGCTGGCCGATGGCTTCATTTTCTTTTAGGATCGAAGTAAGGCTGAGCAATGCCGAAAGGAGGCCGACGATGCGCCAACACCTGTTCCGTGCTTTGACAATCTTAGCTGCTTTTGTTGGTCTCAGCAGTGCTGTTGTGGCACAGCCCATAGCGATCGCCACCCTGACTCCCCCCGAACTTCAGGAACTGCAACGCCTTATGCCCCGCAGTGCCGAGGACTACTACAACGTGGGATTAATGCACCAAGGGACGGGGGATCTGGCCGCTGCCATTGATGCCTTTAGCCAAGCGATCAGACTCAACCCCAGTGCTGACTACTACTTTGCTCGCGGCCTGGCCTATTACGACCAAGGGGATATGCAGCGGGCGATTGCGGACTTCACCACCGCGCTGCACAACGATCCCCAGTTTATTGCCGCCTATTACAACCGCGGCATGGCCTATCTTGCCCTACAAAACTACAATGCAGCAATTGTGGACTTTGATGCTGCCCTAGCACGGGATCCTCAATTTGTTGCTGCCTACTATAGTCGGGGCATGGCCCACTTCGACAGTGGCAATGTTGAGCTGGCGCAGGCGGACTATGAGCGTGCTCGCGCTCTCAACCCAGCCATGACCGCCCAGTACTACGATCGCGCCCCCCGGCCCCTCACGGGCGGTCCCTAGTACCTGAAGCCACCAATTGCGGCGATAATAGGAAGATAATGTGCACGATAAGGATGAGCGATCGCGCCTATGCCCAGAACCCCTTCTGAATTTGCGGTTCATTTATTTCTAGAGGGCGGTCACCGTGAGGAGGTGCGCTTCCCCACCATTCAAGACTTCCAGAAGTGGTACAGCAACGAGTTAGCGGCCAAAGCCGATTCCAACGACTTTATTTCTGTTCCCATCAAGAATATCCAAGGGGAATATATGGTGGTGCGCCCCTCGAAGGTATTTGCCATTCGGGTAGAGCCTGTGTTTACCTCTAGTGTGGATCGCTTTGCCTAAAACCAATGGCGGGTTTGTTGACAGGCGTTGTTTCGGGCATCGTGATCCTGGCAGCGAGCGCGATCGCCACAGCACCAAGGGTTGCCCCCTTGATGCGCCAAAGCCAACTCCCACCAACCGTTGCCCTAGATACTGCCCTCTGCCAATCTCCTAGGGAACGAGCACGGCTGCTGCAAGCCATTGACCACAGTTTGCGTTACCTGCACACTCCTAAAGCGGGTCAAGACTATAGCACTTACACCGCCCCCGGCCAGCCCGGTGCAATCCTGGGGCCAAATCTCCAGCAGCGGGTCATTCGCTCTCTCCAACGCTTTCGCCATCTGGTACAAACCTGTCGCTCTGCAGCAGAACTGCAAGCAGCCGTCAAACGAGAATTTGTTTTTTATCAGGCCATCGGCGCCGATGGCCAAGGGCGAGTGGATTTCACGGGCTATTATGCCCCGACCTATCGTGCCAGCTTGGTGCCCACAGCAGAATACCGCTACCCTCTATTTCGTCGCCCCCCTAATTTTGAGCAGTGGCCAGAGCCGCACCCCACCCGCTTGGAACTGGAAGGAGCAGATGGGCAGCAGTGGCGCAATGGCCCTTTACGGGGTCTGGAACTGGTCTATTTGCGCGATCGCCTAGAGGCCTTTCTTGTGCACGTCCAAGGGTCGGCTGAACTGCAACTGCCCGATGGTCGCCGCTTTACCGTGGGCTATGCCGGCAAAACGAATCACCCCTACACCAGTATTGGCCAAGAACTCATTCGCGATGGCAAGATGGCCCGTGGGGAACTGACACTACCCCGCCTTATCGTTTACTTTCAGGCCAACCCCGCTGAGTTAGATCACTATTTACCCCGCAACGCCAGCTTTGTCTTTTTTGAACCCACCCAAGGGCGTCCCCCCACAGGTAGTCTCTCGATACCGGTCACGCCTGAGCGTTCCATTGCCACCGATAAGTCTCTAATGCCACCGGGCGCCTTGGCGGTGATCAACACGCAGATTCCCCTCAAGGCCCAAGGTCAATGGCAGCAAACCCCCGTTAGCCGTTTTGTCTTGGATCAGGATACGGGTAGTGCCATCCGGGGCCCCGGTCGTGTCGATATTTTCATGGGTACGGGAGATGTCGCCAAAGTGCGCGCCGGTCTCATTAATACGCCAGGGCAGTTGTACTATTTGCTGCTGCGGGAATAGCTAGGGTTGCAGTGCCACTTTAATCACTTGGCGTGCCTTCATCGCTTGCAGAACATTTTCAATCTCCGTTAGGGGGGCTTGGCCACTAATGAGCTTTTCAAAGGGCAGTGTACCACTGGCAATCAATGCCAGGGCTTGGCGGACAAAGGCAGGGGTGTTGTGGAAGACGCCCTTGAGGGTGAGTTCTTCGTAGTGCAGGCGTTCTGTATCCACGTGGATAGTTGTTTCCCGAGGACAACCGCCAAAGAGGTTGATTGTGGCGCCCGGCCGACCACAGGCGATTGCCGTTTCCCAGACTTCAGGAATCCCAGTGGCTTCAATGACAATGTCGGCGCCCCGTCCTGCTGTCCAGTCTTTGACGACGGCGGGAATATCCCCGCACCGGTGATGATTGATGGTTTGCTCTGCCCCAAAGGTGGTAGCGATCGCCAGCCGCTGATCGGAACCGCCAAAGGCAAGAACTCGTGCCCCCTGCTGGGCCAGCACGCCGACAAACATCAGGCCAATGGCGCCATCCCCAAGGACAACAATTTGTGGTGGACTCGGCCACGTTTCCACCATCGCCGGGTCAAAGCCAGAGCGGGCAATGCCGTGGAGAACACAGGCGAGGGGTTCTGTGAGGGCGGCTAAAGCAAAGGGGAGGGATTCTGGAATGGGCAAAAGGTTTTGGCGAACAATACTGGCGGGAATTTTCAAGTACTCGGCAAATGTGCCATTGTTAAATTCCAGATGGGGACAGAGGGAAAAGGCCTGCCGCTGACAGTAGAAACACTGACCACAGGGGGCGGAATTATTGGCCACCACGCGATCGCCCAGCTGCCATCCCGTCACGCCGGCTCCAAGCGCAACAATTTCCCCGGCCGCCTCATGGCCAAAGAGAATCGGCGGTGTCAGCATCCGCGCATGACCGCCGCGCCGCCACACCTTCAAATCGGTGCCACAGGTGGTGGCAGCTCGTACCCGAATCACCACTTCCCCCGGCCCCGGTGTGGGATCGGCTACGGTTTCAATGCGCACATCTTCTTTGCCGTAGAGCACTGCGGCCTTCATGGCACTTCCCCCATTGGATTAGGCCAACCATTGCAGGAGGCAGCAGAGCAGTCCCAACAGGGCGACCACCCCATAAAACGTACTCACCACCCGCAGTTCCGACCAGCCCCCCAACTCAAAGTGATGGTGCAGCGGGGCCATGCGCAGCAGCCGCTTGCCCACACCGTCGGGGCCTTTTGTGGCCTTGTAGTAGAGCACTTGGGCAATCACTGAAAGGGACTCCACAAAAAAAAGACCACTGACAATTAACAGTTCCCAGAGGTGGTGACTCGCCAAGCCAATGCCCGCAAGAACTGCCCCCAGGGCCAGGGAGCCGGTATCCCCCATAAACACCCGTGCCGGGTGGTGATTGTGCCAGAGGAAGCCAAGACAGGCACCACTCATAACAACGGCCAGAATTTGCAAATCGGGATGGGCAGTCAGAATCATACCTAAAGCAAGGAGGGCGATCGCCGCAGTGCCACCGGCAAGACCATCGAGACCATCGGTAAGATTCAGGGCATTCCCTTCCGCCATCGGCACAAAAATTGCCAAGGGGATAAATACCACCCCTAAAGGCCAGACCCACCCCCAAGGAGCCGTCACAACCGTTGCCGCAGGATCACTACCCACCAGCCAAGCACAAAAAAGAGCCGCCCCAATGCCCTCTAGGAGCAGCCGCAGCCGAGCCGATAATCCTTTGTTGGATTGGCGCTGCAGAACTTGCCAGTCGTCCCACCAACCAATGGCGGCATACCACAGCACCAGCAGCGCGATCGCCACCACCGTTGGCGATAGCTTCCCCTGAGCAAACCCCGTCCACAGGAGCGCCAGCCCTAACCCCGGCGGCACAAAAAAGATTCCCCCCATCGTCGGTGTACCCGATTTTTGCAGGTGAGATTGTGGGCCATCTTCGCGGATAATTTGCCCAGTTTTCAACCGCCGCAATATGGGCACGACGGCCATCCCTAGAACCGCCACGATGGCAAAACTCACCAACCAAGGCACTGTTAAGGTTTGCAACGGCCGCTGCCAGTAGTTTGCCCCGGTGTCGTAAGCGATGCTAGCAATGAGGAGGCCAAGGGCGAGGAGGCGAAAAAGTCGCTGTCCTGTCAGCCAGCGGGGTTCAATGGCAGCGGTGGTTTTGGTGGAGGGCATGGGGATAGCTCTAGCACATCACTCCGAATAATAGGGGGATCTGTGCCCTACTCCTCAAGCCCTAGGTCCTCTTCTTCGTCGTAATCGCCCAAGGAGTCACCCACAAATTCCTCAATTTCACCCATATCATCGAGGGTGCTATCAATGATTGGGTCCGCCTCATTGGCATCACGGGGAATTAATCGACCCGTTTGTTGTAACCATTCCAAAATAGAGCGATCGGCCCGGCCAACAGCAGTGAGGTTCTTTTGGGAAATGGGTTCTTCGTACAAAGAGGGATTGTATAGGGTCATAGAGCGATGGGTAACAACCAAGTAGGGGCAATCAATCCAATCCTTTAGTTTAATCGTTTGGCTATGGGAATGTAAATGTTGGCCACGGGACGAATCCGCGACCGTGGCGCATTCTCTGGAACTTGCCTAAACTGGAGAAGTCTCTCAACAATGGGCATTAAGCTTTGATATACGAGGAATCGCCAGAATGTCTTTACTAAAAAAATCATCCATCCCCTTGACGATGACGATTTTAGGTGCAGTGTCTCTCGGCGGGGGGGCGATCGCCACCCCCTATCCGCCAGAGGTGGTCTCTCGATTCACCAGTGAATGCACCACCGCCCTGGAACAGCAAGTGCCCGAAATGGCGCAATACGGCAATGCCTACTGCACCTGTGTGATCAATGAACTGCAATCCTCGCTGACCTTAGCCGAGTTTCAAGCCATTGGTGAAAGTGTGCAGACCAATATCAAGCCGGAAGTGCGCCAGATGCTCACCAGTACCGCCCAAACCTGCCTGCAACGGGTCAGCCAGTAACTACAGGGGAGACAACTCCCCCCATGTTTTTCTAGACTGCACTTAGGAACTGAGCGGCAGCAGCTTGCAGATCGGCGACTTTATCGAGTCTTTCCCAAGGCAAGTCAAGATCATGGCGCCCAAAGTGACCATAGGCGGCCACATCTTGGTAGAAGCGACCACCGCGATCTTGGGGTAACTGACGCAGGTTAAAGGTTTGAATAATGGCAGCGGGGCGCAGATCAAAGTGGGTTTTAATCAACTCCAACAATTGTTCTGGGGCCAGTTTACCCGTGCCAAAGGTATCCACAAAGAGACTCATGGGGCGAGCGACGCCAATGGCATAGCTAATCTGTAACTCGCATTTGTCCGCTAGCCCTGCGGCAACGATGTTTTTGGCAATGTAACGAGCCATATAGGCGGCACTGCGATCCACTTTTGTCGGATCTTTACCGGAAAAGGCACCGCCGCCATGGCGGGCATAACCACCGTAGGTATCCACCACCAGTTTGCGCCCCGTGAGTCCTGAATCCCCTTGGGGACCGCCAATCACAAATTTGCCCGTAGGATTCACTAAAAAGCGGGTGTTCCCATCGGGTTGGAGGGTCAAATCGGCAAAAACCGGCTTGACAACCGCCTCCCAGAGATCGGCTTTAATCTTGGCTTGAACAGCGCTTTCCTCCCTAAGGTCATCAATGGTGGCTGTGTGTTGGGTGGAAATCAAAATTGTATCAATCCCCACTGGCTTGCCATCCTCATAGATGACCGTGACTTGGGTTTTGCCATCGGGACGTAGGTAGGGAAGCTGACCAGTTTTACGGACAGCGGCCAAGCGACGTGCCATGCGGTGGGCCAAGCTAATGGGCAAGGGCATATACTCCGGGGTTTCATTGCAGGCATAGCCAAACATAATCCCCTGATCGCCGGCACCAATGCGATCCAGTTCGGTGTCACTGAGCTGCTCCCGGGCTTCCTGGGCCGTATCCACACCACGGGCAATATCGGGGGATTGCTCATCAAGGGCAACAATGACGGCACAGCTATTGGCGGCAAAGCCATTGTTGGCATCGGTATAGCCAATTTCATGGATTTTCTGCCGCGCTATGTTAACGTAGTTGACCTGGGCCTTGGTTGTAATTTCCCCGGTAATTAGAACTAAACCCGTATTAACAACCACCTCAGCGGCCACACGACTCTGGGGATCTTGGGTAAGCAAAGCATCCAGAATGGCATCGGCAATTTGGTCGCAAATTTTATCGGGGTGGCCTTCGGTGACGGACTCTGAACTGAATAAGTAACGCAAGATCGCACTCCTATGGCATAGATGATTGAAAGAAGGCAAGAAATTGCCTGATGGCAACACGCACTTTTGACTAAAAACTGAGCACTTGTTTCTAAGTCCTAGGATTATAACTGAGCAGCGGGACGTTACGAAGGAATCTGATGATTGGCTAGACTAGGGGCAGGTTTTAGACTTTTCAAGTGGTATGTCTGCTTTGCGCTATGCCTACTATCCCGGTTGTGTGGCTCAAGGTGCCTGTCGGGAATTAGATTTTTCAACGCGGGCGATCGCCCCCCTGTTGGATATAGAGCTTGTGGCACTGAAGGAAGCCAGTTGTTGTGGCTCAGGGACATTTAAGGAAAATTCGTGGCTGCTGGAAGATACCGTGAATGCCCGCAACATTGCCCTTGCAGAACAGTTGGCCTTGCCCCTGTTGACCCATTGCAGCACCTGTCAGGGGGTGATTGGCCATGTGGATGAGCGCCTCAAGACGTTTCAGCGCGATCGCCCGGAGTACGTGGCCGAAATTAATCAGGTTCTCACAGCCCAGGGTTGTGCTCCCTACCAAGGGACAACGGAGGTCAAGCATTTGCTCTGGGCCATTGTTGGCGATGTGGGTCTAGACCGGTTGCGCGATCGCGTCCGTCGTCCCCTCACAGGACTTCGCTGCGCTGCCTTTTATGGCTGTTACCTGCTGCGTGCCCAAGAGAGACTTCCCTTTGATCACCCGCTTCACCCCACTTCGATGGAGCAGGTATTTGAGGCGGTGGGAGCGACCCCTGTGGAATATGAGGGACGTACCCAGTGCTGTGGTTGGCCAATTTCTAGCTATGCCACGGCGGCCAGTTTTGCGATGGCAGCCCAACGACTGCAAAGCGCGATCGCCAAGGGTGCGGATTGCATTGTCACCCCCTGCCCCCTGTGTCACCTCAATCTCGATGCCCGTCAACCGGAGATTGCCCAGCAGGTGGGGGTTTCCCTCAATCTGCCGATTCTCCATTTGCCGCAACTGGTGGGTCTCGCCCTTGGCCTGCATCCTGAGGAACTCGGTTTGAGAAAACACGTCGTCTCGACGCAGCCAGTGTTGGCCAAGCTGGGTCTTTAGCTGATTTCCCAGAGGCCTGATTCGGTGCAAATCGCTTGCAGCGGCTGATCCCACGGATCATGGGGCAATTCTTCTACAACCGCTGCCTCAAAGACAATCCCCCAGCGGCACACCTGCTGCCACTCAGGGTGGGCAAAGAGGCGATCGAAAAAACCCGCGCCGTAGCCGAGGCGATACCCCTGGCGATCGCAGGCAACCGCAGGAATCAAACACAGATCAACGCAAGCGGGATCAATAGGGGGAGCTGCGGGGGACGGTTGCCAGAGGCCATAGGGGCCTTGCTGGAGAGTGTCTTCTTTGGCATCAAAACAATGCCACTGTAAATCCTGGTCCACCACACGAGGTAAGCCCCACTGTTTCGGGAGTGACCACAGGGAGCGCAAATCAGGCTCGCGGCGATGGGGCACGTAGGTCAACACCGTGGTTGCCCGTTGAAACTGGGGATGATCAAACAAGTGCTGACAAATGCGCTGACTGCGCTCTTGCCACTCGCGATCGCTCAGGTGCTGCCGCCATTCAAGATAGTGTTTTCGCAATCTGACCTTATCGCTCATTGATTTGACATTGATTTTCTGGGCCCCCAAGCCACAGGTTAGTATATGAGGTAGAGCCAATGCTTAACCCTAGCAACGATGCAACTATCCCCGCAAGAAAAAGACAAGCTCCTGATTTTTATGGCTGCTCTTGTGGCCGAACGTCGCAAAGCCCGGGGTCTCAAGCTCAATTATCCCGAAGCGGTGGCCTATATTTCTGCGGCCATCTTGGAAGGAGCGCGGGAGGGGCGCACGGTTGCCGATTTGATGAACTATGGCACCACGCTGCTCACCCGTGATGAGGTTATGGAGGGGGTGCCAGAAATGCTCACAGAGGTGCAAGTCGAGGCAACATTTCCCGATGGCACAAAGCTGGTGACAGTCCATACCCCCATTCGTTGAAGTCTCAAAAGGCCTCAGGAGAGTGCCAACCGAGGATTAGGAACATATCGCCAACAGCAAGACTTTTGCTGGTCACTCAAATCCCGATAAAAATAGTCGGATATGTTTGACAGGGCGATCGCCCCCTGCTAGGATGGTCAACAACTTGTCTGAGGCAGTCTGAGACCCATGACCGCAACCTTGACCTCCACCACCGAAACCGCCTATTTTACCCACCTCAAATGCAAAGAGTGTGGCGCAGAGTACGAACCCCAAGCCATTCATGTCTGTGAGTACTGTTTTGGCCCCCTAGAGGTGAAGTACGATCTGGAACGCTTGGCGGCAGTTGTAACGCGCAGCACCATTGAGGCGGGTCCGAAGTCCATTTGGCGCTACCGTCCCTTTTTGCCGGTGACCTCGGCAAACCCCATTGATGTGGGCACAGGGATGACTCCCCTCATCAAAGCCCAGCGGCTGGGGCGGCGGCTCGGGCTCAAGCATCTGTACATCAAAAACGATGCGGTGAATATGCCCACCCTCAGCTTCAAGGATCGGGTGGTGTCGGTGGCGTTGACACGGGCGCGGGAATTGGGCTTTACGACGGTGTCCTGTGCCAGTACCGGCAATTTGGCGAATTCAACGGCGGCGATCGCGGCCCATGCGGGGCTAGACTGCTGCGTGTTTATTCCAGCGGATCTGGAAGCGGGTAAGGTCTTGGGGACGCTCATCTATGGACCAACGGTGATGGCGGTTGAGGGCAACTACGATCAAGTCAACCGTCTCTGCTCGGAGGTGGCAAATACCCATGGCTGGGGGTTTGTCAATATCAATTTGCGCCCCTACTACTCGGAAGGGTCAAAGACGCTAGGTTATGAGGTAATTGAACAGTTGGGCTGGCAACTTCCTGACCACGTTGTGGCCCCCTTGGCTTCCGGCTCTCTGTTCACGAAAATTTACAAAGGCTTCCGTGAATTTGTGGAAGTGGGTCTAGTGGCTGACAAACCTGTCCGCTGTAGTGGTGCCCAAGCGGTCGGCTGCTCCCCCATTGCCCAAGCCTATGCCGAGGGGCGGGACTTTGTGGCACCCGTGAAGCCCAACACCATTGCTAAATCGATTGCCATTGGTAACCCCGCCGATGGCGTCTATGCCCTAGACATTGCCCGCAAAACCAATGGGGCGATCGCGGCGGCCACCGATGCAGAAATTGTGGCAGGCATTAAGCTGCTTGCGGAGACGGAAGGGATTTTCACCGAAACCGCTGGCGGTACCACAATTGCTGTTCTCAAAAAGTTGGTGGAATCGGGCAAAATTGACCCCGAAGAGGTGACCGTTGTCTATATCACGGGCAATGGCCTGAAAACCCAAGAGGCGGTACAAAACGATATTGGTCAACCCTTGACAATTGAACCCAAGTTGGCCAGCTTTGAGCGCGCCTTGGAGCGATCGCGCACCCTCGAACGGTTGGATTGGCAACCGGTATTGGTCTAGTTAGTTTTCCTAACACGTTGTTGAAATCTATGGATGGTTTTTAGAGGTCTATGGCTGTTACTGTTTTGATTCCGACTCCCTTGCAAAAACTCACCCGCGATCAGGCAACGGTGGAGTGTCAAGCCCAATCGATCGCTGAACTCCTAGAGAAGCTAGAGCAGGACTGCCCCGGCATTAAAGGGCGCCTCTGTGATGAAAACGGTCAGCTGCGGCGGTTTGTGAATTTCTACGTCAATAATGAGGATATTCGCTTCCTCAATGGCATTGAAACGCCCCTTAAGGATGGCGACGAGGTCAGCATCATTCCCGCGATCGCTGGCGGCTAAGGTGTCGCCAGGGGAGGGTCTGATTCCTGCTGCACTGACTTGGCCCAGAGGCAAAATATAGACAAACCCTGTGATTGAAGGGTAAGGAAACGCTGGAGCTAGAAGGCCATGCCCCTAGGGGCTAATTTGCCCCCTCTCCAGTAGACATTTGTTAGGATTAGGGCACAGTTTTTCCCTGCTGCCTTTATGTTTCGGTCTTGGCTGCAACCCCTTGCCCACTCACCGATGCTGGCCCCGGCCAAAGATATTGAGGATTCCCTGCTGCTGCGCCTAGGGGTATTGGGCATGGTCATTGTTGGCCTGGTGACCACGGATGTTGCTTCAGAAACAACGCATAGTTTTTGGGCAGTTCCCCTCTCCATTGCCGGTTTTGGTTGGAGTTGGTGGGCACGGCGGCAAAGCAATGTTGTCGCTAAGCTAGTGATTGCCATCGGTATGTTGGTGGCATTGGCGGTGTTTTTAGGGCGGCTGGCCGCACTGAACCAAGATTCACGGGTGTTGCTGACGGAACTGTTAATCCAACTGCAAGTGCTCCACAGTTTTGACTTGCCCCGCCGCAAGGATTTGGGCTACTCGATGGTGATTGCCCTGATTTTGATCAGTGTAGCGGCCACCCTCAGTCAAACCATGATCTTTGGCGTGTTTCTTTTAATCTTTCTGGCGATCGCCCTACCGGTTTTAGTCCTCGACTACCGCTCACGCCTGGGCTTGCTATCCACTACACTAAAGTCCCTGCGCTTGCCTTGGCGGCAATGGGTTGGTCTCTTTGCCCTGATTCTTGGCTTGGGAATGATGGTCTTTGTGCTGCTGCCGCGTTTCCCTGGCTATCAGATTCGCACCTTGCCCGTCAGTGCTGAAATTGAAGTTCAAGGGGAGTTTGACCAAACCCGTGTGATCAATCCGGGCTACGTCAGTGGTCGTGGTGGTCGCGGTTTGGGGGAGGAACTGACCGATCAAACTTTTGACTCGAACTTTTACTATGGCTTTGGTGCCGAGATTGACCAGACCATTGGGGGCATAATGACCCCTCAGGAGCTCCTGCGAGTGCGATCGCAAGCCCCCGGCTTCTGGCGAGTCCTTGCCTTTGACCAATATACGGGGCGGGGTTGGCGCATTAGTCGCAACGATGAGGCGGAAGTGCTGCAGCGTTCCCCTTGGAGTTTTCGCTATCTGCTGCCGCAGCAACTCTCCCAGATGCCAACGCAGGAAGTGATTCAGACCTACACGATTGTTTCTGAGTTTAGTAACCTCATTCCCCACCTCTATGAGCCGCGCGAACTCTATTTTCCCACCCGTGAAATTGCCCGCGATCTCGATGGTGGGCTGCGGGCGCCGGTGCCCTTGCCAGCGGGGCTGACCTATTCCGTGATTTCTCAAGTGCCGGTGCGCGATCGCTCCCTGTTGCGCAGCGCTCCTAGACTGCATTCTCCCCTCGGGTATGAGGCCTACTTGGCAGTACCGGCGGATCTCAAACCGCGACTCCAAGCCCTCGCTAAGGATCTGCTGGCAAAGGCCGATCGCTCGATTCCTGAACCCTACGAGCAAGCCCTTTACCTCACCCAGGCCCTGAAGCAATCCTATGCCCTGAGAACTGATATTCCTGAACTAGGTAAAGATCAAGATTTGGTGGAGGCCTTTCTTTTTGAGTGGCGCGGGGGCTATCCCGATCACTTTTCCAGTGCGTTGACACTGCTGTTGCGCAGTATTGGTATTCCCAGCCGCTTGGTAACAGGGTTAGGAACAGGGGAATTTAACCCCTTCACGGGTCTGTACGTGGTTCGTAATACCGATGCCTATGCCTTGACGGAGGCCTACTTCCCCAATTTGGGATGGTTTCTCTTTGATCCGATTCCGGGGCACGATCTCTATCCAGCTACTCTAGAAGTGGATCAGACCTTTAGCGTTCTCCAGCAGTTTTGGCAGTGGGTCACCGGCTGGTTGCCGACCCCAGTGACAGGACTCTTTGGTACCCTTTTTGCCACCCTCGAAACCGCTTTGCAAAAATTCTTTGATCTTTTTAGCCAAGGGCTGGGGGGTATTGTCCAAGGGATTTTGATTCTCTTCGGGGGCGCCATCACTGTCTGGGGCTTGGGGTACGCTCTCCAGGGGTGGCGATACCGTCAACGTCTGCAAAAACTGCCGCCGATCGCCCGCCTCTATGTGCAAATGCTCGATGGTCTGGCACAGCAGGGATTACCGAAGCGCGCCAATCAAACCCCTTGGGAATACGCGCGATCGCTGCAAACCTGTAGCCGCCTTGATGCCGTCAGTCAGCGGGCCATTGCAACCCTGACCCAGGCCTATGTGGCTTGGCGCTATGGCGGTGATTGCCCCCCTTTGCCCCCCCTGAAACGGGCCCTTAACCAACTGCGACAACAACGCTGGCGATCGCTGCAACGCACGGTAGCCGATTTGCGCCGTCGTTAATCCTTCTCCTTGTGCTTGCCCTCATCGGCAAGGGCATCATCGCTCACCAGTTCAGTCACCAGCACCTTGTCAACGCGGTTGCCATCCATATCCACCACTTCAAAGCGCAGGCCGTCGGTTTCAATATAATCTCCCGACTGGGGAATGCGACCAAATAGCGTAATGATCAACCCGCCAAGGGTGTGGTAGTTGGCAGTGTCCTCCTCCGGCAAGCTTTCCCGCCGCAGCAATTCCTTCAGTTCATAGGTAGAAAGGAGACCATCCAACAGCAAAGAGCCATCCTCCCGCTGAATAATTTGTGGTTCCTCCTCCTCATCGTGGCGCAGTGTGCCAATGATTGCTTCCGTGAGATCATTGAGGGTGACTAGTCCTTCAATGCCACCGTATTCATCGGTAATTAGGGCAATGTGTTGGCTCGACTGGCGAAAGAGCTCAAGGACATCAAGCGCCGGTAGGCCTTCGGGAACAAACAGCGCCGGCTGCACCAGTTGCCGCAGGTCAATGGTTGGTTGGGTTAAGCGAGCCGCTAAAAAATCCTTGGCTGAGATAATCCCCAAGCAGTGATCAATGGTTTCCTCAGCTACAGGAAACCGTGAATGGGAACTGGCTAGGATTTCCGCCTCTATTTCTTCAAGGGAAGATTCAATATCCAGCCAAACAATATCGGTGCGGGGGGTCATGATGGACTGAATCGGGCGATCGCCCAAGTTAAAAATCCGCGCCACCATGTCCTGCTCTGCCACCTCAAAGAGACCCGCCCGGGCCCCCTGCTCAATCAGGACCTTGATTTCATCCTCCGTAACCGTTTGGTCGGCAGTGGTGGCAATGCCCAATACTTGCAAGATGGCATCTGTGGAGACACTAAGTAAATGCACAATCGGGGCTGCTAATTTCGTCAACCAAGTCATTGGCTTGGCAATATTGCAGGCAATTGCCTCCGGATAGGTCATGGCAATTCGCTTGGGCACCAGCTCACCCATCACCAAGGAAAGATATGTAATCCCCGTCACCACAAGGGCAATACTTAAAGGCTGGCTGTATTGACCCAGCCATGGCACGGGACTCAGGGCAGCCTGTAACCGCTGGGCAAGGGTGGCGCCCCCCACAGCACCACTGAGAATACCAATCAGAGTAATGCCAATTTGTACAGCCGAGAGAAAATCATTGGGGGAGTTGGCGAGTTTCAAAGCTGCCCTCGCCTTGCGTTTACCGCGTTTTGCCAGTTGCTCGAGGCGGGCTTTGCGCGCAGAGACCACTGCGATTTCAGCACCAGCAAAAATACCATTGGCGATGGTGAGCAGCAGGACAAATAAAATTTCTGAGGCAGCGGCAGACATTGCAGCTATTCTTCTAGGGGCGACCCCAGATATACATTCTCCGTCGGCGTCGTTGGTGGTCAGACCTATTCAAGAGACTGCTCCCTTACTGCCGATGTTGTTTCCATGATGCTGGATAAATTGCTCCTCTGCCATATCGCCCTACGGAGGGGATGTGATTCCATTATTAAGCAGTCTTTGCAGTTTTGAGGGGGTTCCATCCTATTGCAAAGGGCTGTATAGCAGTCAGGATACTGGAATCTGGGAGACTCTACAAGAGGGAAATAGTCACCAAGGGAATCCTAGAATAGACGTGATGCTTCCCTCACTAGCCAATGCAAGCGCGGCTTTAATGCTTCCTGACCCTGGGGTTGATCGCGATTCTGGGGCTGTTGATTGTGGCTTTTGTCTGGAGCGAAGAGGCATTGCAGTCGCCAAGCCGAGCTTGGGAGGCCCTCAGTAATGCAATCATCACACTGGTGGGAGAGTATCCCGATGCCCGCGAACCCTGCTGAGGCAAGTCGTGAACGGCTACTACTGCGCTTTGGCACCTTTGCCTTTGGTGCCCTGATTGGCAAGTTTTCCGCCGACTTTTCCGCCGACTTTGTCAGCCAAGCCCTTGCCCAAACGCTGCCCATGAACTTCTTTAGCAACCATATTATTATCTGCTAGCAATTATTATCTGCAATTGGAACACCAAGGCTCCCCTTGTACTACGGCAACTCATTGAGGCCAACCGCTACTCTCCCCGCGATATTGTCCTGTTGTGTGCGGAACCCATTAAACTTAACTCCGAATTTCAAGAGCGCACCGATGGTTTTGTGGTGCAGGGGGATGCCACCCACCGCAGTACCCTCGAATGCCTCAATGCCCCCAGGCCAAGGCAATTATTCTGCGTGCCGATGTCGATATGGCAGTCCCCGATGAAAAAAATGTGCTTATTGCCCTTGTGGTGAAGCACCTAGAGAAAACCCCCGGCCACGAGCAGGATATTTATGTGGTGGCCGAATTGGTGAATAGCGATCGCCAGCGCCACCTCAAGGAAGCAGGGGTCGATGAAGTCATTTTCAGCCAAGACTATAGTTCTGGCATCCTGAGTTCTGGCATCCTGGCTCAAGGTGCCCTCTTTCGGCAAATGCCCAAGGTCTATCGCCAACTCCTGACCTACTCCGATCACCCCAATGAGTTTTACTTTATTGAGCCAAGGTACTATCCTGCCACCTTTATGGCCTCTCATTTCCTGCCCTTAGTGCTTGGGTGAGTGAGTACAGCAACCGCCATCCCGCCAATCCAGTTCTCCTTGTGGGGATTCGCCGCCAAAATCAACAGGTGTTGCTCAACCCTTGTCCCACAGACTCTCCGGGCCTTGACCCCAGTGACGCCCTCATTGTCATGGCCTATCGCCCTATCTATGACTTGCTATGACTTGCGCGGATAAACCCGTCCTTTCCAAGCACCGCCCCGGCCTTGCCAGTGACGACGGGCAGAATCCAGGGTCATCAGGGTATAGAGAAAGGCAATCACGGGCAGTGTCAGCGCCCAACCGCCATTAAGGCCATAGAAACGCACCGTTGGCCCGTAGGCGATCGCCATGGCCCCCCAAGTGAGTCCCCCCATGACGGCTAAGGGCAGTGATTGACTCATAAGACCGATCCCAAGGGCAAAGGGGGCCCACAAATACACCAGGGTCATGCCAATCACCGTTCCCACAAGCAAAAGCGGCGAATAGGACAACTGCGTATAGGCGGTGCGAGCCACCATCTGCCAAATACTGCCGAGCGTATTGTAGGCACGCAGGCTCACAGTGGTGGGGGTCAGCCCCAACCAAATGCGGTAGCCGGCTCGCTTGACGGCGGCGGCCAAGGAACAGTCATCAATCAGGGCATCCCGAATACAGGCAATGCCACCAATTTTGTCCAGCACCGCGGGATCAATCAAAATACAACCGCCGGCGGCAGCTGCCGTTGCCCGCTGCGGATCGTTGACCCAACGGAAAGGATAGAGCTTGGCAAAGAAAAAGACAAAGGCGGGAATCAGGAGTTTTTCCCAGAGACTTTGGCAGCGCAGTTTCACCATGAGGGACACCAGGGCGCATTTTTGCTGACGGGCGTGGGCAACCAATTGGCGCAAATTTTGGCGATCGTGGGCAATATCGGCATCCGTCAGCAGCAAGTAATCGGGATCAAAGGCACGGGCTGCTTCAATGCCTTGGGACAGTGCCCAGAGCTTACCTGACCAGCCGAGGGGGAGCGGTGTGCCCTCGATAATTGTCAGGCGATCGCCCTGACCGAGATCAAAAGCCGTTTGGCGAGCAATGTCTCCTGTGCCATCGTCACTTTGATCGTCCACGACAATCAGGTGGAGGGGTCCTGCGTAGTCCTGTTCTAGGAGCGATCGCACACTGGTGCCAATCACCGCCGCCTCATTGCGGGCTGGAATGACAATCACGACCGTTGGCCACACCTTCAGATCTCCCCCCTGTAGCCGCTGGTCTGGGCGCCAAAACTCTCCCCAAAACAGCAGCAAAACCAGCCAGATCAGAAGGGCAAGACCTGTGACACTCAACAGGATAGAGGTCAACACGGGGGGCATAGTCATCACCATTCGCTATCGAGGACTTCTTCAGCCATGGGATTGAGGTGCTGATGTTGCTGCCGTCGCGATCGCCGACGATATTTTTTCGGATCCAAGAGGGGTTCAAGGCGCTGCTGACCTTGGCGGTCACTCTTGGCCTTCACTGGGGGCACCTTCCCCAAGGATGGCTCTGAACTAGCGATTGTTTCTAGCTGGTGTAAATACTCAATGTAGAGGGGGTAGCGCTCCCAGTTGCCACGGACACAGCAGCCCGGTTCCTGATCGTGGCGACAGTTATCAAAGAGGCACTGATTCTTGCTTAGCCGTTGGCGAATCTCCGGAAAAGCCGCCGCCAATTGCTGCGGCTCTGGGGGCAATTCCGGTTGGTTAAAGCCCGGTGTATCGGCAATCCAGCCCCCCGCCGGTAGGGGAAAGAGTTCCACATGACGTGTAGTGTGCCGTCCTCGATGCCAGTGATCGGAGACCACGCCGACGCGAATATCCTCCCGAGGTGTAAGATGGCGGATCAAGCTACTTTTGCCGACCCCCGAGGGGCCACAGACGACCGTGATTTGATTGGCCAGATGGGGACGCAGAGCCTGCCAAGCTGCTCCTTGGATAAGGCTGAGGACATGGCAACGATAGCCCCATTGTTGCAGGCGATCGCGCCACTGCTGTTGCACTTGGGGAGAAACCAAATCCGCTTTGGTAAAAACCACCTGAATTTCAACATTTAACCCTTCAGCGGTCAAAAGGAAGCGGGTAATTTGATGGACATCGGCAGGGGGTTCGGCTAAGGCAAAAAGCAGCAAAATCTGATCTACATTGGCAATTGCCGGGCGGGGCAATTGATTGCGGCGGGGCAAAATCTCAGCGATCGCCCCCCGTTGTCCTGGCCAATCGGGATGGCTCACCACCACCCAATCTCCCACGCAGATCTGTTGCCCCATCTTCTTGAGGCGAGCACGGCGCACGCAGAGGAGTTCCTCAACCCCATTGGTGGGTTCCCGTAGGCGGACACGATAGTAATTGGCCTGGACAGCTCGCACCAAGCCCACCAGCTCACTCATGCGGGACGCTGCACCTGAAGGGCAAAATAGTCCTGCCGTGGCTCAATTCTGAGAACCTCATAGCCTGCCATCCGCAAACTATCGGGCACCTGCTCAATGGGTTCTCCTGCATCCAACCACACCTCAAGGGGCTGCTGGGGGGGCAACTGTTGCAGGCGCAGTTTCGTGCGCACAAAGTTCAAAGGACAGGGCGTTCCCCGTAGATCCAATGTTTCCATGGCAGGGCCAGTAACCAACTGCAACTATCTTCCCAAAAAGGCGACCACCTTGGCGAATACCTGCTCTCGCTCCACATCCAGGGGGAGCAAATGATCCGAATCCTTGAGCCAATGCAATTCCTTGTCGGGACTGCCTAAGTCTTCATAGATCCTCTGTGCCCCTTGGGGAGCCACGATGGTGTCGGCGCGACTTTGGAGAATCAGTGTCGGCGTTGTGATCATTGGCAGCTCCTGCTCCACTTGGGCAATGAGGTCGAGGGCACTGCGGACGGCTTGTAAGTTGAAACTCTTAAAAAAACAGGCGGCTTCTGCGGCTTGGCGCACAGTGCGATCGCGAAGCGGTAGGCTCCGCCGAGGCACCCAGGGAATCCACTGCCCAAGAGACTGCACAAGCCGCTCTGGCGTGATCGGCAAAAACCAAGGCCGATAGATACGCAAAAAGGGCGCAAGGAGCACTAGGGCATCAATGGAGTAGTGACGGGCAAGATGGAGAGCTAGGGTCCCCCCTGTGGAAAAGCCGACCACCGCAACCGTTGAGTAGCTCTCTCGCAAGGCCTCAAAAGCGCTCACTGCTGCTTCATACCACTGCGGCCAAGTCGAAGGCGGCATTTGGGCTCTGGGGCGATCGTGCCCCGGATAGAGAATACCCTGAACCGTCCAGCCCGTTTCATAGAGAACTTCTCCCAACAGTTGCAGTTCATAAGCCCCGCCCCCCAAGCCATGGAGGAGCAAACAGGCGCGATCGCCCGCCCCATGGCCATAGAAAAAGGGAAGATTTACCAGACTCACCATGCCCTCGAACCCCCACGCAACCACCATAAAAAATCTACCCCGATCGCTCGAAGTAGAGGAGGCGGCGTTCACCTGGGCAGCAGTTGCCCCGTGAGCCTAAAAGTGTTCGTGGAACGTGCGGTTAATGACATCCAACTGTTGTTCGCGGGTGAGCTTAATGAAGTTCACCGCATATCCAGACACCCGAATGGTGAGTTGTGGGTACCGTTCAGGGTGATCCATAGCATCCAACAACATTTCGCGGTTGAGCACGTTGACGTTGATGTGGAAGCCCTGATCATGGATGTACCCATCCAACATATTCACCAGGTTGCTGATTTGATCTTCCCGGGTCTTGCCAAGGGCACTAGGCACGATAGAGAACGTGTTGGAGATGCCATCTTGGGCATGGACATAGGGCAACTTGGCCACGGACGCCAGTGAGGCGATCGCCCCTTTGGTATCGCGACCGTGCATGGGGTTGGCCCCTGGTGCAAACGGTTCACCCGCCTTGCGGCCATCGGGAGTACTGCCGGTTTTCTTGCCATAGACGACGTTGGAGGTAATTGTCAGGATTGACTGCGTAGGCACGGCATTGCGGTAGGTTTTGTGTTTGCGGACTTCGTTCATGAAGGTTTCCACGACCCACACGGCAAGACTATCCACGCGATCGTCATTGTTGCCGTACTTCGGAAAGTCGCCCTTGATCTCGTAATCTACGGCCAACCCTTCGGCATTGCGGATTACTTTCACCTCGGCATACTTAATGGCCGAGAGGGCATCCGCCACCACCGATAGACCAGCCACACCACAGGCCATTGTGCGGAAGACATCGCGATCGTGGAGCGCCATCTCCAGCCGCTCATAGCAGTACTTATCGTGCATGTAGTGGATGACGTTGAGGGTATTTACATACACCTTCGCCAACCAAGCCATCATCTGCTCAAAGCGCGGCAGCACCTCTTCCCACTTCAGGGTGTCGCCGGTAATTGGGGCAAACATCGGTGCCACCTGCTGACCAGAGACTTCATCCCGCCCCCCGTTGATTGCGTAGAGGAGGGCCTTGGCCAAGTTCACCCGTGCCCCAAAGAATTGCATTTGTTTGCCGACTCGCATCGCTGAAACGCAGCAGGCGATCGCGTAGTCATCCCCCCAGTAGGGACGCATCAGGTCGTCGTTTTCGTATTGAATCGAACTGGTGTCAATGGACACTTGGGCACAGAAACGCTTGAAGGCCTCCGGCAAGTTTTCCGACCACAGCACCGTCAGGTTGGGTTCGGGGGCAGGCCCCAGGGTATAGAGTGTATTCAGAATACGGAAGCTGGTTTTCGTCACCAACGGGCGACCATCGAGACCCATACCGCCAATGGACTCCGTGACCCACGTGGGATCCCCAGAGAAGAGTTCATTGTATTCCGGCGTCCGCAGGAAGCGCACCATCCGCAGTTTCATGACAAAGTGGTCAATCCACTCTTGAAGGTCGGCTTCTGTGGCTGTGCCGTGACGCAAATCCCGTTCAAAGTAAATGTCCAGAAAGGTTGAGACCCGCCCAAGGGACATGGCAGCGCCGTTTTGTTCTTTGACCGCCGCCAGGTAGCCAAAGTAGAGCCACTGAATAGCCTCTTTGCCATTGGCCGCTGGCCGTGAAATATCAAAGCCATAGCTGGCGGCCATTTCCTTGAGTTCATGGAGGGCTTTGATTTGCTCTGAGAGCTCTTCGCGCAGGCGGATGGTTTCTTCATCCATGACATCGACGTCAAGGGAGGCCTGCTGCGCCTGTTTGTCGGCAATCAAGCGATCCACCCCGTAGAGCGGCACGCGGCGATAGTCACCAATAATCCGACCCCGACCGTAGGCATCTGGCAGTCCGGTAATGATCCCCGATTTGCGGCAGCGGCGCATTTCGGGTGTGTAGGCATCAAAGACCCCATCGTTGTGGGTTTTGCGATATTTGGTAAAGATTTCCTTCGTGCGCGGATCTAGTTCATAGCCGTAGGCCTTGAGGGCGGTTTCAACCACGCGAATGCCGCCAAAGGGCATAATCGCCCGTTTCAAGGGCTTATCGGTTTGCAGGCCAACGATTTGCTCCAGCTCCCGATCGATGTAACCCGGTGGGTGGGCTGTGATTGAGGAAGGTACGCTGGTATCGGCATCAAGGACGCCTTTTTCGCGCTCGAGAGCCATCAGCGCACGCACTTTTGCCCAGAGTTGCTGGGTGCGATCGCTGGCGCCTACGAGGAAGGAAGCATCTCCAGTGTAGGGGGTATAGTTGCGCTGAATAAAGTCGCGCACATCAATGTGCTCAACCCAGTCACCCCCTGTAAATCCTTGCCATGCCGCTTCGGGCAATTCTGTGTAGCGGGTAGTGTGGCGTGTACAGTTCATAGTCCATGTTCCTCATCAAGTGGGCAGCAATTTCTCGCGATCGCCTGTAACCGATAGCGATCGCCCCTTCCAACCAGTCAGAACCTGCTAACTGTAAATGCTAGAAAATGGGTAAGAGATTAAAAAATTGTGCTCAATCTACAAATGCAAACGAACTTTTTGTAGGCCCAGCCTGATTACTATTTTCTAGCCTGCTTACACCTACAGTTTCATTATAACCCGTATAACCTGTCGGTTCTAGGAGTTTTTTTACGAAATTTTTGTGCAAATGTTGCGAAACACAAATCTTTTGTTGCAAAACACAAATCTTTAATCTTTTTTTCTAATCTTTTTTTTTCATTTGTTTAGGCTGCGATCGCCTCTGTTTCGGAGGCCATTTGCAAGCGCTCAATTGCTGCATCCAGGAGAGCTAAACCAGCCCCTAGGGTTTCAATGCGACACAATTCACTGCGCAGTGCCGCTGCATCGGCAAAGCCCTTGGCGTACCACGTCAAATGCTTACGCGCTTGGCGAATCCCCCGTTCCCCTTTGTACTCCCAGAGGGCAATCAGATGATCCCGCGCACATTGCAGACGCTCAACCACCGTTGGCGCCGGCCGCAATTCCCCTGTTTTCAAAAAGTGATCAATTTCTCCCACCAAGAAGGGATATCCCATCGTTCCCCGCGAGCACATCACCCCATCTGCCCCAGTTTGCTCCAAGCAGCGGACTGCCGCCTCTACCGAGAAAATATCGCCATTGGCAATCACGGGAATACTGACGCGCTCCTTCACCCGCCCAATCCACTCCCAGCGGGCTGGGCCATTAAAGCCCTGGGCACGGGTACGCCCATGCACCGTAATCATGGCTGCGCCAGCATCTTCCATCGCCTTGGCAAAGTCAAGGATATTGATTTCCTCATCGCTCCAGCCAATGCGAGTTTTCACCGTGACTGGCACAGGCACCGCCTTTGAGACCGTACGCACAATCGTTACTGCTGTTTGCACATCCCGCAGCAGGGAAGAACCACCGCCATTCTTCGTGATTTTATTCACGGGGCAGCCCATATTGATGTCCACGGTATCCGCCCCTTCAGCCACTGCCTTTATCGCGGCTTCTGCGAGAAAATCAGGCCGGCAGTCAAAAAGCTGAATACTAATGGGATGCTCATGCGCATCCACTTCCATAATCCGGGGTAATGTTTTCAGATAGTGCAGCCCCGAAGCACTGACCATCTCGGTGTACATCATTGACTCAGGGGCATAGCGGCGCACCAAGCGCCGAAAGACTAGGTCGGTCACACCTGCTAAAGGGGACTGCAATACCCGACTATTGACCGTAACAGAGCCAATCTGCAATGGCGTCGCTAAACGGGCTTTGAGTGCTGGTGACAGGGTTGGCCTGCTCATAAAAAATTACTAGCCTAACAACCGCTACTTGGAAACTCAAATATGGAGGGAAGCTAATTAATTCTATCAAAAGCTTGCCCGTCAATTTGCCACTGGTTCCTTACATCGCTTTAATTTCATTTTGATAGGCTGCATAAACCGCTTGAACATTGTACCAGTTCAAAAAGATGCGAGCCACTTCAAGGGCATCTTGGGGGCGACCGATGTTAATCAACCATTGCAACAGGGGCGCCAGTGTTTTTTCATTGAGCATACCACCGAGGGATAGGATTGCCCAAAGAAGGTAATGAAAAGGGGTCATTTGAATCATGAGCTTCACTTCCCAAATCGGATGCTTTTTATAGAACAAGACCCCCATTCTCCCCCTTTCAATCTCTTTCTGAATGAGGGCAGGCACTTGGCTGAGGGAAAAGGAGGGATGCCAGTGGTAGCCAACGGCTTCAGGGCACTTCAGTAATCGTAAACCTAATTTTTTTAGGCGCACCCCTAGTTCTAAATCTTCCCAGCCGTAGAGTTGAAACTGGGTATCAAAGAGGCCTGCCTTTTCCAACCAGTGGCGGGCGATCGCCACATTTCCTGTTGCAAAATAGGCAGCTGAAAAATCAGTGATCTTATATGGCTCTGAAGTTGGATCTTCAAAATTACAGGTATTGATCACACGCCCATAGGAAAAGGCAGGGACCTGAGTCACATCCTCTATTCCAAGGCGTTTTTGTTCTCGCATTAAGCACCGAGCATGGGCTGCTAAGAAGGTTGAAGTCACAACTAAGTCGCTATCAATAAAGATAATCCAGTCACCCTGAGCCGCTTGGATACCCAGATTGCGAGCAGCTGCAGGGCCAAGATGCTCCTGTTGCAACCATTGCACACAGGGGAATTCAGGCTGATGCGCTTTGAGCCACTCAACCGTATTGTCCGTTGAACCATCGTCAACAATAATGACTTCATAGCCCTTGATGCCCAGATCAGGATGCCATCTTTGATGGGCGATCGCCCGCAGACACTTTTCTAAAATCGGCAGGCGGTTATAGGTAGGGATGACAACACTGAAAAACATGATTGCTCCTAAAAACTTCTATTGAGGGGCTGACTCAACTTGTTTGACTTAGAACCCAGCTGTGGAGGCGATGGGAACAAAGGCGCAAGAAGGCGTAGCGCAGGATTTTTTCTGCTTCTGTTCCTTTATAACATTGCTGTAGCTCCCTTAGAAGTTGGATGGTTTTCCATGGATTTTTTTCAGCCTCTTGAGCCTCAGTTTCTGAAATTCCTAGCTTTGACCTCAGCAGTTGCTGCCAATGACGGGAACGAATCTGCCGACTATTTTGGGCTTGTTGGCGTCGGTAAAGGGCTGAAATTTGTTTTCGATGTACTCGATACTGAAGAAGGACCTCTGGTACATTGCCCATCTTGAACCCTGCTGCCCATACCCGCTGCCACAGATCATAGTCTTCCACAACAGATAAAACAGACGAGTATTTCAGCTCTCTGAAGACCCTAGAGTAACCCATCACAGATGGATGGGCAAAAGGTACACCAAACAACAGCTCTGCTTCACAACCTTCATGGGAATAGGGATAGTGCCAGTAACCAGTTGCTGCGCCGATGAGTTGAACCGATGCGCCACAAATATCTAATTTCTTCTCCCGAAGAAGGGTAAGCTGATATGCCAATCTGTAAGGTAGAGCTACGTCATCTGCATCCATTCTGGCGATATATTCACCCCTGGCAATTTCAATTGCTTTATTCAGTGTTTTAGCTAAACCTTGGTTAGATTGGTTGATTAAGCAAATACGAGAATCAATTTTTGCATAATTCGACACTATTTCAAATGATTTATCTGAGGAACCATCATTAATTATAATCAACTCAAAATCATGAATCGTTTGATTAATAATGGACTCTATAGTCAGCTGGATATGTTTTTCGGAATTATAAACAGGTAAAATAACTGAAATAAGTGGTTTTTTAATAAGATTCATGGCAAAATAAATTTCTGAAAGTTCTAATTCAACACCTAGGGATCAATCAAGGATTTTATGATAGGCCTCCTAAAGCACAACTATACTATACCACTGTCAAGCATCTTTGATGCAAAAAATATAGTTTGGGTTGCCCTCAAGAACGCCTTTGAACAGGTTGGGTGCCATCTTCTAACCGAAGATGTTATTGGCTCACAACAGCCTGACTTTGAGCTACATCTTGACGTTCATGCTCGAAGTTATAATGTACCGTTATTTGTTGTGTTAAATGAAAATTCATTGGTATATCCGCCCAATGGAAACTTAAACTGGCTGCGCCGTCAGTACCGGTGGTGTTTCTCATGGGATCCGCAACTGGCTCATCTTGGCATTGCTACGAAAATTCAGTTACCCCATTCTTTGGGCGAAGGAGTGGTTGATGGCTATAAAAACAGACCCCAGCTTGTTGTAATGATTGCTTCAAATAAACGTCTGGCTCAATGGTGGTCTCCTCAGAACCTTTATCCTGAGCGTATTCGGGCAATTCGCTGGTTTGAGGAGCATGCTCCAGCGGATTTTGAACTCTATGGACATCTGTGGACTTTTTCATCTAAGTTCCCAAAGCAACTTTCTTTTATTACGCATCCTCTTGAGAAAGTTATTCCTCGTTGGCTTTACTGGCAGCCATCGTCTTGGCGAGGGGTGATTCCAACGAAGCGAGAAGTCTTAGAGAAGGCCCGTTTCTCTATTGTTTATGAGAATGTTAAAGGACTACAGGGATATATCACAGAGAAAATATTTGATGCTTTTTGTGCGGGAAATGTGCCTATCTATTGGGGAGCGGAGGATGTGACAGACTATATCCCGGCAGAGTGTATGATTGACCGCCGCCAATTTAAATCCTACAATGAACTCTATGAATTTATTCGAGGCATGCCAGAGGAAACTTACATTGACTATCAAAGGGCAATTTGCCATTTTCTTGCTTCAGAGGCAGCTCAAGCCTTCTCAGTGGAGTTATTTGCTCAAACCGTGGTCCAAGAAATCCTCAAGCGATTACCTGCTGCTCAATAACAGAGGTTCACTAGACAGCAAACCGCAAAAGAGCGATCGCCCCCATGGCAAGGACCGCACCCACCGTTGTGTTAATACCATTGACCAGTTCATTGCTCAGCCAAGGGTAGCGTCCCTGAAGCGTTGCTCCCACTAGGCTCTCCACAAGATTGGCGAAGAAAGCAGCAAGGATGCAAATGGGAATGGCGATCGCCCCCATCAAGCCCACACGCCAGCCTAGCAGAGCAATTATAGTCGCACCAACTAGCCCCGCCAGTGTTCCCTCTAAGCTCACGGCACCTTCAGTCCCCCGCGGCACCGCTTGCAATGTGGTGATCAGAAACGTGCGCTGGCCATAGGCTTTGCCTACTTCACTGGCGCAGGTGTCCGACAGCTTAGTACTAAAGCTGGCAACAAACCCCACTAAGCATAACGCCCGCCATTGGGGAAGTAAAACTGCAAGGAGTGCACAGACAGTCCCTGTAAAGGCTGATCCCCAGACGTTCTCCGGTCCGCGTGCCCCTGAGTGTTTTTCCGCAATACCAGCGGCCTCTTTTTCGGTCATGCCGAGGTGAGTGACAGCTGAACCGACAAGGAAATAGACCATGACAATCAAATAGCCTTGCCAGCTCAAGGTGCCCCAAATCAGCACGCCGAGGAGCCACCCATGGAAGAGTCCTGCTCGGGTGAGTAATTTTTGCCGCGTCAGGAGGGCGATCGCGCCAAGGACGGTATTTAGCAAAATACCCATCCACCAAGGGTTCAGTAACAGGATGCCATCCACGAGAACCGCACGCCGACTGTACTGGCAGTACCTTATCATACTCTTCAGGCATAGAGGACAGATGATGATCACCTGGCTATTGGAGCCACTGCAACACGCGTTTATGGTCAAGGCACTGGGAGTAAGCACCCTTGTGGGTGGCGTTTGTGCCGTATTGTCTTGTTTTTTGACCCTGAAAGGCTGGGCCCTGATGGGGGATGCCGTGTCCCATGCAGTTTTACCTGGTGTGGTTTTGGCCTACTGGCTAGGGTTACCCTTTGCTTTGGGAGCTTTTGTCTTTGGTCTGATGGCCGTAACTCTGATTGGTTTCATTCAGCAGCAGACAAGGGTGAAGGAGGATACCGTTATTGGCTTGGTGTTTACGGGCTTTTTTGCTTTGGGGTTGGTGTTGCTCTCGAAGACCGCCAGCAGTGTTGACTTGATGCATATTCTCTTTGGGAATGTCTTGGGCATTAGCGATCGCGACCTCTGGCAGACGGTCGTTGTTAGCCTCATAACACTGATCACGATCGCCCTACTGCATCGCGACTTCATCCTCTTTTGCTTTGACCCGACCCATGCCCGCACCATTGGTCTGAATACAACACTGCTGTACTATCTCCTGCTGGCATTGCTATCCCTAACCACTGTGGCTGCCCTGCAAACCGTGGGCATCATTCTCGTTGTGGCGATGCTAATTACACCGGGGGCAACCGCCTATTTGCTGAGCGATCGCTTTGGCATCATGGTACTGATTGCCCTAGCCGTGGGTGGTCTCGGCAGTTTACTGGGCACCTACATTAGTTACTATCTTGATGTGTCAACGGGTGGCTGTATTGTTGTCCTGCAAGCAGTGATTTTTTTGCTGACGATGATTTTTGCCCCCAAGCACGGTCTTTTGGCCAAAGCCCGCTCTCCCCTGAGTTAGGCTGAAGGACTAGATCATTGTTCTGAGGTGTTGCCGATACCTTTGCTAGAGTTCATGATATAGTTGCCCCATATTTATCATGGGTGAAGATAGTTGCGTTATGGAGTCAGATCAACAGTGGCCTACGGAACCTGTTCCCTCTGAAGTCCGCGCCCCCTTTGTCCTGGGAGAGGTAGGCATTGCATCTGGCAACAATGACCATGGCGCACCAGCCGATGTGTTAAGGAGTTATGACAGCTTGGTGGAAACTTCAGCGGCGCGCATCAAAGTGATTGGTGTCGGTGGTGGCGGTGGCAATGCAGTCAACCGCATGATTGCCAGTAATGTGGCTGGTGTTGAGTTTTGGTGCGTCAATACTGATGCGCAGGCGATCGCCCAATCCCAAGCCCACCGCTGCCTGCAAATTGGTCAGAAACTCACCCGTGGTCTTGGTGCAGGTGGCAACCCTGCCATTGGTCAAAAGGCGGCTGAAGAATCCCGCGAAGACCTTGCTGCCGCGCTCAAGGATGCTGATTTGATTTTCATTACCTGTGGCATGGGTGGCGGTACTGGCACTGGTGCTGCCCCAATTGTGGCGGAAGTGGCCAAGGAACAGGGAGCCCTAACTGTGGCAGTGGTGACCCGTCCCTTTACCTTTGAGGGTCGTCGTCGAGCAAGTCAAGCCGATGAAGGGATTGAAGCCCTGCAAAGTCGCGTTGATACCCTAATCGTGATTCCCAATGACAAGATTCTCTCGGTGATCTCTGAGCAAACATCGGTTCAGGATGCGTTTCGCGTTGCCGATGATGTGCTGCGCCAAGGGGTTCAGGGCATTTCCGACATTATTAACCTGCCGGGGCTGATTAACGTGGATTTTGCCGATATTCGCTCGGTGATGGCCGATGCCGGTTCTGCCATGATGGGCATTGGTATTGCCTCTGGAAAGTCACGAGCCACTGAAGCCGCCCTCAGTGCCATTTCTTCACCTCTACTGGAGGGGTCTATCGAGGGGGCCAAGGGCGTTGTCTTTAACATTACAGGGGGCACAGATCTCACCCTCCATGAAGTCAATGCTGCGGCAGAGGTCATTTACAATGTGGCTGATGCCAACGCTAATATCATCTTTGGTGCTGTGATTGATCCCCAAATGCAAGGGGAAGTTCAAATCACCGTTATCGCTACTGGCTTTAGTGGTGAACCCATGGGCCGCACCCGTGCCACAACCAAGACAACACCCCTGACGAACCGCCCCCTAACAACAGCATCTCCCACTCCTGAAGCACCTGCCCCAGAGGTTGAAGCCAAACCCAAGTTGGACATTCCTGAGTTTCTCCAGCGACGGCGACCAACCCCCTAGATGCCAGGCACCGATCCTTCAGCCGGGGCGGCAGTTGACCTCAAAGACCCAATTCACGGGCGATCGCCCCTAGCCCTTCGCGGTAGGAAGGATAGCGGAGCTTGACCCCCAAAACCTGCTTGATTTTATCATTGCGCACTCGGCGAGATTCCCGCCAAAAAGATTGAGCCATAGGACTGAGATTGGCAGCCGCCAAGGGGATTGCCGGCGGTGCTGGGC
The DNA here is from genome assembly GCF_025999095.1 of Thermosynechococcus sp. NCBI lineage: Bacteria > Bacillati > Cyanobacteriota > Cyanophyceae > Acaryochloridales > Thermosynechococcaceae > Thermosynechococcus > Thermosynechococcus sp. The sequence continues at coordinate 1,812,625 of NZ_AP024678.1, read as the reverse complement.
GACCCAAAAGACGATAGGCCTCGAGTAGAACAGGGAGTGACTCTGAGGGTTGATCATCACTCAGGTTATAGATTTCCTGCGGGGTAGGCTGGGCCAGCGATCGCTCCAGGGTTTGGACAATATCCGCCACATGGATACGGCAAAAGTAGTGCCCCGGCTTCTCAATGAGTTGAACATCGCCTTTGAGAATGCGAGCGATAGGATTGCGTCCTTCTCCGGGGCCATAGATGCCGGGGAGGCGAAAAATGTGGGTAGGCAGATTGGCGTTGAGAAAGATTTGCTCAATCCTGACGCGGTGTTGTGAACGCAAATTTTGAGGGTTGACGGGTGTCGCTTCATCTACCCAGTCCCCTTGGCGATCGCCATAGACCCCCGTTGTTGAAAGATAGCCAAACCATTGCAGATTGAGTTTTTCTAGCTGAGGCAACAGTGCTAGCGCAACCGCATCCTCCCCTTGGCGATCGGGGGGAATACTATTAAGGACGTGGGTTACCCCCTCAAGGGCGGCTGGTGCCAAGGGAAATTGCTCCCCCTGCTGCTCCCATTTAAAAGGAAAACAGGGAATGGTGCTGAGTTCTGGGGGCAGCTTCCCCCGCCGGTTGGTAATGGCCACATCAATGCCTTGGGCTTGGAGCGATCGCGCCAACCAAGTTCCTGTATAACCACAACCGAGAATCAGAACCCGCATTGCGCGCTAGTTTTGGGAAGAAGCTGCCGGTGCCTCCACCAAACGCACCTTCGTAGCCAAGCCCAGGAATTGCAAGAAGCGAATGGTGAGCCACGTCAGATCTAATTCCCACCACTGCAAACCATGGCGTGCCGAATATTGATAGGCGTGGTGATTATTGTGCCAGCCCTCACCAAAGGTTAACAGAGCTACCCACCAGCAATTTGTTGAGTGATCCGTAGTTTCAAACGTGCGATAGCCAAAGGTATGGGTAGCACTATTGACCAGCCAAGTGGTGTGATAGACCGTTACAAGCCGCACAAAAATTCCCCAAACCACAAATGGCCAGCCCCCCCAGAGATAAAGGACAATGGCCAAGACCACCTGGATGGGAAGAAAGTACTTGTCAAGAAATCGATAGACGGGGTCATCGGCAATATCTTTGGTGAAACGGGGAATTTCTGCCTCCGCCGGCACCTCACGAAACATCCATTCAATATGGCTCCACCAAAAGCCCTTACGGGAATCGTGGTGATCATTTGGTTGATCGGAGTACAGATGGTGATGGCGGTGCAGCCCAACCCACCAAATCGGCCCCCCTTGCATTGAGAGCGTGCCGCAAAAAACCAGGAAATACTCCAGCCACTTAGGAACTTGGAAACTACGATGGGAGACCAGACGGTGCCAACCAAGGGTAATACCGATACCAGCGGTCAACCAGTGGAGCACAAGGGCCAGCAGGACTGCTTTCCAGCTAAACATGCTGGGCAAAAAAGCAAGAAGCGCACCGAGGTGGACAAAAATAATAAAGGTCGCCGTAGGCCAGGCAATGGGGGGTTTGGCAACGGTCGCTTGGGTCATGAACACATCCTTAAAACAACTGAATAGGTTGCTGTTTTCTCTAGGCTGAGCTTGAACAACACCCATCAGAGTTTAGTATAACGAGCTACGCTTGAGTATCTTTACTTAGAACGTTTTGCCCAAGACGAATCATTCAGCCTTTGCTTCTAGAAACTCCCTCTGGTGGGGGAAGGCTCTGGGGAAAGTGTCCCCGAAAATAGCAGGCATCATACCAAATAGCAGGCTGATTATTTCATTGTCTGTGGTTTTGTAACGAAATGTTGCATTTTCTCAGATTAATCCCTAGGATAGAGAGTAAGGTGTGGTAGTTATAGGAATCATGAAAACGCCACGTTGGACACGACTCATTGACTTCCTACAGCGGGAGATGGCACTGCCCACCGCGGCCATTGACTTTGGCCTCAAGCACTGCGATGAGCAGGTGAATCTGTTGCCGGTTGTTCTTTGGCAGTATGGCTTGGTGAGCCTTGAGCAGCTTGACCGCATCTTCGATTGGCTAGAAGCTAGTCAGCCCTAGGGGCGCTCTCAGGATTCCTTTATTTATTTAGCCTTAATGAATTAGTGTTTCCTTAGCAACAAAGTCGTAGCTTTGGGAAATCCCTAACTGTTGAGGCACAGAGATGGGACTTTGCCAGCCCACGGGTTCAATTGACAACAGGGATGAAGGGACTTTGAACGTTCCCCAGAGATAAACCTTCTTACCGAGTAGCTCTGGTGGAACGGTAATTTTGTAACTACAACCATTGCTACCAGTAGGTGACAAAGTAGCGGTAGCACCTCCTACTGGAAAGCTGCCGGGAGGATGCAGTGTAGCATTAATCACAATCTCATTGCAGGAGATGGAATGAGATTTAGTAACCTTCCCGATGATGGTAGGGCGCACCTGCAGATTGCTTGGGATTTTGAGTTCCACATTATTACTTGGTCGTTGCGATTGCAGGGTCTGGGTGGAAGCTAGAGGTACAGCACGGCTCACAGCGGGGCTGAGGGCAACGGCGAGACAAGCGAGAAGTAAGCCTTTTTGATTCAGCATTGGGTGTCCTTTTGTGTAAGTGGAGAGAACGGTTTTATCTAGCCCCTCCGGGGTGAATACTCTTATCCTAGATGGGTTGACTAAGAGCACCGGTGGTATTTCTCACCCCTAACTGATGATGCTCATCACCAAGGGCGGTGACCATTGCAACCGTTGAATGGAGGAATTGACCAGTAGAACGTCTTAGCTCTATTGCTAAATAGAAAATAATTTGCAAGAAATTAATAAAAGTATTCCTGTCAATCCTAAGGCCATGAGGTAAATCTGGCGGCTAAGGTCAAGCGCAGACCAGATCGTTTTTTGATCAAGGGAGTGTAACGGTTCTCCTAAAAAGGGTTTCACCTTCACCGTGCCGCGGTAGATATTCGTGCCCCCCAGACGTACCCCCAAAGCGGCTGCATAGGCACACTCACTCCAACCAGAATTGGGACTAGGATCCTTAGGGGCATCGCGGCAACACCACTGCCACACTCGCCGCCACTGCCCAGAACAGAGGGCAACGAGAAAGACCAACAACCGACAGGGCAACCATGTGAGGACATCATCAGTTTTGGCGGCAAACCACCCCCAATGGGTGTAGGGTGGCTCACGGTAGCCGATCATCGAGTCCAAGGTGCTGGCGGCCTTATAGGCCATGACCAGCGGCAAGGGACTCACTTGCGGCACGATAAGGGTGGCGATCGCCCCATAAAAGAGGGGCGCCACCATTCCATCAGTGGCGTTTTCACTGACCGTTTCTAGAACAGCGCGCAGAATCTCAGGGGGCTCTAACTCGGCAGTTTCCCGACCCACATACTTGGCCAAGGACTGGCGTGCCCCTTCAAGATTGCCAGTTGCCAAAGGTGCCAATACCTCTGCCGCTGCATCCCGTAGACTACGACCCGCAAAGCCACTGGCGGTACCCACCACAGCAATTCCCCAACCGAGGAGGGGTGAAATTGCCATCCCCAGTATCACTAAGCCCCAACTGATTAGGGCAGAACCTAGGATTAAGCTCAGGGTAAGCAGTGCCCCCCCCAACCGCTGTCCCCAAACTGGCCAGCCTTGGCCATAGTTGAACCAATGGCTGAGGAATTGGATATAGGCTCCCATCCAGCGTACCGGGTGTGGCCAGCCCCAGGGATCGCCAAAACCAAAGTCAAGGAGGGCCGCCGCCAGAAGAATCGTGTAGGCAATGAGTGGGCAAGACACAGGAACGATTAAGGGGAGCGATCGCTTATTTTAGGACGTTAGCGCCATCCCGCCCGATCCATAATCCGCAGGGCCGCGTCATTATTGCGACCAAACACTGCAGCATTGACATTCTGACCGCGGAAGTTGCCAAATTGCTTCACAATCGGATGCACGGGTACCCCCGAGCGCACTGGATATTCAAAATTGGCCATCGCAAACATTTCTTGTGCCTTCGGACTCACCAGATACTCCAAAAAGCGAATTGCCGCCTGACGATTGGGGGCGCCGGCTACGACACCGCCGCCACAGATATTTACATGGGCACCGCGATCGCGCTGATTCGGGAAGAATAGGCCCACCTTCTCAGCAATTGCACGGTCTTCTGCTTTATTGGAGGCAATCAACCGTGCCAAGTAGTAGTGATTTGCAATTGCTACACTGCCAACTCCCTCAGCACAGGCTCGAATTTGCGCCGTATCGTTTCCTTCCGGCGGGCGGGCAAAGTTTTGCACTAATCCCCGTGCCCATTCTTCTGTTTTCGGTTCGCCATGAATCGCCAACAAAGACCCGGTGAGGGATTGATTATAGATATTGCTGGAACTGCGAGTGAGAATCTGGCGACGCCACTTGGGATTGGCTAGGTCTTCATAGGTGGACAGTTGGCTTGGATTTACCTTTGATTTGTTGTAAATCAGCACCCGCACCCGCCGTGAGAGACCAAACCAGTGGCCTTGAGGCTCCCGTAGGTTTGCTGGCACAATGCTGTTGAGTACCCTTGACTGAATTGGCTGCAAAATGCCGGCTTGCTGTGCTCGCCACAAGCGACCGGCATCCACAGTAATCAGCACATCGGCAGGAGTGCGACTCCCTTCACTGCGAATCCGTTCAATGAGGGCATCAGCTTCAGCCTCAATAATGTTGACGCGAATCCCCGTCTGCTGCGTAAAACCGTTGTAGAGGGCTTTATCTGTGTCGTAGTGCCGTGCCGAATAAACATTGATCACACCCCCTGAGGACTGTTGCGCATAGCTTGACTCAGTATTTTGGTTCCAGAGGTAGTGGGTTACATAAGCTGTTGCTGCGGCGCCCATGCCCAGGAATACACGGCGACCTACTTTCTCCATAGTTGAGAATCTCTCCTAAAATCAACCCGTGGAATATTCTAGGATTAGACGGGTAATTTTGCAATTATTTCGCAATAAGTTTAGCCTTTGCCGTACCACCACTGGCGATCGCTCGCCGCCAGCTCTACCCAATAGAGGGTTATGACCATCATGGTGTTTGTTTCAATGTGGCGCACCCAATAGCTGGGATGCCGTTTTGTCGCCCTATCGAGGACAAGCCGCCGGCCAATGCGTCGCCAACTGGGTTCTTTGCTGCGCCAAGCAATGCGACAACAGGGCCACGGTAACTGTTCCCGATCAAAAAGGCGACAACAGGCCCCCACGACTTCATAGCTAAAGGAACAACCCGGACTGTGAAAACGCGTGCCGCTAGGCCAAAGGGGTGGGAGTTCTCTGATTACGGAGGAGGCAATCAAGGAAATACACCGGAGTGCAGACCAGTTCTCCAGTGTATCAGCAGATCAGGCATTGACCTTAGGGTTCTTGGGCTGCAATCAAGAGCGCACAGCAGCTAAAGCCGATGACAAGTGGAAACAAAGACTGAAGCCAGCCACTCAAGCCCGTGGTGACTAGAGCGATCGCCAGGGCCAACATCTGTAGGCGTCGTTGCTGCGGCGAGAGGGCAACCGGCAGTTCAATGAATTGCAACCCCTCCGTGGGCAAGGGTAGGGGCATCACTCCCCCCGGTGGAAACGCCCAATACTGGTACTGCTCAATGAAGAGATCGGTCCAGCCGTGTTCTTGGCACCAGGCCACTGCGGACTGATAGGAGTATTTGAGTAGCTGCAACGAAGGATGACGATCCATAGGGGCACTGGTAAGGGCACGACAATCAACATCTCTATTGAGAACATAACAGAACTGGGAAATCTGTTTGGAACGCCTGTAGTAACTCTTAATCCTTTTGCTTGGGAGAAAATTAAGATTCCCCAAATGAAGGCGGCAGATATACTGAAAGATAGATAGAGTTGTGTCAGAAAGAAATACGGTTTAGGCGCAACTGATCGTTGCAGCCCATTGATGTAAAGAAATGTTTATTTATGTTTTGCCGTGAGGGGTATTGTTAAGCCATTAATTTATGGTTTTCAAGGATTATTAAATTTCTCCCAAATCCCTATGAAATCTTGATTTGCCGTAAATCCAGCCCAATCATCCAATCCCTTAAAAGTTATCTAGGAGGCGGTCATGTTGCTGGAGGTGCCAACTGTACCCATTTCCCCTGCTGCCCTGCTCCATAGCCTGTTAGAACTGCGGCAGGAAATTACTAAGGAGGGGGACGCCCGTTTTCAAGAATGGCAATCAAAAATTAAGCGATCCGAATTTATACCTAGTGCGCGCAATCTTGCCTACTATTTGGCCTTGCGCTGGCGGGATCTACGGGCAATGCAAATGGCCTTGATGCCTTGGGGGTTGTCGTCCCTAGGACGGATTGAGTCACGGGTGCTCCCCAATTTGGATGCGGTGATCAATACCTTGGGTGCCCTTTGTCATACCCATGAGGCTCTGCCGCCGCGCCCACCCCTTGAGGCTTTTTTTGCGGGCGATCGCCAACTGCGCCGCCAAACGGAGGAACTCTTTGGCCCGATTCGTGGCCAACGCCATGTGCGGATTATGGTGACCCTCCCCACTGAAGCGGCCACTGACCGGCAATGGGGTATTACGCTCCTGCGCAAGGGAATGAACTGTGCCCGCATCAACTGTGCCCACGATGACCCCGCTACTTGGGAAGCGATGATTGAGCATCTGCGTGTGGCAAGTCACATGACGGGTCAACCCTGCAAAATTCTCATGGACTTGGGGGGGCCCAAACCCCGCATTGCCGACATTTTTCCGCAAACGGTGCGCGTCCACAGGGGCGATCGCCTGCGACTGACAACGGAAATTTGCTCTGATGGCGCAGAGATACCGCAATTCACCTGCTCCTTGCCAGAAATTTTGCCCCAATTAGAGGTGGGGCAGCGGGTTTGGATTGATGATGGCCACATTGGCGGTCGCATTCTCAGCAAAGATGCCCAAGGGGTAGAACTCACCATTACCCACTGCAAGGAAGGGCAGCGGCTGAAGGTGGCCAAGGGCTTGAACTTCCCCGACAGTGATTTGCGCCTGTGTCCTTTGACCGCGAGCGATCGCGAGCATCTGGCCTTTGCTTGCCGCCATGCTGACATCATTGGCTACTCCTACGTTCAGTCCGCTGAGGATATTGCCCTACTGCAACGGGAACTGGCGCATCATTGTGGCGATCGCGCCAATCAGATAGGCATCATTGCCAAAATTGAAACCCCCAAAGCCATTCGGGCACTGCCAGAACTGATCATCCAGGCGGCAGGTCAACAACCCTTTGGTGTCATGATTGCGCGGGGCGATCTCGCTGTTGAAATTGGCTACCAACGCTTGGCGGAAATGCAGGAGGAAATCCTCTGGATCTGTGAGGCTGCCCACGTGCCTGTGGTGTGGGCCACCCAAGTCCTGGAGAACTTAGTGAAAAAAGGCGTGCCCTCCCGTGCCGAAATCACCGATGCAGCCATGGCGGAGCGAGCGGAGTGTGTCATGCTCAACAAAGGCCCCTATGTGGGGTTAGCAGTGGATATTCTCGATGATGTCCTTGCCCGCATGGAAGCGCACCAGCAGAAGAAAACGCCGCAACTGCGGGCACTGCACTCTTGGCACCCCTACGAGACCATTGGGCGCCAATAAACCTAGGATTAACCCTCAGAGAAAATGCTGGGGCGAATCTTATCCCCCTGCCGCAGGGGGCGACTAGAGCGCACGACATAGCGATCGCCGGCCTTGAGGCCACTGCGGATTTCCACCTGGCCCTGCCGCCGTTGGCCGAGGGTGACCTGCCGCTCCTGCACGCGATCGCCCACGACCACAAAAACGCTCCCCTGCCGTGAGGAGAGTTGCCCCTCTTCAAACCCCCTCAGGGCAGACTCGGGAATCATCAAGCGCGGCGCCTTCGCTCCTTGGAAAGCCACCCGTGCCAGTAAGCCACTGCCCAAGCGTTCATCGGCATTGTCAATCACCACTTCCACAGGAATCAGACGGGCCGCGGCAGCAGCAGGTGAAATTCGGGTAATCCGCCCTTCATAGATACGGTTGGGCACCGCATCAAACGTGACTGTTGCCCCTTGGCCGGGGGCTAGTCTAGCCAATTCCCGTTCCGAGACCTCCACAACCACTTTGAGCTGACGTATATCCCCCAGACGGAGAACTTCCCCCCCGGGTTGCAGTAGGTTACCCACTTCGGTGAGTCGCTCTAGCACCACGCCATTGAGGGGCGATCGCAGGAGAGCTTGATTCAACCGTGCCCGTGCCTGTTGAACAAAGGCCATTTGTGCTTGTAGCCGACCCTGAGCAACGGCCACCCCCTGTTGGGCCGTCACCACCTCTGCTTCGCGGGAACGCAGTACCTGCCGTGCTGTTTGCGCTGTTGTGCGTGCCTGTTCTGCGGCTTGAGCTGGCACTGCCCCATCCTGGAGGAGGGTTTGCAGGCGTTGGGCGTCACTTTCGGCCTGTTGGAGGGTGAGGCGTGCTTCCGCGACGGCAGTCCGGGCCCGCTGGACAGCCGCTTGGGCTTGGTGCACTTCATTGCGGCGGGCAGCGAGTTCTGCCTCTGCTTGAAAAAGGGCATTTTTGAGCACAATGGCATCCACCTCTGCCAACGGTTGCCCCACTTGAACGCGATCGCCCACATCCACACCGAGGCGAATCACTTGACCTTCCACCTGCGATCGCACCAAGACTTCCCGGTAGGGGCGAGTGGTGCCCGTCAGGGTTGAGACGGTTGCCGGTTGCTCCAAGCGGGCCACGGCCACATCCACTGCGATCCCTTTGGCCTCTGGACGGGCCACAGCGGCTGATTCCAAACGCGTTGCAGTTGACTGACAGCCCCCCACAAGAAGGGCGATCGCCAGCGCCCCTAGCCATTCTTGTCTTGCCATCATCTGTCTGACCATCTTCGCAACTGCTGCCGCCAGCCTATCACAGGGTCCCCAACTGCATCAGTAACACTTCCCAGACAAGGCGAGGTTGAACGTACTGCTGCAAATACTGGCGGGCCTGCTCCAATTGCTGAAGCACCCCAACACACTGAGGCAATCCTCTTTCCTGCCAAATTTGTTGCTGCATTAGACTGAGGAGCCAGAGCTGCCGTTCCACATCCAGGGATTGAGTAATGTCCCGTGCCAATTCCAAAGCCCTTTGCAGAGGTAGGGGAGCAGTCAACTGTTCACCGAGGTGGCGAAACGCCTCAGGAATCTCTTGCCATGTTTGCCACGCGTGCAAAATTGCCCCCGGAGATCCTGCTCCCAACTCCAGGAGGGCGGGAGTGACTTGATGCCAAAAGTCAGGGGGCACCACCTGTCGCAGGACCTGCTCGACATCCTGACGACTCAGGGGATAAAAGGGAATTTTCTGGCAGCGGGAAACAATTGTACTCAGGAGTGCCGACGGACTCGGGGCAATTAAAATCAAGGTGGCACGCCCTGGTTCTTCGAGGGTTTTCAACAGGGCATTGGCGGCGGCTTCGTTCATGGTTTCAGCCTGGGTCAAGACCACCAGCGATCGCGGCGCCGCCATAGGTGGTTGGCTAAGGTGACGGCTAAGTTGGCGAATTTGCTCTAGGCGAATCTGGGGGGCACTGCGGGGAATCTCCCTATCGGCCGCCAGCAGTTGGCGACGGGTGTAGAGCGTTCCCTGGACACTGTAGGTGGGTTCAATCCACAGGACATCCGGGTGGTTGCTCAGATTGCTTGCCTCATTGAGAATCGCTTGCAGAAAACAGCGGGCAGTGAGGGCACGGCCAACCCCCTCAGGGCCAACAAAGAGATAGGCCGGTGCCAGTCGCTGGCGATTAAGGGCATGGGTCAACAGTTGCACAGCCGTTGGTTGACCAATGACAGGACGAAACCAATTCATGGCTTGGGGAAATGGGCTTCAACATAGGCAATGGCACTGGCGCGATCGCTCACCAGGCCATCGAGCATCGCCGATCGCAAAGCCAGGAGTATTTGCCGCAATTGTGGTCCCCGGGCGTAGCCCAACTGTTGCAGATCATGGCCATTCAAAGGTGGCCTTTGCACGCGCCACTGCCAGAGATACTGCCGCAGTAAACCCACCTCCGCTAAGGCTGCCTGATTCCCTATTGCCTTGAGCACTGCTGCCAAGAGCACAATGAGCGGTAGGGGGTGAGTCTCCAAAAACGCCCAGTAATGGCTGGGCTGTTGTGTTGTCTGCCGCAGTCTGTGCCATTGCTCTTGCAGCTCAGGAAAGTGGTCTAACCACTCCCCTAGGTGCTCCCCCAATTGCAGTTGGCGGGCGATCGCCCCCGCTGTGGGCACGGTCACAATCAAGGCCAACAGTTCTAGCTCCCAGAGGGGAAAGGTTTGCCACTGCCGCCGCTCTGGGATCTCTGGCCACCACTGCCAAACCAACTGCAAGCGCACCTTCGCCGCCTCATCAAAGGTGACTTGGCGATCTAAACAGCCAAGGGCACCCAACTCCGCTAGTAACGTCAAGGCCCGCTCACCGCCAAAGTGTTCGTTTGGGGCAAGGGGCAGTTCAAGGATGTGGCGCAGTTCATTGCGCAGCCGACTTTGTAGGGAAGGCCGTTTTGAGGTGGGGCGATCGCGGGTGGCAAAGACACCGCTGGTGAGGGCATATTCAATGTACTGGCGGGTCTGCGGCTCCAGTTCAAATCCCAGGCGCACCGCAAAACGCACGGCCCGAAAAATCCGCGTTGGGTCTTCGATAAAACTATTGGGGTGCAGAACCCGAATCAGTCCCCGCTCTAAATCCTCCTGCCCACCAAAAAAATCCAGAACCTCCCCGTGGCGCGGTGGAGTGAGGCGCATGGCGAGGGCGTTGATGGTAAAGTCGCGGCGGTAGAGATCTTGGCGAATCGAACTGGCGGCCACTTCTGGATGCGCGGCCGGATAGGGGTAGAACTCACTGCGGGCAGTGGCAATATCCACGGCAAACCCTGCCAAGGGTGATGCCTTCGGCCAATGGAGCGCCGCCGTTTGAAACTGACCGTAAATCTGTAAATCGGTTTCTGGGTAAAGTTCATGGAGTGCTTGCGCCAAATGCACCCCGGCGGCCTCCTCCTGCTGTACCCCATCTACCACCAAGTCAAATTCCCGTGTGGGTAAATGGTGATTCCCCTGGGCGATCGCCAAGAGCAGATCTCGCACCGCTCCGCCCACGAGGTACAGTTGCCAGCCACGCTCCCTGGCGATCGCTGCCGCCCGCTGTAGCAGTGCCCACAGTTGCTCCGGCAACCGTCGTCGTAGGGCCTCATAAAGGTTTAGGGTCGGCAAGGGGCACACTGTTTCCCTTTCGCGGTTGAGGGCATAGAGGTGCCGTAATACATCAGTACGGGTGACAATCCCGACGAGCTCACCCCGCTCATTCACCACCGGTAACCGCCCAATATCGTACTGCACCATGAGGGCCTGAATCTCCGGCAGCGGCGTGGACGGGGAGACAGTATGCACTGGTGCTTTCATATACCCTTTGACTGGAGCGTGGGCAAACCCATGGTGCAGGGCCACATCCAAATCGCGCCGTGAAATAATCCCCTGAAGTTCCCCGTCCGCACTCACCACCGACAGACCGGAATGGCCATAGCGCAGCAAAACACGGTGGGCATCGGCAATGGGCGTTTCTGGACGCACGGTTCGCACGGGCGACGACATGAGTTCGGCAGCGGTGGGGGGATGGGGGATTTGCTCCTGGAGGGCAGTCAATAGACCCTTGAGGAGTGCTTCTGGCGTTTGTGTGGTCACTGTCACTGCCGCTGCCTGGGCATGACCACCCCCACCCAGGGGAGCCAGTAAATGGGCAACATTGACATTGGGAATGTGACTGCGGGCAATAATGGCCAGATGATGTTGGCGATATTGATGACCAAGGAGCAGCGCATCGGATTCACTGAGCTCGACGAGTTGGGTAATTAAGCGTGAAAGGCCAGGAAGATACTCCGCCGTATGTAGCAATACCCAGCCCAGCCGATAGCCCTGATAAGTCACTTGCTGCAGATTAGCCCAAGCCTCCCGGAGGAGGGGTTGCAAGTTCTCACTCAAACCGGCCTCGGAATAGGTGGCGATCGCCCGCTGATTTGCCCCTTGGCTCAACAGCCACGCCAAGGCCTGCACATCCCGCACCGTGGTTTGCTCAAAGGTCAGGGAACCCGTATCGGCGTGAATCCCTAGGGCCAGGACAGTTGCTTCTGTGGGCCTAAGGCTAATTTCTGCCGCCTGCAACTGTTCGCAAACAATGGTGCTGGTGGCTCCAACAGGTTCTAACCATTGCTGTTGCGAGACAATGTCCCCCCTCATCTCCAAATGGTGGTCGTACAGACCAATTTGTACTTGGGGTTGATCCAGCCATCCTGCCGCTTGCCCCAACTGGCGACGCCATTGGGTATCCACTACCCAAATCTGCCGCAATTGGCTGGGGTCAACGGCCCTTGCTTCAATGAGAGGGTATTCATCGCGATGGTAGGCCAAAAACTCCCCCACCTTGGGGTGGGTCCCCCCTGTCAAGACAATTTTCGTCCCTGGATAAAGGCGGGTCAGGCCAACGGCTGCCCCAAGGGTGTCAAAATCAGCAATTTGATGACAAAGAACAACGTCCATCAGAACTTCCGCACGGGGGCAGTAGCAATAGTTGTGAGCTGGAACTACCCTGTATCTAGTCTGCGGCAAGTTGTGCTCAAGCTGTGTTTCAGCAAAGGGATAAAAATTAGTAGTCAAAATAAAATTAGTAGAGAAAAGGAATCAGTTTTTTCACCGACTGCCGATAGGTTGAGTAATCCTTAAACTTAGCCGATAGCCACTGTTCCTCTCGAGTTGCCTTGCGGTCAAAAAAGATGAAAAGAGCGATCGCCCCCAGCCCGTGGGATAGACTGATTTGCCATACCCCATAGGCCAATGCTAAAAAGATAACACTGCTGTAGATAGGGTGGCGTACCCAACGATAGGCCCCCGTGGTTACTAAATGAGCGTTTTCCTTGGGATGGGGGAGGGGGGTTAAATTTGCTCCTAAATTCAACAGACCAGCGATAGCTAAGCTTAGACCAATAAGGCCTAGAGAAAGCGTTAACCCCAGACGCACCGCAAAGGGCAGGGTTATTACGCGGACGACCGGCAGCAGAATAAAGCCAATACCCAGCACCGTTTGACCAATGACCCAAAACTCTCCCCGCTGATTGCGCCACCAGTCTTTGCTAAAGCCCCACTCTTGCATTGTATTCACCTTGGTTGCCTCGGTTAGTGAATACCTTAAATTGTAGCGATCGCGTGCTTACTCCACCGGTGGCAACAATTTTGTCGCTTTAGCATTGACTTTTTTCGCCTTTGCCTGGCCACTTCCCAGTTTGCCCAAAGATTCTTGAAGCGTTCCCATTGGGCAAATCGCGCACCACGCCCGCTGATTAAAGAGTACCCCTAACAGAATAGCCACAATGGAGGTGACCACACACATATTGACAAAGAGACCACCCACGGCCACCCAGTTGCCCCATGCCAACGTCATGCGAATGGCAAAAACGGTCATGATAAAGCTAAACACAGCCCAACGAAAACTCTGTTTTTTGAAGAGTTTGGGATAGGGACGGTGGGGACTAAAGTGATAGAGGACAATATCAAGGAATGCCCCACGAGGACACAGGTTGCCACACCAATAGCGGCTCCGAAAATAGGCCAGCACAGGAATTCCCAGCATCATTGCCAGCATCAGGTACCCCAGCCACGGATACCAGAGCCCACCGATCGCAATTAAAAAGAACAGCCAAATGGTCGCCCACTGACTGGGCTTGCCCCGCAACGATCGCTTCATAGGATGGCTACCATACAATTTTATAATCTTATATGAGTATAGAGTTATCTAGTAGAGAAAGTCAAGGCCTAGGTGCAGCGCCGTCATGACTCTTTAGGTTCCTTACGGGTTTATCTTCTTTACGGGGTCAGGCCAAGAGCTACCCGTGTCGCTCCAGGGCCAATTGCACCAAACGATGGACTAATTCTGGGAAGGGAACGCCACTGGCCGCCCACAGTTGCGGGTACATACTCAAGGCGGTAAACCCTGGCAGCGTATTGACTTCATTAATCAATATTTCCCCAGTGCTTGGTACATAGAAAAAATCAAAGCGAGCCAGGCCAGCAGCATCGAGGGCTTGAAAGGCTTGCAGCGACATCGTACGGATTTGCTCACTCACCACTGGGGGAATCTCCGCAGGGATATGGAGCTGAGCGCGGCCATCGGTGTATTTGGTTTCGTAGTCGTAGAACTCACTGCTGTAGGTAATCTCCCCCACGACCGAGGCTTGGGGCTTATCATTGCCGAGCACGGCACACTCTAGTTCGCGGGCAACCACACCCGCTTCCACAATGAGGCGGCGATCCAGTTCGGCAGCGGCCTCAAGGGCAGTTGTCAGTTGTTGGCGATTTTTGGCTTTGGAAATGCCCACCGAGGAGCCAAGGTTAGCGGGCTTCACAAAGCAGGGATAGCCCAGTTCGGTTTCAATGCGATCGCACAAATGGTTGTAACGACAGGGATCTGACCACAGGTCACTGCGCTGAAGTGCTACATAACGTACTTGGGGTAAGCCCATTGCCCCAAAGACGGTTTTCATCAGAATTTTGTCCATGCCAATGGCCGAGGCGGCCACCCCCGAACCCACATAGGGGCGCTGCATCAATTCCAAGAGTCCCTGAATCGTTCCATCTTCCCCATTGGGGCCATGGACAATGGGAAACCAGACATTAATGGTCTCGACCACCGCTGGAAACTGCCATAGGGAGCTCTCTGGTGCCGTGCCTTCAGGGATGCCAATCCGCTCTGTGGGCCGCCAGCGACCATCTTTTTGGATGTAGATGGGAATCACCTCATAGCGATCGTGATTGTCCCCCGCCGTAAGGGCTTGGGCGATCGCCGCCGCCGAGACCACCGAAACTTCATGCTCCCGTGAGCGACCTCCAAACAATAGCCCAACCCGCAGACGACCCATAGGACAAACCCGTGTGAATGTGACGGTTTCTTGGTACGATTTTCAAGGATTATACAAAGTTTGGGAGTTGCTATGGACGTGGGGCAAAAAGTGCGCGTCTGTCGAATTCGCGATCGCGTCGCCCAAGACATTATTCAAAAACTCGGCCAAGTGGGTCAAATTACTGGTTTTAAGATGACGGACGGCAGTGGCGTTGGCGTCATTGTCACCTTTGATGATCGCTTTAGCACTTGGTTTTTTGAGGATGAAGTTGAAGTCGTTGGCTAAGTCCTGCCCTGCTGCCTTTTTCACAGCAACTGAGTTAGGTCAATAGGACCTCAGGTTTGCTCTGCCACAGGATCCCACTGAATCCGATAGAAAAAGGTTGCATTAGTGGTACGTTGTATTGTGGTGCGCTTGCACCAAAAGCTGCTTTCCACTTTCAGTCTTGATCGCTGTGCCCCCGGGGGAGCGATCGCCCTCTGAAAAACGCAAATGAATTTACCTAGACAGTAGGCAAACGTCCATGGTCATATCAGCAGAACGAACCAATGTAGGCTTTATCACTCAGGTCATTGGACCGGTCGTTGACATTGAATTTCCCAGCGGCAAAATGCCCGCCATTTACAACGCCCTGCGGATTCAAGGCAAAAACGAGGCCGGCTTAGAGGTCGCTGTAACCTGCGAAGTGCAACAACTCCTTGGCGATAACCGCGTCCGTGCTGTTGCTATGAGCAGCACCGATGGCTTAGTACGGGGGATGGAAGTTGTAGATACCGGTGCCCCCATCAGCGTGCCCGTGGGGACAGCCACCCTGGGTCGCATCTTCAACGTGCTGGGTGAACCCGTGGACGAAAAAGGTGCCGTCAATGCCACCGAAACCCTGCCCATTCACCGGCCTGCCCCCAGCTTTACGCAACTGGAAACTAAGCCCTCGGTCTTTGAAACGGGCATCAAGGTGATTGACCTGCTCACGCCCTATCGCCGGGGCGGCAAAATTGGCCTCTTTGGCGGTGCTGGCGTCGGCAAAACCGTGATCATGATGGAGCTCATCAACAACATTGCCACCCAACATGGTGGGGTCTCAGTGTTTGCTGGGGTGGGCGAACGTACCCGCGAAGGCAATGACCTCTACAACGAAATGATTGAGTCGGGGGTTATTGACAAAGATGATCCCAGTAAATCCAAAATCGCCCTGGTCTATGGTCAAATGAACGAACCTCCCGGCGCCCGGATGCGGGTTGGACTGTCGGGGCTGACGATGGCTGAATACTTCCGCGATGTCAACAAGCAGGATGTGCTGCTGTTTATTGATAACATCTTCCGTTTTGTCCAAGCCGGTTCTGAGGTGTCGGCGCTTCTCGGGCGCATGCCCTCGGCAGTGGGATACCAGCCCACCCTTGGTACGGATGTGGGTGCTCTGCAGGAGCGGATTACCTCAACCACCGAAGGTTCGATTACCTCGATTCAAGCAGTCTATGTGCCGGCAGATGACTTGACTGACCCTGCTCCCGCAACCACCTTTGCTCACTTGGATGGGACAACGGTGCTCTCCCGTGGTCTAGCCGCAAAAGGGATTTACCCCGCCGTGGATCCCCTTGGCTCCACCTCCAATATGTTGCAGCCGGACATTGTGGGGGAAGAGCACTATCAAACGGCACGGGCAGTCCAAGCCACCCTCCAGCGCTACAAAGAGCTTCAGGACATTATCGCTATTTTGGGTCTTGATGAACTCTCTGAGGAAGACCGCCTGACAGTGGCGCGGGCACGCAAAATTGAGCGTTTCTTGTCGCAGCCTTTCTTTGTGGCAGAAGTGTTTACTGGCGCCCCCGGCAAATACGTCACCCTCGAAGAAACCATCAAAGGCTTCCAGATGATCCTCAGCGGTGAGCTGGATGATCTGCCCGAGCAAGCCTTCTACATGGTGGGTAATATCGAAGAAGCCAAAGCTAAGGCTGAAAAACTAAAAGCCTAGGTTTCACAGGTGTCAATACAGGGTGGGGCAACCCGCCCTTTGATCATTGAGTGGCAAGGGAAGCATTATGGTGATGACCGTCCGGGTAATTGCACCCGATAAAACCGTTTGGGATGCCCCCGCTGAGGAGGTGATTTTGCCCAGCACAACAGGGCAATTGGGCATTCTCGCAAATCATGCCCCCCTTTTAACTGCCTTGGAAACGGGCGTGATGCGGGTGCGCCAAGACCGCGAGTGGGTGGCGATCGCCCTTATGGGGGGCTTTGCCGAAGTTGAAAACAACGAAGTGACGATTCTCGTCAACGGTGCTGAGCGCGGGGATACCATTGACCTCGAAAAAGCCAAGGCCGAGTTTGCCGCAGCCCAGGCCGCCCTCGCCCAGGCCGAACAGGGGGAATCCAAACAGGCTAAAATTCAAGCCACCCAAGCCTTTCGGCGTGCCCGTGCTCGTCTGCAGGCCGCAGGGGGGGTGGTTGAGATTTAGGTTTTTCTAATTTTTTCTCATTTGAGGAAGTTCAGGACCTCCCCAACGGGGAGGTTTTTTTATTTAGCTGGCCTCCGCCGTTTGCTGCCGCAGGTAGGCTTGGATAAAGGGATCAAGATCCCCATCCATCACCTCTTGAATGGCTGTCGTTTCCACCTCTGTGCGCAGGTCCTTGACCAGTTGATAGGGATGGAAGACATAGTTGCGAATTTGGTTGCCCCAAGCCGCCTCAACGGCATCGCCACGAATATCGGCAATTTCCTTGGCCTTCTGCTCTTGGGCAATCACCAATAGCTTTGCCTTGAGAATGGCAAGGGCTTTTTCCTTGTTTTGCAGTTGCGATCGCTCCTGGGTGCAGCGGACGGCTAAGCCCGTTGGTTTATGGACAATGCGCACTGCTGTTTCCACCTTGTTCACGTTTTGCCCCCCCTTGCCGCCACTGCGGGAAGTGGTAATTTCTAAATCGCTTTCGGGAATCTCAACCGTAACGGATTGATCCAGTTCGGGCATCACATCCACGCCAGCGAAGCTCGTTTGCCGTTTGCCATTGGCATTGAAGGGAGAAATGCGCACCAGCCGATGGGTCCCCTTTTCAGAACGCAGATAGCCATAGGCGTAGCGACCGCGAATTTCCAAGGTTGCCGACTTAATGCCCGCCTCGTCCCCTTCTGAAAGTTCTGCCAGATGGGTTTGGTAACCGTGGCGCTCCGCCCAGCGGGTGTACATCCGCAGCAACATTTCTGCCCAATCCTGGGCATCGGTACCGCCCGCCCCAGCATTGATCGTGAGAATGGCGTTGTTTTTGTCGTAGGGACCACTGAGGAGTTGTTCCAGTTCCCAACGACTTAACTGGGTGTCTAACTCCCTAAGTAGCGTGGTTGCCTCTGTCACCAACCCTTCATCCGGTTCTAACTCCAGCAGTTCCAGGGCTGTTTCCACGTGTTCAATTGTTTTTTGCCACTGTTGGAGCTGGCTGAGGGTATCCTTGGCTTCAGTGAGTTGTTGCAGCGTGGCTTGGGCTGTGGCCTGATCATTCCAGAGATCTGGCTGAGCGGCGGTGTGCTCAAGGTCATGAATCTTGGCTTTCAGTGCCGCTGGGTCAAAGATAGTCCTGGGTCTGACCCAGGCGATCGCGCAACAGGGAAAAATCGCGTTTAAGGGTACTTAAATCAGTCATTTTAGGATGCCAAGAATAGGAATTCTATTGATATTTTACCAAAGCAGATCCACTGCAAACGCCGCTGCTATTGGCTATTTCTAGGGCGCTCGCGGACTCCCAGGCAATAAATGTTAAAAGTTTCGCCCTTGCCCTAGGTCCCCTGCAAGTGTCACCATAATCCCTAGGTGAACTCTGGGGAAGCGACCCATGGCCATCAAGAACTCGCCCGAAGTCCCGCGCAATCGTTGGATTGGCAATGTCTTACTCTTCCTCGGTTTGGGGTTTTTGCTCCTGAACCTCTTCTTTCCCCAACTCTTTGCACCGCGCCCGCCCCAGGTTCCCTACAGTATGTTTATCCATCAGGTGCAAGAGGGGGAAGTGGCCCGCGTCTATCTCGGCCAAAATGAGATTCTCTATCAACTGAAGCCCCAAGGGAATAAACCGCCCCAAGTGTTGGCAACCACTCCAATCTTTGATCTTGAGTTACCCAAGCGCCTCGAGGAAAAGGGAGTGGAATTTGCGGCCGCCCCGCCCCCCCGCAATAGTTGGTTGTTGAATGTCTTGGGCTGGGTCATTCCGCCGATTGTTTTTGTGCTCATTTTCCAGTTCTTTGCCAGTCGTCAAGCGGGCGGTGGCCCCCAGGGGGTCCTCTCCATCAGTAAAAGTCGGGCCAAGGTCTATGTGGAGGGGGCAAACACTGGCATTCGCTTTGAGGATGTGGCCGGCGTTGAGGAAGCCAAAGCAGAACTGGTGGAAATTGTGGATTTCTTAAAAAATCCCCAACGCTATATCCAAATTGGGGCCCGCATTCCCAAGGGGGTGCTGCTGGTGGGGCCGCCGGGAACTGGCAAAACCCTGCTGGCCAAGGCTGTTGCTGGCGAAGCTAATGTGCCCTTCTTCTCCATTTCCGGTTCGGAGTTTGTCGAGCTATTTGTGGGCGTCGGCTCTGCCCGCGTTCGGGATCTCTTTGAGCAGGCGAAAAAGCAGGCCCCCTGTATTGTCTTTATTGATGAGTTGGACGCCATTGGCAAATCCCGTTCCAGTGCCGGCTTCTATGGCGGGAATGATGAACGGGAGCAAACCCTGAACCAACTGCTCACGGAAATGGATGGCTTTGATGCCACAGGGGCAACGGTGATTGTCCTTGCTGCAACCAACCGCCCAGAAACCCTGGATCCGGCATTGCTGCGCCCCGGCCGCTTTGACCGGCAAGTCTTGGTGGACCGCCCGGATTTGAGCGGTCGGGAAGCCATTTTGAAAATTCATGCCAAAAAGGTGAAACTGGCCCCTGAGGTGGATCTGCACGCGATCGCTGCCCGCACACCGGGGTTTGCCGGTGCCGATTTGGCCAACTTAGTCAACGAAGCTGCGCTACTGGCGGCCCGTAATCAGCGGGAAAGGGTGACGCAGCAGGACTTTGCCGAAGCCATTGAACGCATTGTGGCGGGTCTGGAGAAAAAAAGCCGTGTCCTCAACGACAAAGAGAAGAAAATTGTTGCCTACCACGAAGTCGGTCATGCCCTTGTGGGGTGTGCGCTGCCAGGCAGTGGACGGGTAGAAAAAATCTCGATTGTGCCCCGTGGCATGGCAGCTCTTGGTTACACATTGCAGTTGCCGACGGAGGATCGCTTCCTCCTTGATGAGCAGGAACTGCGCGCCCAAATTGCCACATTGTTGGGGGGGCGATCGGCAGAGGAGATTGTCTTTGGCACAATCACTACTGGAGCCGCCAATGATCTGCAGCGAGCAACCGATTTGGCCGAGCGGATGGTGCGCAGTTATGGCATGAGCAAAGTTCTTGGCCCCCTTGCTTTTGAGCAGCAACAGTCCAGTTTCTTGACAAATAATGGCATGATGTTGCGGGCAGTGAGTGAGGAAACGGCTGAAGCAATCGATCGCGAAGTTAAGGAAATTGTCGAAACCGCCCACCAACAGGCCCTCAGTATTCTTAAAGAAAACCGTGACCTCCTAGAGACAATTGCCCAAAAACTCTTGGAAAAAGAAGTCATTGAGGGTGAAGAACTTCACGACCTGCTGACTCAAGTGAAACCCCCTGCCGCTGCCTAACTAAGGAAGCTGCAAAAACGCAAAAAAAAGACCAGCAAATTACTGGTCATTCAGTCCAATGTTTTTGTCTCAGAGGAGAAGTTAAGGCGTACAGAAAAGGTGAGGGTGATCAAAAAGCCGCACTGCCTTAGCTTCTCTTCTCTCTCTATGATAATGTAGCCAGAGTCACAAAAGTTCACATATAAAATCTTTAGGTATTTCTACTTAAACTCATAACCGCAGGTAATCAGTTTAGCGGCCACCTACGGTAATGGCATCCACTTTGATGTGGGGTTGACCCACGGTGACGTAGATACTACCGCTAATCGAGCCACAGAAACCAGGGGCAAGGGCAAGATCGTTGGCGGACATGGAAATCCGCTGCATGATTTCTTTGGCTTCGCCAATTAAGGTTGCTCCTTTGAGGGGGTGTTTGATTTGGCCATTTTCAATCCAGTAGGCCTCCTCAACGGCAAAGTTAAATTGACCCGTGGCCCCAACACTGCCGCCCCCCATGCGTTTACAGTAAATGCCGCGATCAATGGAGGCAATCAGATCCGCAACAGTGTACTTGCCAGGGGCAATGTAGGTGTTGCGCATCCGCGAAGCGGCAGCATAGGTATAGCTTTGACGTCGGCCACTACCTGTGCGCGGGTGTCCTGTGCGCATTGAACCCGCGCGATCGCTCAGGAAATTCTTGAGGATGCCATTTTCAATCAGTAATGTGCGCTGTGTTGGCATTCCTTCATCGTCCATATCAATGCTGCCAAAGGCACCGCTGGTCACTCCCTCATCCCAAGCGGTCAAGTTTTCATGGGCAATTTTTTCGCCTTTTTTATCGGCAAAGGGGGTCGTCCCCCGTTCAATTTGGGTGGTTTCCAAAAGATGACCACAGGCTTCATGGAAGATCACGCCCCCAAATTGGTTGGCCATGATCACTGGGTAAGTGCCCGATTCCACGTAGTCGGCATAGAGCATTTTGCCCGCCGCTTCGGCAACGGTATCGGCCAAGGTGGTGTAGTCCCACTGGCGCAAAAAGTCTGGATTACTGGTATCGCCATTGCGCTCGCCAATGGAAGCGCGGTGCTCGCCATCAGCACAGAGGACAGAGCCCACTGCCGACTGGGTAAGGCGAATGTCCCGACCAAAGGTACCATCACTGGCGGCTACCATCACCTCTTGCCAATCGCGAAAATAACTGAGGCGACGGGATTGCAGATGTTGGGTTTTCTGGCGCAGGCGATCGCTCGCCGCTAGGAGAATATCGGCCACTTCAGCAATGGAACTACAGGTGGTCAGCCAGCCTTCCTTATGGCCTTGGGCATAGTCCCGCAGCAGTTCAAGGTGAATTTCAGGGACATAGGCTTGGGGACTGGGTAAGAGGAACCCCATTAAGCCCAGGGCTTTTTCGAGGGCCGTGCGCAGCCCGTTGAAGCTGAGGTCATTGGTGCTCACGTAGCAGTCACGAGTACCGCGAAAAACACGAATACCCGCCCCTAAGCTCAAGCGAGGGGAAACACTCGTCAGGCGATCCTCTTCGACAAGCGCACTGAGGTAATGACTGCGCTCGAGGAAAATCTCAACAAAATCAGCGCCAGCCGCCCGTCCAAGGCCAAGGAGGGTGGCAAGGGGAGCCTCCCAAGAGCCATCAAAGCGATCACCTTCGGGGGAATAGCTAAGGTGGGCAAGATCCGCAGAACGAAGTAGCGTGGCTGGCATTGTTAACAATCACTTAACATATCCCCACTATAGCAAATTCCCCCTCGCAGCCTAGTTTTCAGCTTTGGCTAAAAAGGAGAGGTGGTAGAGGGTATCCTTGGCGGGGTGGGCTTGCACCTCTTGGAGCACCACCGTTCCCTGCCACGGCAAATCCGGGATCGAAAGCTGAATCGGAGTCTTCTGGGGACGGGCATCCCGCACCAATAATTCGGCGGCATGGGTATCCACCACCAGGGAAATCGCAGACGCGATGGTAGGGCCGTAGAGGACGGCAGGGATTTTGCCATTACGCCGCAGGGCATTGGGCTTGGCATCGGCAGGGCGTAGTTGCCCCTCAATCACTAAGGAACGAGACATCGCTGCAACTCCAATTAAGATAAAATCGGGTGGACTTGGGTGCCATCATCCTTGAGGAGTGCCCGTTTGGGGCCATGGATCGGATCCTCAACAATGATGGTTTGGCTGCGCTCTGCCCCCAGCGAAACAATGGCAATGGGAACAGACATAATTTCAGCCAAAAACTTCAGATAGTTCAATGCTGCCTTGGGCAGATCATCAAGGGAGCGACAATGACGGGTAGATTGCTGCCACCCCGGCAGGGTTTCATAGATGGGGCGGCAGCGGGCAAATTTGAGGGCATTGCTGGGGAAGTGTTCGCATCGCTCACCGTCAATATCGTAGGCTACACAAACTTTGATCTCTGGCAATTCATCCAAGACATCGAGCTTGGTAATTGCTAAGCAATCTAGACCATTAATGCGCACAGCATAGCGGCCAATGACAGCATCAAACCAGCCACAGCGGCGCCGCCGTCCGGTTGTGGTACCAAATTCGGCGCCGCGATCCCCCAAGAGTTCTCCCACCTCATCCAACAGTTCCGTTGGAAAAGGCCCTTCGCCGACCCGCGTGGTATAGGCCTTGGCAACGCCAATGACACGGTCAATCATTGTTGGACCAATCCCCGCACCCACACAGGCACCCCCGGCCACAGGGTTTGAGGAGGTGACGTAGGGATACGTGCCGTGATCAAGGTCTAGGAGGGTACCTTGGGCCCCTTCAAAGAGAATGTTGCGCCGCCGGCGGATGGCATCATCGAGGACTAGGGAACCGTCGACAATGTGCGATCGCAGGCGCTCACCGTAGGCAGAGTACTCTTCAATGATCGGCTGCGGTTCGAGGGGAGCCAGTCCGTAGAGCTTTTCGAGGATCAAATTCTTTTGGGCGATCGCCCACTCCAGCTTGGCAGCCAATTGATCCCGATCCAGCAGGTCTAGCATGCGGATCCCTGTCCGCTCCGATTTATCGGCATAGGTCGGGCCAATGCCGCGTCCCGTGGTACCAATGCGCCGCGAGCCACGCCGTTCCTCAGCCGCAATATCCAACTGGCGATGGTAGGGCATCGTCACATGGGCTGTTTCGGCAATCAGCAAATTCTCAGTGCTGACCCCCAACTGTTCCAGTTGTTCGAGTTCTTCAAGGAGCACCTTGGGATCCACCACCGTTCCCGCCCCAATGATGCACTGGGTATCGGGGTAGAGAATCCCTGAGGGAATTAGGTGCAATTTCAGGGTCTGGTCTTTGACAACAATGGTGTGACCCGCATTGACACCCCCCTGATAGCGGACTACCACATCGGCAGACTTGCTCAGGAGATCGGTGATTTTACCCTTGCCTTCATCGCCCCACTGGGCACCAACAACGACGACGTTTGCCAAGTGATTTTCTTAACTCGTTAATTAACACAATCGTCTATTGTAACCCCTGCAGCAGATGCGCACAAGCGCGCGATCGCAAAAATTTTCCCAGTGCCCTGCCCGTCCTAGGGGCGATCGTGCTACCATAAATGATGCTTTGCATGCCGATGTAGCTCAGCGGTAGAGCACTCGATTCGTAATCGAGCGGTCATGAGTTCGAATCTCATCATCGGCTTGGTTGAGCTCTTTACAGCTGTCTGCCCGCGGGAACATCCTGTGTTTGCCTACCTCAGAGGAACCGTTGTTGCCCATCAAGTGGAGGGTGGTCATCGCTCTGCCTTAATCCTAGAGGTGAATGGGGTCGGCTATCGCCTCCTGGTGACGTCGCATCTTTTGCGGCAATACCCGCCGAGTGCTGAGGTGGTGCAGATTTTTACCCACCTCAGTGTCCGTGAGGATCAGCTGCTCCTCTATGGCTTTGCTTCGGCAGCGGAGCGAGATCTGTTTCTCCGTTTACTCCGTGTCAATGGCGTAGGGCCGCAAGTGGCGCTATCCCTGCTGGATACCCTGCCGCTGCCAGAGCTAGTGCAGGCGATTGTGAGTGGCAATACTCGTCGCCTGAGCCGCGCCCCGGGGGTGGGTCACAAAACCGCTGAGCGAATTGCTTTGGAACTCAAAGCTGTCCTGAGTGCTTGGCGACAGGAAACGGGATTAGCAACGACTGCCTCTGGTCTACCCGCAGAGGCGATTCGTGAAGAACTGGAGTTAACGCTCTTGGCCTTGGGCTATAGCGATCGCGAGATTGAGGCCGCCCTTACTGCCATCGGGCAAAGGAGCACCCTCGCTAAAAATAGCGATCCAGAGGCATGGCTACGGGAAGCAATCACATGGCTAAGTGCCAATACATAGCCATCGCTGAGCCAATGAATCATCCTTTATTACTTTTATTACTTTATTATTGTTGCCTTTTGGTTGAGGAGGAGATTTTCTATGTAAAAAAGGGGCAAGGAGCCCCCTCTGAGTTGACTGAAAGAGATTAATTTCTAGGAAAATATTGGCAAGTGAGAATAGAGGGCTGCCCACAGGGGACTCCAAGGCCCCAGGTTGAGTACTAAAGCCGCGATCGCCACGGTGCCGCTGAGCCATGTCAGCCATTGGGAGTAGATATTTGCCCCTTGCTTGCGTGTTTGCAGGTGTTCAACGGTTTGCTGAAGCTGCTCGACTTCTTGGTGGAGACCTGCAATTTCATGGTGTAACCCCTCAATTTCACGATCGCGATCGCTCACCGTGGCTTGGCAAGCCACCAGTTCTGCTTCTTTTTCGCGACAGGTGGCCTCCATTGTGGCTAAAGAAGCAGTTAATCTCGACGTTTGACTGGCATATTCCTCTTCAAGGCTGCTACTGCGCTGGTAGGCGGTTTCTAGCTCTTGGCGATAGCGATCGCAATTGTCCCGCAGGGCTTCATTTTCCGCTTGGCTACTGTTGAGGGCACTCGTCAATTCTGCCACCTGCTGGCGATAATCACTGACTTGAGTTTGCAGTTGCTGGTGCTGGTCCTCTAGCTCTTGACAGCGGTTTTGCAGCCGTTCCACCTCTGAGCGCAATTGCTCAATTTCTTGGCGCTGGCGATCGCGCTCCTGTTCACTGCGGGTGACTAATTCCTTTAGCCCTTCGATACGCTGGGCTTGTTCGCCAACAATTCTGTGCAGGCGATCGCACTCTTCTTTCAAACGTTGGACAGAGCCCTTGTACTGCCGCTGTACCCAAGCCCGCAAAAACGATAGGCCGGAGATGGTAAAGCCAATCAGGGCATAGGTGCCCACCAGTGTATGACCCGTGGCCGACATCTGTAACATATTGAACCCCTGAACTCCAGTTGAATGTCAACGAAAACGCCGCAATCCAGAATACAGCCCTTTTCCCAAGGATGGAACCCGCCCAAAACAGCCAAAGCCGCTGTCAGAGAGGTCTTTCTCTTTTTATCCTTTGGCGATCGCTCCCCCATGCAGGCGCAGGGCGAGAACGTTTGGGAATAAATGCAGAAATTTCTACTTCCTAGTCTAGCGAGGGAGAATGACTGCTGGGGTTAGCTTCTTGATAGCATTGGTACAATAAGGAATGTACTGGAATTTGCAAGGGGAAGACCAATGACTGAGGCAGCTGTATTGCCTATTCTGTTGATGGGGATTGCGAACTTTTTGCAGATCTACTTAATTATTCTGCTGATTCGCGTACTTCTGTCGTGGTTTCCTAATATTAACTGGTACAATCCGCCCTTCTCAATTCTTAGTCAGTTAACGGATCCCTATCTGAATATCTTTCGCGGTCTAATTCCTCCCATCGGTGGTCTTGACTTTTCGCCAATCATTGCCTTCTTCCTCTTGCAGTTTATCGTTCAAGTGTTGGCGGGGTTCTCCGGTAGCGCCACATTCTTTTAAACCACTTTCGGCTTATTAAGGTACACTTGCCATGTCAACGCTGCCTGCGTTTCAGGATGAATTCGACGTCATTGTTGTCGGTGCAGGGCACGCTGGTTGTGAAGCGGCCTTGGCAACGGCACGCTTGGGCTGTCGTACCCTGTTGCTGACCCTCAACCTCGACAAAATTGCGTGGCAGCCCTGTAATCCTGCGGTGGGCGGCCCGGCCAAATCACAACTGGTGCACGAAGTGGATGCCCTAGGGGGCGAAATTGGGCGTGTGACCGATCGCACCTATTTGCAAAAGCGGCTCTTGAATGCCTCACGGGGGCCCGCGGTCTGGGCATTGCGGGCGCAAACGGATAAGCGCGAATACAGCGCTGTCATGAAACAGGTGGTGGAAAATCAGCCCAATTTGCTCCTGCGCGAGGGCATGGTCACGGATTTAGTCCTCGATGCCCATGACACAGTGATTGGGGTTCAAACCTACTTTGGCGTCGCCTTTCGCTGTCAAGCGGTGATCCTGACAACGGGAACCTTCCTCGGTGGCCGTATCTGGGTAGGGAATAAATCCATGCCCGCCGGTCGCGCTGGCGAATTTGCCGCAGAGGGACTCTCCCAGACCCTAGCCCGCCTTGGCTTTGAAGTAGATCGTCTGAAAACCGGAACGCCTGCACGGGTAGATCGGCGATCGGTGGACTACCGCAAGATGGAAGTCCAACCCCCAGATGAGCAGGTGCGCTGGTTTAGCTTTGATCCCACAGCATGGGTGGAAAGGCCCCAAATGAACTGCTACTTGACCCGCACCACCCCTGAAACCCACCGGCTCATCCGTGAGAATCTCCACCTCACTCCTGTGTATGGTGGCTGGGTTGATGCCAAAGGCCCCCGCTACTGCCCCAGCATTGAGGATAAAATTGTCCGCTTTGCCGATAAGGAAAGCCATCAAATTTTCATTGAACCCGAAGGCCGCAATACGCCTGAACTCTATATCCAAGGCTTTTCTACAGGACTGCCGGAACCGCTGCAACTGCAACTGTTGCGCACGCTGCCGGGGCTAGAAAACTGCATCATGCTGCGTCCGGCCTATGCGGTGGAATACGACTACTTGCCGGCAACCCAGTGCTTTCCCACCCTAATGACCAAAAAAATTCAGGGGTTGTTTTGCGCCGGGCAAATCAATGGCACCACCGGCTATGAGGAAGCGGCAGCCCAAGGAATTGTGGCCGGGATTAACGCGGCTCGCTTTGTCCAGGGGAAACCGATGCTCACCTTGCCGCGCCAAGGGAGTTACATTGGTACCTTGATTGATGATCTGTGTACGAAGGAGCTGCGGGAACCCTACCGCATGCTCACCAGCCGCTCGGAGTATCGCTTGGTCTTGCGATCGGACAATGCCGATCAGCGGCTCACCCCCTTGGGGTATGAGATTGGCTTGGTCAGCGAAGCCCAGTGGCAGGTGTTTCAAGCCAAGCAACGCCGTCTTGCGGCGGAGACGCAGCGCCTTCAGACAACCCGCATCAAAGCCCATGAACCCATGGGCGAAGCGATTGTGGCTGCAACGGGTCAAGGGATTAAGAGTGCCATTGCCCTTGATGAGTTGCTGCGGCGATCGGGGATACATTACGAGCTGTTGGATCGCCACGGCCTTGGCAATCCAGACTTGACGCCCCAGGAGAAAGAGGCGGTTGAAATTGCCATTAAGTACGCCGGCTACATTGAGCGGCAACAACGGGAAATTGAGCAGATTGCCCGCCAAGAACAGCGTCCTCTCCCTGCCGATTTGGATTACTTTGCTATCCCCACCCTTTCAATGGAGGCACGGGAAAAACTCAGCGCGATTCGCCCCCTCACCATTGGTCAGGCCAGCCGTATTGGTGGGGTGAATCCAGCGGACATCAATGCCCTTTTGGTCTATCTCCAGATGCAACAGCAGCGGCAATCCCTAGCGGCGGTGGGGAGCTAAGGTAAAGTGGCCGGCTGGTTAGGCGAATTGGAGCTGGCCTATGCTTGGCGGCAGGGGCAAACGATTCCAGTGTGGGCTTATGCCTCAGCACCCCTGAAGCTGCAGCGCTCCTTTTACCCTGAGGGAAAACCGATTTGCCACAGTCTGATCCTGCATACGGCGGGGGGCTATGTGGGGGGCGATCGCCTGCACCAAAAGATTACCCTTGAAGCCCAGTGCCGTGTCCTGTTGACAACGCCTGCCGCCGCCAAGGTCTATGGTCGTGCCCAAATCCCGGTGGAGCAAACGCTCAACTGCCATGTTGCCGATGATGCTGTTTTAGAATGGCTCCCCCAAGAAACAATTATCTTTGCGGGTGCTCAATTTCACCAACGCCGGCGCATTGATCTTGCCCCTCAAGCACAGGTGGGCCTTTGGGAGATGACCCGCTTTGGCCGCACGGCTCGCGGTGAAGTCTTTAATCATGGGTATTGGCGTTCCCATACGGAGGTGTGGCAGGGGGGTGTGCCCCTGTGGATCGATCGCCAGCGAATTGCGGGTACGAAAACGATGCTGACCGCAAGGAATGCCCTGCAGGGGTGTCCCCTCATGGGCACATTGGCTTGGGTCGGCAGGGAAGTGAGCAGCGAACAGATACAACGGCTGCGGGATCTAGCCATGGGGATTCAGGGGGAGATGGGTGTCAGTGCCCTCATTCGCGGGGTGGTTTGTCGCTATCGCGGTCACTCAATGGCGGAATTACGGCGGTGGTTTGTGGCGGCTTGGCAGTTGCTACGGCAGGGGCAAGCTTCTCATCCTTCTGTTTGCTATCCTCGGGTGTGGCCACGATGACCCGCAAGCTTCCTCTTAGGGATTACGAGGGGCAACAAATTAGAAAAATCGGTAGAAAAATCGGTGCTTGGCGGCGGCAAGAAACGCCCCTCTGCAACAGGTCCTGCAACTAGTCAATGCCACAGTTGAGCGCCATCTTGGTCGGATGTTGTCCCCTGGACACCAGCGACTCTGCGCAAGCTGGGGGAGCTTGTACTCGCCAATAGGGATTACGCTTGGCAACACCTGAAACAGCGATTGGGCAGCGGTCAGATTCCAGTCGATCCCTGGCAGGATCTTCAGGATCAACCCCTAGAGGTGGGCGATCGCCGGCAAGCTCGGTGCAGCCTTGACCAAGGCCGCCGGGGCAGTCCTGATCACTGCTTCCTTTGACTTTCTTGGTGAAGTGGTAGAGGTGGGCTTGTGCTATGGCTTTGCCAGTGGGACGCCAGTTAACAGCACATCCTATGGGGCACGTTGCGGCTCAGTTTTGCCGCCGCTGCCAAGCAACGTCAGCCTCTATTGTTGAGTTTGCTGCATCCTGCTGAGGAAAACGAACGGGGGGCGATCGCCGGCCTCTTGGCGGATAGTGCCCTTCAGGTCTGTAGCGACACCACGGTGGCGGCGGTGTGGAGTCGTGCATGAGTGACCTTGAGCAAGAATGGAGTGGCGAGTTGATTCCCATGCTTGGCATTGTTTTGGGGGTTCTCGAAAGCGGAGAACTTGCCCGCCGAGTGGCAAGACGGCGCGATATGTGAATCAGTTGCGCTGGCTACTGCGTGCTCACGGTGGCAGCGGCGTCGATCGCGCTTGCAATTGATCGCCAATGCACCGTAGGGCATCCATAGGGCCAGTGAGGAGGAGGCGATCGCCCGCCATTAAAGGACAATCGCTGCTAGGTTCAGAAAGAAGTGTCCCTTCTCGCCGCAGGGCACGAATCGTCACAGTCTCAGGCAAATGCAGCTCCGCAATGGTGCGATGTTTTTCGCCAATCTCTTTGGGCAACATGATCCAAAGAAACAAGGTTTCCCCTTGGGGCACACTGACACGGCCATTAATCAGGGCTTCACAAGCCGCAAACTCCCCTGGCTGACCCACAATCAAGAGGCGATCGCCCCCTTGGAGGCGGGTTTGACCGCTGGGATAATCCACTTCAGTACCATCGGCCCGCACAATTGCCAAGAGCGTCACCCCCGTCAGCTGTCGCAATTCGATTTCTGCTAAGCTCATGCCGCGAATGGGGGAATCCTCGGGAACACTCAGCCAGCGACTATTCATATCCTGAGCCGCTTGCCGCAGGAGACGGGCCGTCCCCTCCGGTGGCGTATCACCGCGCAAATTGGCGTAATGGCTGTCGCGCACCTGTTGTACCTGCTGCTGAATATGGCGCTCACCCATGCCTAGGCTAAAGAACAGATGGGCAGCCAACTCTAAGCTGGCTTCAAACTCCGGTTGCACCACCTCCCGTGCCCCCAGTTGATAAAGCAATTCAATGTCGCGATCGCTATTGGCGCGAACAATCACATCCAGTTCTGGGGCAAACTCGAGGGCGCGCTTGAGACAGAGGCGGGTACTCATACTATCAGGGAGGGCGATCGCCATGCCAAGAGCTTGATCGACCCCTGCTTTGGCCAGAATTGTTCTACTGGCGGCGTTGCCGTAAATATAGGGCAGTTGAGCAGCGCGTACTTCGTTGATGACCGTTTCACTTTGCTCAATCACCAACACGGGATAATTTTGTTTTTGGAGGAGTTTGACCACACTCTTGCCGACACGACCATAGCCACAGACAATGACATGGTTTCGCTGGGGCAATCCCGTTAAATCCAGGTCCAGGATTTCATCTTCCTTAAAAAGGCGGCGCAGTAGGGGCAGTTCCAATAGCACTGGCACTAGCTTTAACAAAAAGGGCGTCACCAGCAAAGTGACTGCTGTGGTGCCCAGGGTAAGCAGGTAAACCTGTTGGGAAACCAACCCCAGACCCCGCCCTGCCGTCAGCAGCACAAAGGAAAATTCGCCAATCTGGGCAAGGCCGATCCCCACCAGCAACGAGGTTTTCCATGAGTAGCCAAAGAGCTTAACAATGGGGGTGGTGATCAAGAACTTGCCGAGAATCACTAGGCTCACCAATTCAATAATGCGATCTAAGTGCTCCCATAGAAACACTGGGTCAATGAGCATGCCAATTGAGGCAAAAAAGAGCGTTGTAAAGATATCGCGGATCGATTCCACGTAATCGAGGGTTTGATCGGCATACTCCACCTCGGAGATCATCAGACCCGCAATAAAGGCACCAATCTCAATTGAAAGCCCTAAATACTGGGTCAGCAGCGCAATGCCCAAGCAGAGGGCAACGACGCCTAAAAGGAAAAGCTCACGACTTTCGGTTTTGGCCAGTAGCCGTAGGAGGGGGGGCAGCAACCACATACCAGCAGCGATCGCCCCCACGGCAATTAAGGCAATGGTCAATACTGCTTGCCCGAGGGCGAGTCCCAACTCCTCTGGGGGTTTGTGCAGAGCTGGTAAGACGGCAATCATCAAGCCCACCGCCAAATCCTGCACTACCAAGATGCCCAGCATTATTTGCCCTTGGATCGACTCCAACTCATTGCGATCCATGAGGCTGCGCAGCACCACTGCCGTAGAAGAGAGGGAGAGAACAGCACCGAGGAAAATCCCTTGATTGGGGGAACTCACCCAACCAACCCCAAGGGCAATCACCATTGTGACTGCAATTGTGAGGAGAATTTGCAGAGCACTCCCCCCCAAGCTAACCCCTTGGACTTTTCGAATCTCACCGAGGGAAAAACTAACACCAAGGGCAAAGAGCAAAAAGGCCACCCCCAGTTGGGCCAAACCTTCCACCTGCGGCACTTCCTTGAGGAGTCCCAGGCCCGTTGGCCCCACCAACATACCGGCCAAAAGGTAGCCCAGCAGGATGGGTTGTCGCAGCAAAGCTGCCAACAGCCCACCCACTGCCGCTGCCCCCAGCACCACACTGAGGTCAATGACAAGGCGAAAGTCTTCCATCATAGGATCTAATGCTAGGGCATTAGAGCCAGGAGCTGGCAGACAACGGCAAAGCTCTCACTGTAGAGAAAGTCCTGTCCCCAGCGCTGTAGCTCTTGACTGAGGAGCACCTCAGCGGTTTGATCGCTCAGGGGGCTAACGTGGTAAGTACGACACAACTGGGCACTGCCACCGGCTTCCATGCGCATACAGCCACGGGTTTCTGAGCAAATGATTGTACAGCAATCCGCTTGGAGATTGGAGGAGGTGAGTTTGAGGTCAATTAAATCCCCCAGCACGACGCCAGCATCCCCCGTGGGAATACCTGCCAATTCTGCTTTGATCAACCGTTGATCGGAGGCCACCAGTTCCACGTGATATACATCATAGTCACCGCGCTCATGGCGGATCTGTCGCGGCTGCCACTGGAGACGAGAGGCCAGCCAGCCGAGGTACATTAGAGCTTGGGCAGGATTACCTTTTTCGTAGTCAATGACCACCTGGTCAATTTCCTTAATGGCCAAGCGGCGTTCGGGGGGATCAAAGGCTTCGGCCGCCAGTTCCTGCCATGCCCCAAGGCGACGCCAGTTCAAATCCATTAGGGGCAGATTCTGTTCTAGAAGGGGGGCGATCGCCCGCAAGCCCCGCAGCGGCTCGAGAAATTCACTGGAGTCCACAATCACGCGGCTAAATTGGGGGGCAAGGGTTTGAAACAGATCAAAGTTATTGAACAAATCCCCCTTCCACCACAGAAAGCGGGGTAACTCGCGAATAATTAAAGACTGCAACAGGGTTTCCACCCGCTGGAAGGCGCTGTGGGTACCCTTGAGGGTAATGTATTCACAGCAGACGAGGGAACTGCGTATCTTTTTGTTAATGGGACAATAGGCGGCCACTTGAGCGGTAATTCCTGTATCTTCGCCAAGGGTGGGACACAGGGCAATCACCCGACAGGGATTTTGGCTGGCGATCGCGTCAGCAATGCCACTACCACGCATATCCAGCGGCGGGCGATCGCTGCGAGCCTTGCCCTGGGATTGCTGCTGGGCATACTCCTGTTGCAACGCTGCTCGTAATTGGGGCGTCACCCGACCGGTCAACGGCAAGTTGTGATTCTTTTCAGCAGCACGAATTGCCGACTGCATCCGCGGGCCAAGAATGCCATCCAGTGGCCCCGTATAGTAGCCCAGGGCGGCCAGCAGTTGCTGCGTATCATCCGCCTCATAGACAACTAGGGTAAAGGTGGTTGCTCGCACCGCCGCCGGCGCCGTGCCATCTCCGCCATGGCTGAGCCAAATTTGCCGCAAACTTTGCTCAATATCATCAAGGGAGACATCTACGGGATTTTGGAGCGCTACAAGGGGAGTTGATTCAGTTGCCATACCTAGGTACCTAATCTGTTAATCGAGTTTGGCCTTGAGTCCTATTTCTGCCCATGATGGGCAAACATCAAAGTCGCCGCCAGCGCCGGCCATCGCCGTTAATCATTGCCTCTGCCGCATCAGGACCCCATGTCCCCGCTTCATAGGTGGGAATCGTCTCCGGAGCCGTGGGGGCATCCCAAGCAGTCAGAACCGGCATCACCACCCGCCAAGCCGCTTCCACCTCATCCGCCCGTGTAAACAGGGTTTGATCCCCCAGCATACAGTCCAGCAAGAGTCGCGCATAGGCATCCGCCGTCGCCATCCCAAAGGAAGAGCCGTAGCTAAAGTCCATTTCCACCGTGCGTGTGCGTAGATCTGCACCAGGCATCTTTGCCTCAAAGCGCAAGGCAATCCCCTCATTAGGCTGGATGCGCATCGTCAGGATATTGGGATTGGTTTGGCGTGCCGCCGACTGGAAAATTAGTAAGGGCACATCGCGAAACTGAATCGAGATTTCTGTGACTTTTTTGGCCAGCCGCTTACCCGTGCGCAAATAAAAGGGCACCCCCTGCCACCGCCAGTTATCAATCACTAGTTTTAGAGCCACATAGGTGGGAGTGGTGGAGGTGGGACTGACCCCCGGTTCTTCGCGATAGCCCACAACAGGTTTGCCCTTGATCCAGCCGGCTCGGTATTGGCCGCGGACAGCACAGGCATCGAGATTATCCAGATCCACTAAACGGGTGGCTTGGAGGACTTTCACCTTTTCGCTGCGCAGACTATCAGCATCGAGGGCATTGGGGGGTTCCATAGCCGTCAGAGACAGCAACTGGAGAATGTGGTTTTGCACCATGTCCCGCAGGGCGCCCGAAGTTTCATAGTAGCCCGCGCGGTCTTCCACCCCGACGGTTTCGGCAACCGTAATCTGCACATGATCCACGTACTGGCGGTTCCAGAGGGGTTCAAAAATGGCATTGGCAAAGCGAAACACCATCAGGTTTTGCACCGTCTCTTTGCCGAGGTAGTGGTCAATGCGGTAAACTTGCTCCTCCTTGCACACCGACTGCACCACCTCATTGAGGGCTTGGGCAGAGGTGAGATCACGGCCAAAAGGCTTTTCAATCACAAGACGATGTTTTTGGGGATCACTCAATAGCCCCGCTGCCCCCAATTGCTGAATGGCTTCGACGAAAAAGTGCGGTGAGACTGCAAGGTAAAAGACGCGATTGCCACGAGTCTGGCGTTTTTCATCTAGCTCAGCTAGCAGTGTTTTCAGCTGGGCGTAGGCGGCGGGATCATCGATATTGCCAGAGCAATAAAACAGACCCTGGGCAAATTCCTGCCACAGGGGTTCCGCCTGAATGCCGCCACCAAACTCCTCGACCCCTTGACGGAGGTGCTCGCGAAAATGGTCATCACTCCAGTTGCGACGGGCCACGCCAACAATGGTAAGTTCGGGGGGCAGACGGCGTTCGAGTCTTAGTTGATAAATCGAGGGAATAAGCTTGCGCTGAGTAAGGTCGCCACTGGCACCAAAAATGACTAAAATTAGCGGCTCTGGGGTTCGCTCTTGGCGTAATCCCACCCGCAGGGGATTTTCAAATAGGGTTACCATGGGTTACACCTGTGTCACGGTTGGTTGGGCAGGGGTTTGCTGGATAAAGGATTCCACGAGGGCAACATTCTCCGGACTGCCAACAATCAGCGGTGTGCGCATGTGCAGATGATCGGGCACAACATCGAGGAGGGGCTGAGTGCCGGTACTGGCCTTACCGCCCGCCTGTTCCACCAGGAAGGCAATTGGAGCCGCCTCATAGAGGAGCCGCAACTTGCCAGCGGGGTTCTTTTGGGTACCCGGATAGAGAAAGACGCCCCCCTGCATAAGGATGCGGTGAATATCGGCAACAAGGGCACCACTGTAGCGGGCGCTATAGCCGGGCTGACGATGCACATGGCGGACGTAGTTGCGAATCGGTTCTTCCCATGCCCAGAAGTTGCCTTCGTTAACACTGTAAATGGCACCACTGGCAGGAATTTGTAGGTTCTCGATCGCCAGAATAAATTCTCCAAGGCTAGGGTCAAGGACAAACACATGGGTTCCTTTGCCCATGGAATAAACCAGCATGGTGCTTGGGCCATAGAGAATGTAACCGGCGGCAATTTGCTTGTGACCATCCTGCAGCAGATCGGCAGCTGTTCCATCTAGATCAGTGCCCTCCTGCTGGCGGATCGCAAAAATCGATCCCACATTCAGGTTAATGTCCACATTGGAGGAACCATCGAGGGGGTCATAAAGGAGCGTATAGCGGCCAATGGGGCAATTTTCAGGAATGTAATAGGGCTGCTCCATTTCCTCGGAGGCAAGGCGACATACCAAGCCACTCTGCTTGAAGGCAGCAATAAAGACCTCGTTGGCATAGACATCCATTTTTTTAACATCTTCGCCTTGGATATTTACCGCTCCCGTAAAACCCAAGACCCCCTCCATCAGCCCCGCTCGACTCAAACGGCGGGCAATCAGCTTACCCGCAAGGGCGATGCGATTCATCAGAGCGCTCAAATCTTGGGCATCGGCATCAAAGCGTTGGAGCTGTTGCAGAACGTGGCGAGATAGGGTCAAACAATCCCGATCGAGGGCCTGTTCATGGGCTGCGTAGTCGGTCATTGCCCCTCCCTAATGAGGATATCTCTAGCCCCGATCCTAAACCGTCTCTGTTCAGAAGTGGTGAGTCTTTAGATCAACTAAAGATTCCAAGGAACACGGCTGGTGCTGATCCGGTGTATACCGGCAGCGGCAAACTGGGCAAAGGCTGCATTGGCAGCTTCGCTAAAGTCCACAACCCCCGGCACCACCACAGGGGACATACAATCCTCAAGGAGGTAGACTCATTGAGCCAGTTGGACATCTCGCTGTTGAATTTCCCTGAGCAGGTCGGCCACTGTCCAAGTAACACAGTGACTTTTGGCCTGACCGGCAATGATCAGGCAATCGCCCGCCAGCAGATGCTCAATCAAGGCCCTATTCACCGCCCCTAGGGGACGTCCTTGGGGGTCATGGCTGACCTCTGGACGCAGCACCGAGTAATTTTCCGTCAGGGGATGGCTACCTTTGAGTTCGATGCGGGTTTGCTGCTGTCGCGCCACGGTGTGAAAGAAACAGGCTTCCTCCACAGCAGACACAAGGGCATGACCAATCCCCCCCAGCATCGAGTGGTAGGGCCAAATCATCAGCGGAAACCTCCCCTTGGCAGCTAACTGTGCCCCATAGTGTCGGGCATAGGTCCGAAGACTCGCCAGATTCCCTAGGGGCAATGAAGACAGCAGCTGGGGATTGGGTTGCCAATATCCCTCCTCAACCTTTTGGAGCGTGATGGTGGTTAAAGGTAGTGGATGCTCGCCGGCAGGGTTAACCCAAAAGAGGGGAGGGACAAATAGCGCTAACTCTGGCAAGCAAAAGGTGTGTTGTACGTCAATGAACCAGAGAATCTCCGCTGTAGATCGTCACTGGCGGGCGGAATCTGGTAGTGCCGTGCCCATTGGCGCGCCGGCGCTGCCCGTTCTTGGAGGGGACACGCCTCAGCGACTTTAGCATGATTCTTTGGCAGCATTAAAGAAGTCAGGAATAGACAGTTCTGTTGCCGTGGCCATGGCTTCCTCCTATGGGGGGTAGGCGAAGAAATTGTAGTCAAGAATAGAAATGTTAATTTTTAATAAACTAGCAATCATATCAGAAATTATACGGATGACCAACTATTGGTAACGTTTATAAAATTTGCATTAGTCAAAGTTTAATCTATCTTCCCTAGGAGGACCAAATGTTCGTGCGCACGCTCAATAGTGTTTTAGAACAACACATTGCCGGAGTGCCGGGCGTGTTAGCCGTGTTAATTGGCCGGACGACGGATGGGGCAACCATCGCCGAAATTAACTACAGCGGCAACAGTTTTGAAAGTGATTCTTTAAGTTCTTTGGGCGTCTACGCTAGCGATCTGCTGCAGGCCAACAGTCGGGTGTGCAAACTAGTGGATGCCGCCTCAGAGGCCGATTACCTGTTGGCAGGCTCGACAGCGGTACGGCTAGTGATCAAAGCTTTCAGTGAAACCCCCTACTTTGTTCTGTTTCTGACCAAGGCTAACACCAACCTGAAGCTCGTGTTTGAGCGCATTAAGGCTATCTTGGCCGACGGCAAACCTCTGCTGCCACCGGTACAGGACAACAGCAGCTCGGTTGCCCAACTGCTGCTCAGCTATGCCCGTCGCTATGCTCCGGATCCCAACTTTGTGACGCTGCGGCTGTCGTTGAAAACGGGTTTGCACCGAGAGCGACTGGAAAAAGGGCAGCTAAATGAGCAGGAAGTGCGCATTCTCTACAAGGCGGTCGCCGATCTCGTGGGTATGGAACGTCTCCCCGTGGCGTCTCCCTAATCCTGTTGTATTCTCCCTAATCAGCTAATTAGAAACCCAAGCAAGGATTTGTACCTATGTTTGAGCATCTGCGCATTGATCGCCCCCGGAAGTTAGTGGCTTTTTTTAATGAGCCGGTCATCTTTCACTGCCACCACTACAACCTGTTTCTACAACAAACCATTGAGGACCCGGACTGGCTTGATGGGGTCAGTATCTTGCAGACCTCAGCCCAAGAGATTTTCTATAGCTTACTTGCCAATGCCTTTAATACGTTGGCAGTGCAAACACCAGCGGAACGCCTTGCCACTGCCGCCCAAATCTTTAGGTTCTTGGGGTTTGGCTGTCTCAACTTTGACGTGACAGAGGAAGGCGGTCAAGTGGAGTTGACCCACTCCCACTATGCTGAGGGTTGGTTAGGGAAATATGGCGAGCAGGTGAACCGCACAAAACCAATGGATCACTTGGCAGTGGGCTATGTGGCGGCAGCTCTAGATGCCACCTTTGCCGAATTGGGCACCTATGTGGCCCAAGAAACCAGTTGTATGGCGGTGACACGGCAAGATCACTGCATAATCCATGTGGCCAAAGCCCCGGTGCGCCGTGCCCTAACCCCGAGTCCACAAATGGGCAAGCTCATTGATTCCCCTGCGGCCCTACCCCAGCCAGAGACCAATGTGGATTACGATGCGGTGAATGAAGCCCTTTGGGGACTGCCTCTGGAGGGGGACGACAGGGGTCAAATCCGCGCCTTTAATGTGCTGCTGACGCGGATGCCTGCTAACTACTACACCCGCATTCAGTACCGTTTTTTGAATGAACTTGAAAAGATCAATGCTTCTCTGGTGGAAGTGGGGCAAGCTTTGATTCGAGAATCGGGCCATGTTTGTGTCTTTTACACCTTTGGCAATATCATGGAATCTTTGGAGTGGGAAACGGTGGTTGGCCCGATGCTGAAGACCGACACCGATTGGATTCATGGGGGCTATGCCGTTGCCAGTAGCTTGGGGTGGGGTCGCTGGCAAGCCCTAGAAGTAGTCAGCAATCAATCCTGTCGTGTGGCCATTGATGGTAACTACGAAACCAACTACTTTTTGGCTTCCTATCCCCATTCCCTGCAACCGGCCTGCTATTTTGCCCAAGGGGCGGTCCCCGCAATGATGAACATTGTCTACAATGGCCGCATTCAACAGAAGCCCGTCTTGGATGAGGCCTTTTACAATCGTCTCTTTCAGCGGGGTGGCGTCTTTCAGGGGGCGGAGGTGAAGGCACGGGAAAAAGGCGATCCTTGGTGTGAATTTTATGCCCAACGCTTATAGGTTAGTTCTAAGGGATGCCGATTGAACTTTCTCAACGCCGCGAATGTGGCGGCACATGGGTGGTTGATGTGAATTTGGGGCGATCGCCCACCGCTGCGGAACTCACGGCCCTTGCCCAACGCTATGGTGGTCGCTGTCGCCAGTTTCAACAGTTAATCTGGTTAGACCTCCCTAGCGGTCGGATTACGGCCTCACTGCGGCTGTCGCGTCTGACGATTCGCCTTGGGGATAAGACCCTAGAAGCAGCAATTATTGCAGACCTGCAGCAGCTTGCTGAGGACACCGGGGTAGCTTGTGGAATGGATGTCTAGCGCTGGTTATGGCGGACTGGCTGGGCACATACGATTTCTTGCTGGTTTCGATGACCCTGGGGGCGATGCTGGCACTATCGCTCTATTTGCCTCTAATGAGTGGTCAACTCTCCCTGGCAAGTCCAGCCTTTTATGCCATTGGTGGCTATATTGCTGCTTTGCTCTCCACCCGTGTTTTTACAGGACTGCACCCCTATCCGGTGCCTTTGGTGCTGGGGGAAATGGTTTTGGCGGCTCTTGTCTGCGGTCTGGTCGGATGGGGCTTGGGGGTACCAGTACTGCGGTTACGGGGCATTTATTTTGCCATTGCGACGATCGCTTTTTCTGAGGTGCTGCGGGTGTTGGCACTCAATCTGGAGGTTACCGGGGGGGCGGTCGGTATTTTTGGCATTCCCCAACCCTTTAGTACGCCCTTGGGCTATCTGTGGTTGACGCTGCCCTTGCTGATCATGGTGGCGATCGCCCTCGGTCGCTTGGAACAGACCCGTGCTGGCAAGGCAATGCAGGCCATTCGTGGCGATGAATTAGTGGCCCAGACCTTGGGCATTGATACCACTCGCTACAAGGTTTTGGGCTTTGTGTTGGGGGCTATTCTGGCGGGGGTGGCTGGGGTTTTGGCTGCTCATCTGTTGAATACTTGGAATCCCCGTCAGGGCACGTTTGATACGGGGGTGCTGGCACTGACGGCAGTGCTGATAGGGGGCAATCGCACGTTTGTGGGGGCGATCGCTGGCGGTATGCTCTTTACGGCCTTACCAGAACTCCTACGGGGCCTTGCCGATCAAGCCTACTTGCCGCCACCAGTGGCCACTTTTTGCCGTGATGGGCGTCTTATGCTCTATGGCTT
Source organism: Thermosynechococcus sp. (assembly GCF_025999095.1). Taxonomy (NCBI): domain Bacteria; kingdom Bacillati; phylum Cyanobacteriota; class Cyanophyceae; order Acaryochloridales; family Thermosynechococcaceae; genus Thermosynechococcus; species Thermosynechococcus sp. Next base: position 1,772,256 of record NZ_AP024678.1, on the reverse strand, counting down.
GCTGATTATCCTTGGCACCCGGTTTTTTCCGAGGGGCCTGTGCCAGCCTCCCCGCTGGCGATCGCTCTGGAGCATCCTATTGGGTCATCAAACACGGAAAATGTAGCTAGTCTTGACCTCGCAGCCGCTGCGCTACAACTGAACCTATGACCTTTCCCCGCGTGACTGTTTCCCTGGCCTTGCCCAGTGACTTGACCCAGCTGGAGGCACTGTTGGCATGGTTTAATCAGTACCGCCCCCCCACGCTGCCCCTTGAGGAGTGGTTGAAATTGGAACTGGCGCTCGCAGAGGGGTTTACCAACGCCGTTCGCCATGCCCATCGCGATCGCCCCCCTGAGACCCCCATCCGCATTGATCTAGAGATTGCCGAAACCTATATTGAGTTGCGCATTTGGGATCGGGGTGACCCCTTTGATCTGGAGGCAAAGTTGCAAACGCTGCCGCCGCAAATTTCCATTGATGCCGAAGGAGGACGGGGTCTACGCCTTTTGGCAACGATTATGGATGAATTGGCCTATCAAGCCACAGAGGAGGGTGGCAACTGTTTGATTCTGCGCAAAACTGTGAAGCCGACCCCCCAATAACTCTATTCCTTGTGGGGAAAAAGGCGGGCGGCCAATTCCTCGTAGGTGGCATCAAAGGGACAGCGATCTTGTAAGGAACACTGGCGGCAGTATTGACCGCCGCTGTAGCGTTCCAGGTTTTGGCGGTTAAAAAAGTAGGGCTTGTGGCTAAAGGTACTGGCCACCCACTGCCACGAGAGGTTATTACTGGCGGGATCGCCATCGAGTAAGTGCTGCAGAAACCAAGCGGCGCCCGCCTGCCAGCGCACCCGACACCAATGCACCACATAGGCAGCCAGCCAGAGGCGGGCATGGTTGTGCAGGTAGCCCGTTTGTTGCAGCTCATAACTAAAGGCATCCATACAGGCTAGCCCCGTTGCCGCAGCGATGAGAGCGGGGGGCAATTGCGCTTGATAGTCGGTTGCCTGCCAGCCCGTCTTGTAGGGTTCAATGTCTTGCCACAGGCGATCGCCCCAATGGGCATAGAGGCGCTGCCAATAGTCTCGCCATGCCAATTGTTGGAGTAGCGCCGCCGCTTGAGAGGGGTCATCTACCAATTGCCGGAGGCGATCGCGCACCGCCGCTAAACTGATTACCCCATGGCGCAAATAGGGCGAAAGTCCCGTCACCGCCCCCGTTAAAAAGTTGCGACTTTTGCCATAGCGTAGGGGCTGAATCCTGGCCAAACGCTCTTGGGCTGCTCCTAGGCCGCCATAGGTTTCACTAACAGTGTCATCTTCCCCCACGACATCGGCAAACACTTGGCGCAGATAAGGCACATAGGCATCACGGTTTCCCAACCTTCGCTCCACAGCCGCCGCCGCGAGAAGGTCTTTGGCAGAATGGGTCATCGGTCTAAGGGCTGAGCAAACCTTGCAGGCGATAGCGATTATCCAAGTGTCCCACAAGGCGGCGCACTGGCCGGGGATACACCCGCACCAATGTTGGTGTGGCTTGGACTTGATCCTCCTCCGCCAGATCTGGTTGCTTAGTGACATCCACCACTTTGAGGGTGTAGGGCACCTTGAGGGAGCAACTGAGCAAATCATGGAGGTTTTTGAGGGCAACCTCCGCCGCATGGGTTTCCCCGCGCACATAGAGGCGAAAGACATAGCGATCGGGTTGCGAAGGACGCGGTGCAAAACTGCTCGGGGGCGCGGCTTCCTGCAAATCATAGATCAGTTGGTGGTGCTCCCACAGTTGCGGAAAACTGCTGCGGTAGGCCTCTAGGGCTTGGGCATCGCAGGGATGCTGCGGATCTTGTACCAACTGCCACGGCAACGTGGGCTGATGAGCAGGGGCAAAGAGGGCATTTAATAGGGGACGATGGGGCCATGCCAAAGGATAAACCTCCGCCGCTACCCGCAGGCACTGCTGTTCTTCATCAAACCAGTAATCTACGGCCGCCGTATAACAGGGAGAGAGAAAAAGGGGCGGCTCCTCTAAATCCAAGAGTTGTTGCAGGGCTTGACAGAGTGACTGATGCCAATGTCCCTGCTTCGATGGGTCACGGCAAAAGACCACATCCGCCCCCGGCGTAAAGAGTGCCAACCCCTTGTATAGGATAGGCCTGAGGCCAACCATTGTCCTAGATACGTCCCCGCAGAATTTGCGCCATTTCGTTGGGTTTGGGGGAGTTTTCGATGGCGGTTTCCTCGTCAATGCGCCCCGCCTCATAGAGCTCGTAGAGGCACTGGTTCATTGTGCACATACCGTCGTAGGTACACTGAGGAATAATCGCCTCAATTTCCTCCACTTCACCCCGTAAAATGTAGTCCTTGATGGCATCGGTGTTGATCATGATCTCGTGAATGGCCGCCCGCTTGCCATCCGTCGTGCGCACCAGGGCTTGGGCAATGACGGCTACCAGGGATTCCGCCACCTGCACCCGCATCGGCCCTTGTTCATCGGGGTTGTAGAGGTTGAGGATGCGCTCAATCGTTTTCACGGCACTGTTGGTGTGCAGGGTACCAAAGACCAGGTGACCGGTTTGGGCGGCTTTGAGGGCGGTATTCACTGTCTCGCGATCGCGCATCTCGCCAATTAGGATAATGTCGGGGTCTTCCCGCAGGGAGGCCTTGAGGGCATTGTCAAATTTAAGGGTATGGATGCCCACCTCCCGCTGGCGGATCAGGGAACGGCGGCTTTGGTGCACAAACTCAATCGGATCCTCAATCGAGATAATGTGCTTTTGCATTTCGGTGTTAATGTAGTCCACCATGGCCGCAAGGGTTGTGGACTTCCCGGAACCCGTTGGCCCCGTCACCAGAATCAGACCCTTGTGGTAGTGGCACAAGTCCTTGAACACAGGCGGTAAATTCAACTGCTCCAGCGTCAGAATCTTCACCGGAATCAACCGCAGCACCATGGCGGGTCCTTTGAGGGCGACAAAGATGTTGATCCGTACCCGACACAGTCCTTCATACTGGTAGGCGCCATCGTATTCCAGGTGGGTGCGAAACTGCTCAATTTGTTGGGGGGTCAGCAGTTCATTGAGCCAGTAGTTAAAAGTTTCTTCGTCAGTTACAGGGTAATTAGTAATTTCCAGTTTTCCGCGATCGCGAAAGCGTGGCGCTTCGCCAACTCCCACATGAATATCGGAGTAGCCGTGCTCAAAGGCCTCCCGCACCAGTTGCTCCATCGTGGGGCCAGAAATGCGGGCTACCGCTGCCGGCATTGGCTGGGTTGGTGCTGCCTGGGGCGGCGGTGGCGGCATGGGTCGCGGCGGCACTCCCGGTTGGGGGGGCATGGGACGGGGAGGCATCCCTTGGGGAGGCGGGGGGGGCACAGGACGGGGGGGCGCCATTCCCGGTTGGGGGGGCATCGGCGGAACAGCTGCCCCCATTGGTGGACGGGGGGGCATCGGGGGTGAATTGGGAACACGGGGCGGTGGAGGAGGACCTTGGGGATTCGTCATAGGGAGACTCGTTAGAGGGCTAGGAATGGATCAGGTATTTCTAGTGTGCCACTGTTCTAGAAAAACCATAGGCTCGTTAGCCCTATGTTAAAACTTGACGGCAGAGGAAAACCCAAAAGGGGAACACCGCCACGAAACTTAGGGTACTCAGGGCAATTACAGCAGGGGGCAAGTCGGTATTCAGCTCGTATTCCTCCGCCAAAATTAAGGCAGCAAAGGCGGTGGGCGTACCGGCCATAATGGCGATCGCTAGTAAGGTGTCCCCCCGTAATCCCAAACCATAGGCGATCGCCATCATCGTCAGTGGCAACAACAACGTCTTGACAAGCATAGGCAGCAATCCCATACGAAAGCTCTGCCAGCCGGGGAGCCGACTGAGGCGAATTCCTATAAGAACAAAGGCGAGGGGAATCACCAAGTGAATATCTATCTCACACAACCTTTCGATTGTTTCGGGAAACGAAAGATCATGGGTAGCAAATCCTGCCACTGATGCCCAAAGGGTCGGCACTGTTGGAATCACTGCCAAAGCTTGCCACCAAGGTCGATCATTGCCTTTGCCGTAGTACTGACCAAGAAATGAACCCAAGCCATAGGTACCGAGGGCATTTTGGGTAATGGCGTAGAAGGTCGCCCAGGGCAATGCCGTCGTACTCAGGAGAGGAATGGCAACCCCCAACCCGACAAAGCCCGTGTTGCCGAGAATGCTGGCAATGAGATAGCTCCCCTGAAAGCGGCGACTTTCTCCTTCGGGAACTGTACTGGTTAGGAAGGGAGGGGTGTATTGGAGCCACTGGGGTTGAAAGTAGCGCTTCTGCAAATCGTAGAGGCCTTGGGCAAGGATATAGCCGACAATGAGCGCCACAAAGGCCAGCACCGGCGCCAACCAAATGAGTCCGGCGAAGTTGGTCTGCCGCACCAAGGCAAAAATTTGCATGGGTACCCCGACCCAATAGAGGCCGCGTCCCAGCCATTGGGGAATCACTGCCGGCAACCAACGGCCACAGATGAACCCCAGACTTGTCCAAATGACTAAGGGGCTAGTTGCGCTGAGTGCATCCGCCATCGCGATGCCCGTTAACAATTCCTCATCACTATACTGTGAACATTCTGGCAAGGAGAAGTTGAGCATGTTGGGCAAAAGAGAATCGGCCCTGAGTTTTGTGGTGCTCCTGGGAGTCGTCTCCCTGTGTGCCGATGCCACCTACGAAGGCGCCCGCAGTCTCACAGGGGTCTATTTAGGGGTTTTAGGCGCCAGTGGTACCGTTGTCGGCTTAGTGGCTGGCTTGGGGGAATTCATTGGCTACGGTCTGCGTCTTGGGATTGGCTATGTGAGCGATCGCACCCGTGCCTATTGGCGCATTACCACCCTTGGTTACGCCATCAATACCATCGCTGTGCCCCTCATGGCCTTGGCCAATCGCTGGGAAGTCCTAGGGGGATTCATGATTGCTGAGCGCACTGGCAAAGCAATTCGGACACCCCCCCGCGATGTTTTGCTCTCCTATGGGACTAGCCAAGTGGGTCGTGGCTTTGGCTTTGGTCTCCATGAAGCGATGGATCAAATTGGTGCCGTGGTTGGACCGCTGATGGTGGCTGGGGTCTTTGCCCTCACCCAGCACTATCAATGGAGTTTTGCCATCCTTGCCATCCCCGCCCTGATTGGTTTGGTCGTTTTGCTGGCAACGCAGCGGCAGTACCCAGAGCCACGGAATTTTGAAACAGTGATTCAAGACCTCGATACCAAAAGACTACCAACGCTATTTTGGATTTATCTATTGGCCGTGGCCGTTCTGGGTGGGGGTTATGTGGATTTCCCCTTAATTGCCTTTCACCTACAGCAGGGAAACAGTCTGCCAACCAGTCAAATTCCGCTGCTCTATGCTCTGGCCATGGGGGTTGATGCAGTGGCGGCCCTGCTTTTTGGGCACTTGCTGGATCGGATGGGCATCCTGGCCTTGATCCTGGCTGTGGCACTGTCAGTGGGCTTTGCTCCCTTGGTTTTCCTCAGTTCTGCGGTGATCTGGGGCATGGTCCTGTGGGGCATTGGGATGGGTGCTCAAGAATCTATTATGCGGGCGATCGTGGCCAACCTTGTCCCCCCGGAACGACGGGGGTCGGCCTATGGCCTCGTCAGCATGGGCTATGGCTTAGCGTGGTTTCTAGGAAGTTTGCTGATGGGGCTGCTCTACGAGCGCTCCTTGGGGCTGTTGGTCTTGGTGTCGCTGGTGCTGCAACTGTTAGGGCTGGCGCTGTTATTGTGGGTGAGGCAAGGGTCTAGGCCTCCTGTTTAGGGGCTATCTCTTCGGTGAGGGCCTGCAACCGGTAGAGATGGGCGTACACGCCATTGCGAGCCAACAGTTCACTGTGGGTGCCCTGCTCCACCAGTTGTCCCCGCTTGAGTACAAAAATGCGATCCACATGGCGGATTGTGGCGAGGCGGTGGGCAATAATAATTGCGGTTCGATTCACCAACAGACGGTTCAAGGCCTCCTGAATCATTGCCTCGGTGCCGACATCCAAATTGGCTGTGGCCTCATCAAGGACAAGAATGTCTGGATTGCGAAGGGCGACCCGCGCAAAGGCCAAAAGTTGTCGCTGCCCCGCCGAGAGATTGGTGCCCCGCTGCCGCAGGGGCGTGTCATAGCCTTGGGGCAACTGCGCAATGAACTCAGCAATGTTCATTTCTGCGGCCACCCGCTGAATTTCGGCAAGGGTGTAGTTGTCGCCAAGGGCAATGTTGCTTTTGACATCGCCAGAAAAGAGAAAGCTCTCCTGCAAAATCACGCCAATGTGCTGCCGCAGTTCTGCTTGGCTAAAGTCGCGCACATTGCGACCACCAATGAGGACTTCACCACGGGTTGGATCGTAGAGACGACAGAGCAAGCGAATAATCGAACTTTTGCCCGCACCCGTGGGGCCAACAATGGCCACTTTCTCGCCAGCATGAATTTGAAAGGAAAGCTGCTTGAGGACATAGTCCTCGTCTTTGTAGGCCAGCCAGACATCACGAAACTCAACGGCAGCAGCTGTATTTTCTGTCTGGGGCAAACGCAAAAAGGTGCGCTCGGGATCCTGAATTTCAATGGGTTCTGAAAGCAGATCATGGATGCGCTCAATGGCGGTTAAGCCCGCTTGTACGATGGTAAATTTCTCCGCCAACTGCCGCAATGGATCAAAGACGCGCTGCGAAAACAGAATAAACGTGGCTAAGGTGCCAAAGTCAATCGTGCGCTGCTGCACCAAGGCACCGCCGAGCCAGAGAACCCCCGCGATCGCCACAAAGGCAATCCACTCTAAGGTCGCCGATACCGCTGAATCATAGAAAATTGTCCGATCCACCTCTTTGATGTAGCGTTGATTGCGCCGCCGAAACAGTTGACTATTAAAAGCCTCACGGCGAAACAATTGCACCACCGTAATACCAACGATGTTTTCCTGAAGATCGGCATTTAGTAGCGACAGCTCCTCGCGGGACTTGTAGTTGGCAACGCGATAGCAGTGTTGAAAATAGATAATCAGGGCAGCGATCGGCAAAACCAAGGCCAGCAGCAGCGTTGCCAGCAGGCGGTCAATGAAAAACATTGTCAGGATGACCACCAGCATCGAGAAGACATCACTGAGAACCCCCACCGCGCCAGTGGCAAACACATCCCCCAAGGCCTCCACATCACTGGTCAAGCGAGTAATGAGCTTACCGACGGGAGTGCGGTCAAAGAAGCGGGAGGATAGCCGCAGCACGTGGTCAAATAAGTCATAGCGAATATCGGCGGTAATCTGTTGGCCAATTTTTTGAATCCAGTACCCCTGAGCTGCCTGCACCCCAAAGCGCAGCACCACGGTCACCAACAGCGCCATGCTCAGTAGATCAATCCCTTGGGTCAGGGTTAAGGTTTTCAAAAAGCCGTAGGTACTCTCTTCCCCCTTAAGGAGGGCGATCGCCTGACCAATGATGATCGGTTGTAATGCTGCTGCTGCCGCCAAGGGAATCAAAAGCAAGCCACTTCCCAGCAGTCCCCAGCGATAGGGCGTAAGGTAAGGAATCAGTCGTTGTAAAAGTTGCCAATCCGTGGAGCGTGTTGCTGCTGTCATGCCCTGTTGAAACTTGTGAACCTCTTTTTCCCAGTCTAGTGCGCGCTCGCAATTATTTGTAACAATTTACATGCTTTAGTGGGTTGTCATTTAGCCATCCTTTAGCTACACTAAAGATGGTTCGGGCTAGTCTATCCCCCGCATAGCCCCACTGAAATCCCCGAAAAGGTAAGTTACGCCGAAAGGGTAACGCACAAATCAAGGATCCTGTAGCCGCCGCTTCAGAAAAGGGTATGGATGTCCTTGATGCCGAAGGGATTTTTTCCAAGCTTGGCAGCGGCTCTAGATTGAGGGCGTGGATTGGACTGCGCTTTGGTAGATAGAGAGATAGGAACGGAGCGATCGCGAGCAGTCAGCCATCACTCTCTTGAAATCGCAGTAGGCTAGAAGGAGCGGCACCCCATTTCATTCCATTCATCGGTTTATGAGTGACTCCCGTTTGCTCGATATGGCGCGGCAGGGCGACCCCCGAGCCATTGGCACACTGCTGAATGCTGTCCTCATGCCCAAGCGGGTAAAGGCCACGGTGGTGCGTCAGGCCGAGGAGCTAATGATCACCCTGCATTCAGAAAAAATGCTCAATCAAGCGGCAGCCGCAACCCTGATCCGCACCGCCCTAGAAAAATTGCACTTGCCAGAGATTCAACGGGTTTTCATTGAGTCACGGGTGTTGGGCGTCCCCCTCTGGGAAAGTCATTTTGCATTACAGGTCATGCCTGCCGTTCAACCCCCGCTGCCGGCGATCGCAGATCCATGGGCCCCTGAAACAGCACCCCCTGAGCCATCTCCGCCTGAACCGACATTGGGGGATTGGATGTCCGCTTTTATGACCTCCGCGGCACCTTCTACCTCTGAAAGTCAGGATACCGTGGCGCGATCGCCCCAAGCAGAGGAACAGCCCATCCCAGTAGAGACGACACCTGAATATGGGGATATTGTTGCCCCTGCAGCAGCTTCTCCCCTAGAGCAAGTTGCTGAAAATGCTGAGGAGGGGACAGGGGCAGAACCGATCAGTGTGCCCCAAGAGAGTTTCCTAGGTGAAGTCCCGGAAATTGATTCCGATGAGGACATGAGCTTAGCAGATTTAGCTGCCGCCTTTGACCCAAACTCATCCTCAGAATCGCCAGAGGCCAATTTGGGCAGTGAGGAACTGCCATCCGCCCTTGAGCTGCCCTCCCTCCAGGAAGAATGCACTGAATCCGACACCCTGAATGGATTTTTGGGGGAATTGCCAGTCCGCGAGGCTCCTGCTGAACCACCCGAAGAAGGCCCAGCGTCTCTAGAACAGAGCACTGCAACACCAAAAACTCCAGACAGTGTTGCTGAAATGCCCGAACCCACCCTGGCGTTCTTTGAGGCCACCTTAGAACAATCGGCCCCCGAGGTATACGACGTCCCTGAACCGACGATTGAGGACAAGGGTATTGCCGCCCTAGAAGCCCTAGAGACTGAGATCAGCCCACCCACCGCGATCACCTCTGAGATAGCGGCTGCAGCTGAATCCTCGCCTCAGGGGGAGATCGTTCTAGATGCTCCCTCCGTCGTTGCGGATCCTTGGGCCACCCCAGACACTTTACCCCCTGCACCCCCACCCCCCCAAGCTCAAGAACCCGTTAGCTATCCTCCCCTACAGGATCCTTGGTTAGAGGCTGAGCCTGCACCGCAACCTAAGGCAGATAAAACCCAAGAAACCCCACCACTCCCTGAAACCGCCACAGAACCCCCAGCGGCCGCCTCTGCAGAGGAAATTTACACCACTCCCAGAATTGAAAAAGTGCCCCGCGATGATCAGTCAAAGGTGGCAGGTATTGCTGGGATGGTCATGGGGTTAGGCTTTTGTGCGACGGGATTAGGAGCGATTATTGGCTTGCCGATGGTTGTGGGCAGTCTGTGGATGCTTGGGGATGAGGAAGTGTGGAGTGGTGAGTGCCCCCATTGTCATCAGCCCCTAAAAATTCCCGTGGGTAAGCTGTGGCGCTTTAGTTGCCAGAAGTGTCAGGGATTGATTGAAGTAAAACAGGGCCGCTTCTACGCACGCCAGGCTCCCCCTGGGTCCTAACCCAAATCTAAATTGATCTGATTTATCTGACCCCGTTGGCGACGCGCTTCAAGGGCTTGGGCGATGAGATCCAATAGCCCCGGTGCCTCTTCCTGAATCGTCAGCAGTAGGCGTTCACCCATGGCTAGATCCGCCTCTGGAGGGAAAGGGTCCTGTTGCACCAACCGCCGCAGCCGCGGTACCGTATTGTCAACGATTTCCACAAGTGCCCCCAAGCAGCGAAAAAATTGCCGTTCAGTCAGGGTGCTGTCCTCAATGGGGAATTCAATCATCGCCCGCACTTCACCCGCCTTGGGATCGTACTCCCACTGCAACATCTTTGTCTGCCACGAAATGCACAGCAGCGTTTGTAAAATGGCGTCACGAAAGCGGTGGGTTTTAATGCCTGGCAAGAGATTGGGGGCATAGAGCTTAAAGAACTCGCCCCCCTCATCTAACTCAATGACAACGATAAATCGCTCAAGGTGATCACCATTGACGCCAGTAATAATTTGGTGGTTGGGCGCATTCAACCGATAGTTGAGTTGGTGTCGTTGCAAATAGTGAGCAATTTGGCTAAGGGCGATCGCCATACCACCGTCACCCTAAACCGCTGCCAAAGGCCGATGGTTAATTGTGGTTCCCAAAACCTCAAGAAAAGCTGCCAACCACCGGGGATGGGCTGGCCAAGCGGGGGCGGTGACCAGATTGCCATCCACCACCACGGCATCCACCGCCACAGGGGTAAAGTTGCCCCCTGCACTCACCACCTCAGGACCGCAGGCCGGATAGGCAGTACAGGTTTTACCGGCCAGCACCCCCGCTGCCGCCAACAGTTGCAGGCCGTGACAAATGGCGGCAATGGGTTTTTCGGTCTCGCCAAAGTGCTTGGTGATTTCCAGTACCCGTGGGTTGAGGCGCAAATACTCCGGGGCACGCCCTCCTGGCACCACTAAGGCATCATAGGTACTGGGATCGATTTCCGCAAAGCTGGCATTGAGGGTAAACTGATGCCCGGGTTTTTCGCTGTAGGTTTGATCTCCCTCAAAATCGTGGACGGCTGTGCGCACGCTGTCGCCCGCTACTTTATCCGGGCAGACGGCATGCACTGTGTGACCCACCATTTGCAAGGCTTGGAAAGGCACCATCACCTCGTAGTCTTCGACATAGTCACCCACGAGCATCAAGATGCGTTTGCCACTCATAGTTTTTGCCTCTTGCACTGACTTGTTTTGATCCTGACATAATGGTGCCCCCTGTAATAGTTAATCTTAAATAAAGGCATAGTCAGGTGCAGTGTCGTGGTGGAAAGCAAGACGGCGGCGGGGGTTTACTTTGTCGGGGCTGGCCCTGGAGATCCAGAATTGCTCACCCTCAAGGGGCAACGGCTCATTCAAGGGGCGGATGTAATTCTCTATGCCGATTCCTTGGTGCCGGCGGGGATTTTGCAATTTGCGTCGCCGCATGCCACCCGCATTCCCACGGCCGCAATGACCCTAGAAGAAATCGTGCCGCTGATGGTTGAAGCGGTGCAGGCGGGTAAACAAGTGGTGCGGTTGCAGTCGGGAGATCCCAGCCTCTACAGTGCCATTCACGAGCAGATTGCCCGCCTCGTGGAAGCAGGCATTACCGTTGAAGTGGTCCCCGGCATTAGTGCCTATCAATTGGCCGCCGCCCGCCTTAATGCCGAACTCACCCTGCCCGAATTGGTACAGACAATTATCCTCACCCGTGCCAGTGGCCGTACCCGCGTGCCCCCCACCGAAGAGTTGGCCAGTTTAGCAGCCCACAGGGCGAGTTTATGCCTCTATCTGAGTGCTAACCGTGTCCAAGGTGCCCAGCGAGACCTCCTTCAGTACTATCCACCAGACACACTGGTTGCTGTCGGCTACCGCTTGGGATGGCCTGATGAGCAGTTGTGGCTAGTTCCCTTGGCGGAAATGGCGGCGTTTAGTCAGCAGCAGCGATTGACGCGCACAACTCTGTACTTAATTAGTCCAGCCTTGGCGGTGCAACAGCAGCGCCGTGACGCCTTGCGCTCCTGTCTTTATCGTCCAGAACACCATCACCTGTTTCGCCCCCATTAAGCATTACCCATTAAGCATTAAGTGTTATGAGGTACTGGCTGGCTAAAGCATTGATCCTTTTGATTCGCCTTTATCAAGGCTGGATTTCACCGCTATTGTTGCCCACGTGCCGCTATACGCCCACTTGTTCTGCCTATGCGGTTGAGGCGATCGCCCGCTTCGGGGCCGTGAAGGGAACCTATCTGGCAATTCGCCGCATTTTGCGCTGCCACCCCTTTGCAGCGGGCGGCTATGACCCTGTGCCACACTTGGAGCAGCCGCCTGACAATTGTGGGCAATAGACTGTGGGCAATAGAGGCCAGTCCTCGGAATCCCCAACGGCAGGCCAGCTGTGTGCCCAGGCTCGTGCAGGCCTAGTGGGGAGATTTGCCGATGCAGTTGTTGCTAAACCCTACCTTGCCCTCCATGCGGCGGTCCTACAGGGGCATTGTCGAGAACCGCCGCTTGTACTGTAGCAACGAGCGATCGCCCCAAAGCATCAAGGTCGTATCCCCCTTCTAAACCAACCACAAGGCGGTGAGTAATCTGCAAGCACTGGTGCATCATCCAGCCATAATCGGCATCCTCTAGTTCAATACTGGAAAGGGGATCGTCACGGTGGGCATCATACCCCGCACTGAGGATAAGTAAATCTGGATTCCATTGCTGCAAAAAGGGCATGACTTGATCTTGAAAAGCGGCGCGATAGGCTTCCCCATTGGAACCTGGGGGCATGGGTAAGTTGAGGACATTGTTGTAGGGCCCGCGATCGCCCCCCTCGCCCGTATAGGGATAGGCGGGAAACTCATGGAGCGAACAATAGGCAATCTGAGGATCATCTTGAACCAGGGCTTGGGTACCATTGCCGTGGTGGACATCCCAATCGAGAATAGCAACGCGTTGAATACCCGGCAAACTGAGGGCGTAGTGGCTAGCAATGGCGGCATTGGCCAACAGACAAAATCCCATTCCCCGCTGCCGTAGGGCATGGTGACCGGGGGGACGCGCCAAAATAAAAATTGGTTGCTGCCGCTGGAGGGCCAAATCTACCCCATCGAGCCAAGCCTGTACGGCTAACCGTGCCACGCGATCGCTCTGGTCATTGAGGTAGGTATCGGGATCTAACCAGCCCCCCCCTGCTGCGGCCATTTGGGCTAATTGGTCTAAGTACACCCGACTGTGAATCTTTTCTAGCCAAGGGGTTAAGCCTTCTGCCACAGGCGTAGGTTCGCGCCACTCTGCCGCCGGAAATGCTGCCTGTAAATGCCGGCAGATGGACACTAAGCGTTCTGGCCGCTCAAAGTGAAACTGAGGGCAGCGATGTTCTAGGAAGCGATCGCTATAGATAAAGACAGGGGAAAACATCATTTAAGCCAGTTTAGACCAGTTTAGATTTGCCCATGGTTGATTGGCAAGGGATAGAATCTATGGGTTAAGGCCAGAGGTCGAGCAGTTCCTGAAAAATTTGCGCTTCCAAAAAGGGACAGGTTTGGGGCAATGGTTCAGGATCAAGGGGCGGTCTTATTCCACCAGGTCAAGGGCAGTCTCGTAAGGAGGGCTTGCGGCTAGGGCTTTCCTTGCGGTGGCCTTCTATGGGACGCCGTTGCTCACGCATGGGGTAACACTTCAAGGCAGTGGCGCTGTTCCCGTTTCTCTGGTTTGCCCAAGGCGTCAATCTCCTCACACCAGTTCTCAAGATCGAGCAATTAATCGAGCAATTAAGGGTGCCTTGGTGGAGCTAGGCGGCTTGCGGTTGTATCCAAGGAGCAGCAGTTTCATAGGGCGTACTCCTGGCTAGCTCACAAATCCCCCCAAATACACGGAATCTATGCCATCTATCGGGTTTTTAAGGTGTGCAGGACCTGCTCAATATCCACGATAAAGAGGGGCGGTAGCTCCTGATCGTCTTGATAACTGACCATGAGGGAACTAACGTTGTGAATGCTCCCCCAGTGGAGATAGTTGGGGGGAATTGGATGAATGGCCTCCCGAGAAATGCGCTCAATGACGGGGGGGTCTGTGAGGGGCAGGCCAAGCCATTCCTGCGCTAATCCGGGCTGGAGGATGAGCAAAAACCTGAGCTTTTGGGTTTCTGAGGCTGAGAAGGGGGCATCAAACAAACAGCGGCCAATATCAATAACCAAAATCTCCCGATCCTCATAGGTAACAAGGCCAATACCCCGCTGGTATGGATCCCCGTGAACAGGGGGTAACGGAATCACTCGATAGGCCTGTGCCATCGGCACGGCAAACTGCTCTTGGCGCACGCTAAATGTCAGGAACTGCTCTAAAACAACGGGCTGGCTCTGGCGACGGCGACGGCTTTTAAGCATGGTGGATCAACTGATCAAGGGTGGCCAAGAGTTCGCTTTCGCGGAAGGGTTTGCTAAAGTAGGCGGCTGCCCCCAGGCGTTCTGCAAGCTGGCGGTGTTTTTGCCCGGTGCGGGAGGTCAGCATCAGCACAGGGGTGTTTTGGCATTGGGGAATGCGGCGAATTTGAGTAAGGACGCCAAACCCATCGAGGCGGGGCATTTCAATGTCGCAGACAAGGGCATTGACCTGCAGTCCCCCTTGGAGTTTATCGATCGCCTCCTGACCATCTTTGGCTTGCTCGACTCGGTAGCCAGCTTTTTCGAGGGTGCTGGCAAGGAACCGCCGCACGTTCACGGAATCATCAACCACAAGGACGATGTCTTGGCTAGGGGCAGCGGCGCTGGCCACGGGGGCACGGGGACGCTGCTGTTCTAGCCGATCAAAGAGGGCAAGGGGATCTAATAGGGGGACAATGCGGCCATTCCCTAAAATGGTGCAGCCACTGAAGCCTTTGGGTAGGGGGAGTTCGCCTTCAACTTGGCGAATGGTGACTTCCTGCTCGCTCCAGTAGCGATCGACCCGCAGCGCCAGGCCGGTTTCTCCTTGGGTCAGGATTATCAATGTCGGTGCGTTGATGGCAGGGGCTCCCTGCATTTCCACAGGGGAAGGGGGACGTTGAAAGTGAAAAATCTGGCTCAGCTCAAGCAAAGGAATAAGATAGCCTTCCCAATCAATCAGGGTCGAGCCGAGGGCTTCAACCCTGGGGTAGCGATCGGCCAGCACCATTTCTTCGATGACTTCGGTTGGTACTGCCAAAAGCATGCCGGCAGCCTCTATCAAAAGCGCCCGTACAACCGAGAGGGTGTAGGGAATTGTAATCGTGAATCGCGTCCCTTGGCCGGGAGTACTCTGGATCTGGATGTCCCCGCGAATTTGGCGCAGATTGGTGCGCACTACGTCCATCCCTACGCCGCGTCCCGAGAGGCTAGTCACCTGCGCGGCCGTTGAAAAGCCCGGCTCAAAAATCAGTTGCCAAAGGTCGCGATCGCTAGCAGTTTCTAGCCAATCTCGGGCTAGGCCCAATTGCCGTGCCCTTTGGCGAATTTTCTCTGGATTGAGACCCCGGCCATCATCCGCCACAGTAATCACGGTTTGGTTACCGCGATAGGCTGCCTTGAGAGTAATCGTTCCCACGGCGGGTTTACCAAGGGCTTGGCGTTCCTCTGCAGGCTCAATTCCGTGATCAAAAGCATTGCGGACAAGGTGCAAGAGGGGATCCGCCAAGACACTCAACACTGTACGGTCAATGAGAATGTGGCTGCCCTCAATGACAAGGTTGACGTTTTTGCCATGCTCGCGGCTCAGTTCCCGAACTAACCGCGGATACCGGTTGGCCAAGTCGGCAAAGGGACGCATCCGCACCTGGGTAAATCGAGCTTGAAGTTGCTTGGCGGTGCGGTTGAGATCACGGCCAGTGCGTTCGGTGTCCTCTAGGCTCAGTTCCAGATCGGTGGTGATTTCCTGCACTTGGACAATCGTTTCCATCACCTCTTGGGAGAGCAGATGCACATCCGTGTAGCGATCGAACTCGAGGACATCGAAGTCATGCTGGTTTTGGGGGCTCAAGTAATGGGAAGCGCTGACACGGTCATACTCTGTGCGCAGACGAAAGTTGGCACGCTCAAGGGCACGTACTTTTTGCTTGAGGAGCGCTAGCAGGTGGTGGAGGCGTTCCCGTTGTAAATCTAGACCGTTACACTCGATGAGCAATTCCCCCATCAGATCGCTGAGCTGATCTAACTGATGCCCCGGCACCCGCACGGTCATTTCCTTGGGTTCTTGGGTGGGGGGTTGGGGAGTCCTTGGAGGCGGCTCAGGCTCTAGCGCCGGGGCAGGCGTCTCTGTAGGGGTGGGCGGGGGGGACAATAAATCCCCCAAGGAGAAAGCCGCCACTTCGGCACTGGCAAAGTCCTCGACCCCCAATTCTTGATCGAGGTTGGCCAGGGGTAAATCAATAATGGTTTGATCCCCGTCATCGGTTTCAGGGATTTCCAAGTGGGTGGGCAAAGCCGCCAGTTGACCGGTGATGACGAGGGCCTGGCAGCGTCGCCATTGCTGAATAATGCTGGCGGCCGTTCCCCTGACATCACAGTTGGGCTGTGCTAGATAGGCACTAACAGAGGCACAAAACTCGGCAAATTGAGGCAGTTCGAGCATTTGTCCGAGGGCTTCCAGTTCTTGGGCAGCGATCGCCAGCTCCTCCTTAAGGCAGGGTTGCCCAGGGGTTTGCAGCACGGTCTCCAAGCGTTGCAGACAGGCCTCTACCTCGGTTTCAAAAAGAGCGACCCGCATCTGCTGGCCATCATCACCACTGAGGAGGGCCAGATCATCCTCCGGTGTTGGCTCCCCCAACCGTCCCTGCAACTGATCCAAAATTGGCTCCACCTGGGTGCGCCACCAGCCCTCATTGGGTTGAACGCCTTGACGGTAGAGGATCATAACTGCTTGCAGTTGATCTACCGCCTTGAGGAGAAGGTGTTGTACCTCTGCGTCCTCGCAGGGACGGGATTTCAAAATCTTGAAGAAATCCTCAAGGCGGTGGGCCAGTTCACTCAGGGACGTAAAGCCCATCATGGCCGCGCCGCCTTTAATCGAGTGTGCTGCCCGCAGCACCTCATCCATCCGTCCCGGCTGTTGAGAGAGGCATAGTACCCCTGCCTCAATCGTTTGCAGGTAGTCCTGGGCCTCTTCTAAAAACTGGAGGCGGATGGTTTCCTCGACGCCAGATTCGGGCATGGTTATCCCTGAGCAGTCACCTTAAAGATGTTGACAGAATTTTGTAGCTCCTGAGCCCGATCCACAGTGCTTTGGAGAGACTCAGAAATCTGTTTGGAGGTGGCGGAGATCTCCTCCGAGACCTTGGCAAAATCGCGCATCAGGGTATTTACTGTATTGGCTGTGCGGGCCTGGGAAACGGTGGCTTGGGAAATGGACTGCACCAGTTCATCAATGTGCTGCGACACCTGCACAATTTCCTTGAGGTTGTCCTTGGCCGTTTCCACAAAGCGAGTGCCTTCGACCACCTGCGCTGTCCCTGTTTCCATGGCACTGACCACTTCTTGGGTTTCCTGCTGAATCGTTTCGACGATTTGCTCAATTTCGCGGGTGGCTGCCGCTGAGCGCGCTGCCAATTCCCCGACTTCCTCTGCCACCACAGCAAAGCCACGGCCCTCTTCCCCCGCGCGGGCGGCTTCAATGCTGGCATTAATGGCCAACAGGTTAGTTTGCAGGGCAATCTGGTTAATGAGCGAGATCACTTTGGAAATCTGCTGTGAAGCTTCCCCCAACCGCTTCACCTTTTTGGCAGTTTCTGCGACGGTTTCCCGCAGGTGAAGGATACTCTCAACGGTGGCATCCATCGTTTCACCACTGGTGACTGCTCGCTCGGAGGCTTTGCGCGCCACTGCTGCCGCCTCGTTAGCGCTGTTGGCCACAGATTCAATGGAGATTGACATTGCCTCCACCGCTTCTAGCATCCGCTTCACCTTCTTGGCTTGGCGCAGTGATTCTTGGGCCAATTCTGTCATGGCTGCCTCATCGGCCAAAAGGGCTGTGTTCACTTTCTCTGTGGTGGCTTTCACTTCCATGACCACATCCCGCAGACTTTCAATGAGGGAGTTGAAAATATCGGCCACGGTCCCAATTTCATCAGCAGTGATGTCTGCCCGTACCGTTAAATCTCCCTGGGAAGCAGCCTCCACTTCGGTGAGTAGGTTGATTAACTGCGTTTGGATGCGCTCAGTGCGCTGCTGTTGCTCCTGAGCAAGGCGTTCTGCTTCTTTTTGGGCAGCGGTGACCTGCTCAAGGAATTGCTTGCGCTCCAGTACCAATCCTGCTTGGTTGACTAACTGGACGACGGCATCAATTTCAGGCGCTTGCCATTGGCGTGGCCCGCTGCACTGGTGGGCAATTAATAGCCCTACCAGTTTTTGGTTGACGACTAAGGGAACAACTAGGTTGGCTCGCACCTTGAGGGGAGCGAGTTGTTTGAGGTGACACTCCGTCAAACCGGCATTGAAAATATCGGTTGTGGCTTGTATCCGCCCCTTGGTGTAAGCTTCTACCCAATTTTGCCGGAAACAGGGGTCATCAATGACCTGTTCGAGGGCTGGGGGCCAGCCTGCGCCCACGGATTCCGCAACAACCTTGCCCACATAGTTCTCATCAAATTCATAGAAGATCACGCGATCGCACTCCAATAGTTGGCGACCATCACTGACCAGGCAATTGAGAATCTCCTGGCGATCGCTGCATTGAGTTAAACGCAAGATACTATCGCGCAATTGCTCAGCGCGCCGGGCCGCCAGTTGGGTCTGCGCAAGGGACTGCTCCAACTGCTCTGCCATTTGATTGATGGTCTGGCTCAGGGTGGCCAACTCATCCTCCCCCTCCACCGGTAAGCGGGTCTGGAGATCTCCGGCACCAATTTTTGTCACTGCCTTGGTGGCCCGCAGCAGTGGTTGAATGCCGCGATCGCTCAGATAAATAACAAGTGCCCCCGTCACAACTGTTGTGACCCCCAACCCTAATACCAGCGTCCAGGTCAGGTTTTGCAGCGGTCTGAAGGCATAGTCTTGGTTGAGAGTCAAAACAAATGAGCTAAAGGGTTGTGAAATACTGCTGTAAGCGAGAAGTTGAGCCTTGCCATCGGGACCAGGTTGTTCTGGGAGCGTACCGGCTGGGCTATTTTTCTGCGCTTGAGCCAGTTTGGGGAAGACCTCCGCCAGGGGTTTGCCTTGCACCCCTAAGACGGAGGAAGCAAAGATTGTTCCCCGCGGCTCTACAAGATAAAAATTCTCGTTCTGCCGCTCATAAATGTTAAGAGCTTCGTGAATGCTGCTTCTGGGGATCCGCAATCGCAGCACCGCCATAATTTGCTGATTTTGCCGATTAATGAGGGGCACCGCCGCAAACATGCCTAGGGGGCGATCCGGCAGCGATAGGGTCGGCTCAACGGTTAAAACGGGGCCGCGAGTTTGGATGGCCAGCTTAAAGTACTCCTGATTTTGGAGAATATTGTTGGCAAGCCGGTTGCCCTCTGAGGATTGGGCAATCACTGTTCCGCGACCATCATTGGCAATGATCCCCGCACTGTCGTAGGCTGTGTAGGCCGCCAAAAATTGATCTAGGAGGGCTTGTAGTTGGGCGCGATCGCGCCGCTGCATTTCACCGCTGTAGCGACTCGTCAAAACAGAGGCTAAAGCCTGTGCATCCCCCTGCCTCTGAGCAAGATACTGATTAAACCAAAGGACGGCAGACCTTGTCTGCTGTTGTTGGCGTCCCAGGACCTGCTGCATCAACTGTTGACGGGCGACCTGATTGGCCACTAGGCCGACGCCAATTATGGGCAGGGTTGCTAGGGCAAGAGCACTGGTAATCAGTTTTGGACGTAGCCCCCAAAATTTGCGGCGTGGCGGGGGCGGCGGCAACGGCTGTCCAAGGGATTTACCGTTAGTGGTGGCTTTCTTCTCCTCTAGGGGAGGCAGTTGGTAATTCAATACCGAGGGGGGTAAGGGGGGAATATCAATAGGGGGCTTGGCACTAGTCATGGTTGACACATCCTAAGATCATCAATAGCAAACCTATCCAACATCAACAGCAGGCACACCGGCGTCAGACCCTTTGGCAATGGCTTTCAGCGCGCCCTCGGCAATCGCTGCCCCGTCCAGGATAAATAGTATCTCCGCCCCCAGATGACAGCAGCCTTTGAGGTAAGGAACCAACGCCGCATTCACGGTGCCCACAGGCGACTGAATTGCTTCCTGAGGAAGGCGGACGATGCCCCGTACTTGTCGCAGGGCCAATCCTAGATCTCCCTTGGGAGTTTGCAACAGGGCGATCGTGACTAGAGACCTCTCTAAAGGCAGGGGCTCTAGGTTCAGGAGCTGGGCTAAATCTAGCACCCAGACAATGCGGTTACGAAAGTTGAGCAGGCCCATGACCATGGCAGGCATATTGGGAATTGCCGTGAGTTGCTGCGGTAGAAGCACCAACACCTGCTGAATCTCAGTCATCGGCAGCAGTGCTGTGCACTGCTCGTGCACCAGTAAGCGCAGGTAGGGCGCTCCTTGGGAGCGATCGCCTCTCCCTTCCTCCCTGTTCACCCAAGGCACCCCTGCCAGCATGGCTACAGCACCACCGACTTCAACGCCCGCACCAGATCCTCACGGCTAAAGGGCTTGGTTACATAGGCATCGGCCCCCTGCTTCATTGCCCAAAGACGGTCTAGCTCTTGGTTTTTGGACGTGCAGACAACAATGGGAAGCTTTTCCGTTTCCGGGTTTTTCTTGAGACTGCGACAGAGTTCAAAGCCGCTCATCCCTGGCATCACCACATCCGTAACTACCACATCGGGCTTATATTGAGCTATTTTCTCCAGCGCCTCCTTGGCATCGCTGGCTGCAATCACCCTATAGCCAGACTCCTGGAGAAACGAGGTAATCAGTGCCATTTCTGAAGGGGTATCTTCCACTACTAAGACCGTCGTCATGTCATCTCCCCAATCTCAATGTAAAGAATCAATCATTGTAAAGAATTAACCATTGTCAATATACTGCCATCCCCCACCCCTTGCCTGCCCCTAGGTCAAGTATTGAAACACCATTTTCAAGAGTTCTGCCTGGGTAAAGGGCTTCGTCATGTAATCCGTCGCCCCCACAAGACGGGCTTTTGCCCGGTCAATGAGCCCTGTGTTACCTGTAACCATAATTACCGGTACTGACCTCAGGCGTTCATGGTTGCGGATGACTTTACAAAACTTATAACCGTCAATATTGGGCATCCCCACATCCAAAAGAATGAGATCGGGGTTGAGACGCATCACCTCCATCAGGGCTTTTACGGAATCGTTGAGGGCAATTACCTCAAAGGCATCATCGGCTAAAAACCGCTTCATTTCATTGAGGATCGTTGGACTATCGTCGATGCAGACAATGCGATAGGTGCGATTCGCAACTTGGGAGGTAAAAAAGCCACTCCCTGTGTCGCCACTGTCCTCAACAACAGCGGGTGTGGTTTCCTGCCACAAACTGAGATCAAAATTGGGCAGTAAGTCAAAGGGATGTTGGGGTTCCCGAACCACCACCGCTCCTTTATCAATTAAGGGCAAGAGGCTCCGCACCAGCGTCACTTCATTTTGATTCAGCAGCACTGCCAAGTGGCGAAAGCTAAAGCCCCGCAATAGAGAGCCCAAACGTTGCTGCTGCTCAGGCGTTAAGTTCACTTGGGCACTACTAAAAAAGTAGGGGCGCTGAAAGGGCGAGACAATTTTGTGGCCAAGGCTCAACCACTCCTGAATTCGCCCCTTACAGGCCTGAATCAGGCGGTTGGCCTCAAAGCGACTCACAATTGGGACCTCAATGTAGGGCACTAGCTGGTGATGACCCCGTTTGAGATAGAGAAAGGACTCCAGGACTTCAAGAATGAACCCCTCCACCAACTGGGAAAACTGCGCTGGGGTAATGATCTTTTCGGTAAGCAACCAGCGCAAACTCTCATATTCATAAATAGGGGTGGGGGTATTGGCCTGCTCCCATTGTTGGCGTACCTGGGCTCGCAATTGACGATCCAGGGCAGGGACGCTGTAGCTCAGTTGCCGCAAATGTCGTTCAAAGCGATCGCCCGGCTCAATGGTATGGGTAGCATAAACAATATCCCCGCGATCAAAGTAAAGAAACCACTGCTGGCCTTCAACGCTGACCTTAAAGCAACCGGTGCCCCCTGAGGTACTCAGTTGCTGAAGCAATTCCTCAGGCTGAAGTGTTTCTGTAGATTCCAATGTTCCCCCGCCACGCAAACCAGAATCTGATGCCATTAGATCAATCTCCGTTCGCCGAAGTCCACCGAGGTCTTGCTGAGCTTCAGCAACAGCCAACGATTACCGGATAATGAAATTATATTTAACCAGTGCTGGCCAAAAGATGAAAGAAGACTTCAGAAAAGTTAATGACTTTGACAACGGCAAGTAAACAGCCCTGGAAAAAATAAAACCCATAAAAAAGCCCCTCCCCATAGGGGAGAGGGGAAAGAGCTGAAGGTAAACTTCGCCGCCTTAGAACGTAAAGGTGGTGCGAATCACCCCTTGAAGAATGGGCTGGCCGGAAATGAGGCCGCCACCGTTAGTATTGTTGGGGTTAATGATGGCCGTGAAGATGGGCGTGATGCTGATGTTATCACTGATGGGGAATTTGTAGAAGGCCTCCACATTCACTTGATTGGCATTGTTGATGGCGCCAGCAGCGGGGGCACTGTTAATAAAGGGTGCTCCCGCAGCAGCAGCTAACACTGACCCCGGCACCAGCAAGTCTTTGTAGCCAATGCCAGCCATGAAGTTGTAGGCCATCATACCTGCCGCTGGCAAGCCGAAGAAGGAGAAGGGTAGGGGCGAAACCTGTGGGAAGTAAGTATTAGGAATGCCTGCCACCCCGGCGCGGCCAAAGATACCCAAACGACCAAGGTTGAGCTCAAAGTTAATGCCGCCAGCTTGGGCCTCAATGCCGTAGGTCTTGGAGTAGGTGCCCTGAAGTTTGACGGCGTAGCTGTTTTTACCACCACCAAATTTGTTGGCATACTCCAGCTCTAACGAGGCTTGGAAGGGATCGCCACCAAAGCCACCCCCTGGGCTTGGGGGAGCAATCCCGGCTGCCGCCCGTCCTGCCTCTGCGGCAACATACAATGCCCGCACCGTAAAGGGACCTTCCTTGGGATTCCATTGGATGGCGGCACCAGCTCCCCCTAGGAAGTTCATGGCATAGGGGACAATAAAGGGGTTATTCAGGAAAAAGTAGGTCCCAAAGTCACTGGCGGGGGAGTTTGCCCAGCTATTGGTGTCAATAATGTCACTGGGATAGAATTGAGGGCCGGCGGTAATGGTAATGTCCTTAATGGGCTTAAAGCTATAGGCAAGGCGGTATAGGTTAACGCCTGGACCAATACCAGACCAGAAATATTGACTCGGGCTAAAGTAGGGCAGTGGGGCTGTGAAAACATCAGCAGGAATACCTAATGTTGTGGCTTGCTGGAGACCCAAGCCATAGGTGCTAATGGCATCGCGGCCGTTATTGCCCGTAGAGAGGGTAGTTTGCAGTAGGTCGGTGCCCGTGAAGCTGGTATTCAGGTTCAGCAAAACCCCAGCAATGACCGTGGGATTTGTTCGGCCAGGAGCAGCCACAGCGTTACCAGCAATAGATGGATTCGGGCTACTGGGGCGGCCACCATACTGAACGGACATCACTGCCGTTCCTGTCAGTTTTGTGGTTGTGGAAAATTGCTGGGCCTCTAGCTGGGCCGTGCGGGCTTCCAGCTTGTCTACCCGACCGCGCAGGGTCGCCAACTCTGCTTTGAACTCGTCCATCAGTTTTTGCAGAGTGGCCAAGTCCTCCTTGGTGGCAAAGCGATCGCTAATCACATCGAGGCACGCGTTCAAGGCTGCTGCCATCTCATAGCGGGTGGCTGCACGATTGCCTCGGAAGGTGCCATCAGGGTAACCAGCAATACAGCCATACTTCTCTACTAGCGAAGCCAAGGCTTGGTAGGCCCAGTCAGTGGGGCGGACATCAGAGAGCTGAGAAACAGAGGTGACCTGCCCCATGGATTCTTCGTTGGCAAGAAGCTCACTAACAGAGGTAACGGTGCTAGAAGCGTCTGCCATAGGGTTGGCAGCAGGCACCGCTTCAGAGACTTGGAGATTTTGTGGTTCAGCAGTAATCGGGTTTTCAAAGCTGGCAGGCTCATTGGCGGTAGCAATATTAGCCCCTGCAACCACACTCAGTAGGCTCAAGCTACCCGCTAACAGGTAAGTCTTTTTCACGATGTTACTCCTCACTCACGAGCATTTGGGTTCAGCAGAGCGATCAGCTCATTTTGCTGCCCCTAGTACTTAGCTTACACAATACGGCTTAAATCTGCTGCAAGCCGATTATGCAAGTTCCGATAGATCCTAAGGGCTTCCATTTCAATTTGTCAAATACTTTGTTTTGATTTGTTGACACTGAAAATTTAGCCTGCTTCACCCGCATGGTAGGAGCTGCGTACAAGGGGGCCCGATCGCACGTGGGAAAAGCCCAATTCCCGTGCACTGTTCCCCAAGGTGTTAAATTCTTCAGGTGTCCAATACTTGACCACAGGTAAATGACTCAACGAAGGGGGCAGATATTGTCCCAAAGTCAGGCGATCGCACCCCACCCTGCGCAAATCCTTTAGGGTCTCGATGATCTCTGCTTCTGTTTCCCCTAAGCCCAACATTAGTCCCGACTTTGTGGGTATATCAGGATTGAGTTCTTTGACAGTGGCTAAGACTCGCAGTGAACTCTCATAGGTCGCCCCCCGTCGCACAGGCCCCTGTAAGCGCCGTACTGTTTCGAGGTTGTGGTTGTAGCAGGCAGGCCGTGCCGCCACAATTTGGGCAATGCAATCCCGTTGCGGCACCCGACCCCGGTCCATGCGAAAGTCGGGAGTGAGCACCTCAATTTCCGTCTGTGGGCAGCGCTGGCGGATCGCGTGCATCGTCGCCACAAACTGACCCGCCCCTTGATCTGGCAAGTCATCGCGAGCCACAGAGGTTAAAACCACATAGCGCAATCCCAAGGTGGCCACAGCAGCGGCAATTTTGGCGGGCTCCTCTGGATCCACGGCGGCGGGAGCTTGGCCCTTCTGCACTTGGCAAAAGGCACAGGCACGGGTACAAGTCGCACCCAAAAGTAAAAAGGTGGCGGTTTTTTGGCTGTAACACTCACCGCGATTGGGACAGCGCCCCTCTTCACAAATCGTGTGAATTCCGTACTGACGCACTAGGCGCTGCACAGTGGAGATCTCGCTGGCTGTGCCCAGGGGCTTGCGCAGCCACGGCGGCAGGGGTTGGGGGGCTCTCATAGAGTGTGGTTAATCTTGAACATAGGCAGGAGGTGAGCCAGATACAAAACTTGATTAACTATCGAGTCTATTTATTAAGTAACTGTAAATGATCCCTGGGGGTGTTCCTAGGGAGCGATCGCTTCTATGGCAGGATTAATAGCGATGTTACCGCAGCGATACCACAGAACCTATGAGTGATCAGCCACGCCCAACGGTCATTATTACGGGTGCATCCTCTGGAGTCGGATTGTATGCTACCAAAGCCTTAGCCAATCGGGGCTGGCACGTTGTTATGGCCTGCCGCAATCTTGAAAAAGCAGAGCAAGCCGCCAAAGACTTGCAGATTCCGCCGCAGGCCTACAGCATTTTGCATTTGGACTTGTCCTCCCTGGCCAGTGTGCGCGGCTTTGTTGAAGCATTTCGGGCATTGAATCGCCCCTTACGTGCCCTTGTCTGCAATGCTGCTGTCTATTATCCGCTGCTCAAGGAACCAATCTACAGTGTGGATGGCTATGAAATAACGGTAGCCACCAATCACTTGGGGCATTTTCTTTTGATCAACCTCCTACTAGAAGACTTGAAAAATTCTCCCGAAAGCGATAAGCGAGTGGTGATTCTCGGTACTGTCACAGCCAACCGCAAAGAACTCGGCGGTAAAATCCCCATTCCGGCGCCCCCCGATCTGGGGAACCTCGAGGGCTTTGAGAAGGGCTTCAAGAAGCCCATTGCCATGATTAACGGCAAGCCCTTCAAGTCGGGCAAGGCCTACAAAGACAGCAAGCTCTGCAATATGCTGACGGCACGGGAACTGCATCGCCGCTTTCACGACAGCACCGGAATTGTGTTTAATTCCCTTTACCCCGGTTGTGTGGCCGACACACCCCTATTTCGCAACCACTTCCCCCTCTTTCAGAAGCTTTTCCCCCTCTTCCAGAAGTACATTACGGGTGGTTATGTCAGCCAAGACCTAGCCGGGGAACGGGTAGCAATGGTTGTGGCAGACCCAGAGTTTCGCCAGTCGGGGGTGCATTGGAGCTGGGGGAATCGCCAAAAAGAAGGCCGCCAAGCCTTTGTTCAAGAACTTTCGGCAGAGGGTCGTGATGAGCAAAAAGCGCGGCGTCTTTGGGAGTTGAGCGAAAAACTGGTGGGATTGGCCTAAAAGTTAATCCCTTCTTCCATTCCTCCTGCTGAGCTTGCCGCTATGGTGGAAGTGATCCTTGCCATTGCAGGACGGATGTATGTCACAGCAAGATTTTGGCGTTATTGGCCTTGCCGTCATGGGGGAAAACCTTGCCCTCAATGTGGAGCGCCATGGATTCTCGGTGGCGGTTTATAATCGCACCCCCGCCCGCACCCAGGCGTTCATGGCTGAGCGTGCTGCCGGCCGTCGTTTTCAGGCTACCTATTCCCTTGAGGAATTTGTCGCCTCCCTTTCACGGCCGCGGCGGATTCTGGCAATGGTCAAAGCAGGCAAGCCCGTGGATGATTTGATTCAGCAACTCAAGCCGCTTCTTGAGCCGGGTGACATTTTGATTGACGGTGGCAATTCGCTCTACACCGATACGGAGCGGCGGGTGGCAGAAATGGCGGCGGCGGGGCTGTGCTTCTTTGGGATGGGGGTCAGTGGTGGAGAGGAGGGGGCCCTCAATGGTCCGAGTCTGATGCCGGGGGGCAGTCGTGAGGCCTATCAGGCCCTGGAACCCATCCTCACCAAAATTGCCGCCCAAGTGGAGGATGGCCCCTGTGTGACCTACATTGGGCCGGGAGGAGCGGGGCACTTTGTCAAGATGGTGCATAACGGCATTGAGTATGGGGATATGCAACTCATTGCCGAGGCCTATGATCTGCTGAAAAATCTCCTCGGTCTCAACCATCAACAACTCCATGAAGTTTTCAAAGGCTGGAACGAGACCCCTGAACTGAATTCGTTTTTAATCGAAATTACCAGCAAGATTTTCACCTACATTGACCCGCAAACCCAGTTGCCCCTCGTGGATGTGATTCTAGATGCAGCGGGCCAAAAGGGAACCGGTCGTTGGACGGTGGCTACTGCCCTTGAATTGGGAGTGGCAATCCCAACAATTACGGCGGCGGTGAATGCTCGCATTCTGTCCTCAATGAAGGCAGAACGATTGGCAGCCGCCCCAGCCCTCCCCGGACCGGTGGCCCAGTTTAGCGGTAATTGCCAGGAGTTCATTGACAAAGTTCGGGATGCCCTCTACTGCTCAAAGGTTTGCTCCTATGCCCAGGGTATGGCTCTGATTGCCAAAGGCTCGCAGCAATTGTTTGAAAACCAACTCAATCTGAGTGAGATTGCCCGCATCTGGAAAGGGGGCTGCATTATTCGCGCTGGGTTTTTGAGCAAGATTCAGCAGGCCTATAGCGAGAATCCGCGACTGGCTAATTTGCTGCTGGCGCCGCAGTTTCGTCAGAGCGTTCTTGATAAACAGGCGGCGTGGCGGGAGGTTTTGGTGGAGGCAACCCGTGCGGGAATTGCTGTGCCGGCTTTTGGGGCGTCGTTGGAGTACTTCGATAGCTATCGGCGCGATCGCCTGCCGCAAAATCTGACGCAAGCGCAGCGGGACTTCTTTGGCGCCCACACCTACGAGCGAATTGATCAGCCGGGAACCTTCCACACGGAGTGGGTGCCGATTCAGGAAGCAGGCAACGCCGCTGTTTGAGAGGCCGGTAGGAGAGCTGCAGACACTGCTAGCCAAGGGAACAATTCTTTAGTTTATCTTAAGAATTAGGCGAGTCATCTGCTTGCCTGTGATGCTCCAGCACCTTGGGGAGGTCAAAGCCCTTGCAGCCGCTGCTCCGACTCCTGCACCACAGCCAACGCTACCAAGGCCAAGTTTGGCAAGCCTCCCTCTGCTCTGTGCTCAATAAAATTTTTGACCTTGCTCCCCCGGTCTTAATTGGCATTGCCGTGGATTTGGTGGTGAAGCGGCAGGATTCCCTCCTTGCCCGCTGGGGACTAGCGACATTCGAGCAGCAGCTTTTGGCCTTAGCGGGTCTATCGTTTGTGATTTGGAGCTTGGAGTCGCTCTTTGAGTATGCCTATGCCCGCAGTTGGCGCAACCTCGCCCAGCAGATTCAGCATGATTTGCGCCTCGAAACCTATGCCCATGTCCAGGAGATGGACTTGGCGTTTTTTGAGGAGCGCAGCAGCGGTGTTTTGCTTTCGATTCTCAACGATGACATTAACCAACTCGAGCGATTTTTAGATGGTGGTGCTAATGAAATTTTACAAGTGACGACGACGGTTGTCGTTATTGGCGGCATTTTCTTTTATTTAGCGCCCCAGGTGGCCATCTGGGGCATGCTGCCCATGCCCTTGATTCTCTGGGGGTCGGTGCTCTTTCAGCGGCGACTTGCTCCTCGCTATGCGGATGTGCGGGAAAAGGCGGGACTGCTCAATGAACGCTTGGCCAACAACATTACGGGTATTCAAACCATTAAGAGCTTTACGGCGGAAGCCTACGAACTGCAACGCCTGCGCTTGGAGAGTGACGCTTACCGGCAGAGTAATCGTCGCGCCATTCGCCTCAGTGCGGCCTACATTCCTCTGATTCGTTTTGTGATTTTATTTGGCTTTACTGGAACCTTGGTCTTGGGGGGCTTTGCTGCGTTTCAGGGGCGCTTGGATGTGGGCTCCTACAGCACGATGGTCTATCTCATTCAACGGCTGCTGTGGCCCTTGACCCGTTTGGGGGAAACCCTGGATCAGTATCAGCGAGCCATGGCCTCAACGCAGCGGGTGCTGAATTTGCTAGAAACGCCGATTGCGATTTGTGCGGGCGATCGCCCCCTGGAGCCGCGCCATGTTCAAGGGGACGTACGCTTTGAAGGCGTCAGCTTTGCCTACAGTGGCCGGGCACCGGTGCTGAAAAATGTCAGTTTCCATGTTCCTGCCGGTCGCACAATTGCCATTGTCGGCTCCACCGGTTCGGGTAAAAGTACATTGGTCAAGCTGTTACTGCGATTCTATGAAGTCCAACAGGGGCGTATTCTCCTTGATGGTGTGGATATTCGCGAGTATCGGCTGCGGGACCTGCGCCGGGCCATTGGCTGGGTGAGTCAAGATGTCTTTCTCTTCCACGGCACCGTATTTGAAAACATTGCCTATGGCAGTCTGGGGGCAACCCTTTCTGAGGTGATCCAAGCAGCAAAACTGGCTGAAGCCCATGATTTCATTGAGCAACTGCCCCAGGGCTACGATACGGTGGTGGGGGAGCGCGGGCAAAAACTCTCCGGCGGTCAGCGGCAACGGCTGGCGATCGCCCGCGCCCTTCTCAAAGATCCACCGATCCTGGTACTCGATGAAGCCACATCCGCCGTGGATAACGAAACCGAAGCGGCCATCCAGCGCTCCCTCGTCCATATTACCGCCCATCGCACCACAATTGCCATTGCCCACCGCCTCTCCACCATTCGCCACGCCGACTGCATTTACGTTCTCGAAAGGGGTGAAATTGTGGAACAGGGGACCCACGCAGCCCTCTTGGCTCAGCAGGGGGTTTATTACAACCTTTGGCAAGTCCAAGCGGGCCTTCTCAAGACCTAGGACCTAAGATTATAGCGGGCCCGCTCCGCCGCTGTCTTCTCGCGGTCCAGTTTCAAAATCAGCACTGCCAAGGGGGGCAAACACAAATCAAGGGAATAGCGGCGGTTGTGGTAGGGCCACTCATCGGCCCACTTGCCCCCTAGGTTGCCCATATTGCTGCCGCCGTACTCGCGGGCATCACTGTTAAACAGTTCCCTATAGAAGCCATGCTCGGGTACGCCGATGCGATAGTGGCTATGGGGCTGGGGGGTGAAGTTGCAGACAACAACCACAAAATCTTGGTAGTCTTTGTCCCAACGGATGAAGGAAACCACGCTGTGGCGATTGTCACTACAGTCAATCCACTCAAAGCCCTCCTGTTTGAAGTCTTGGGTATAGAGGGCCGGTTGGGAACGGTAGAGGTGATTCAGATCCTGAAAGAAGCGTTTGGTTTGCTGATGGGGTTCGTATTGCAGCAGGTGCCACTCTAAATCACTCCAGACATTCCACTCGCTCCATTGGGCAAACTCCATCCCCATAAACATGGTTTTTTTGCCGGGGTGGGTGAACATATAGGCAAACAAACAGCGCAGGTTCGCAAATTTCTGCCAGCGATCGCCGGGCATTTTGCCAATGATGTGACTCTTGCCGTGGACCACCTCATCGTGGGAGAGCGCCAGCATGAAGTTTTCACTGTGGTGGTACCACATACTGAAGGTGACATTGTTTTGGTGAAATTGGCGGAACCACGGATCCATGCTGAAGTAGTCAAGAATATCGTGCATCCAGCCCATGTTCCACTTCAGGTTAAAGCCCAATCCCCCCATGTAGGTGGGCCAAGAAACCATCGGCCAAGCCGTTGACTCCTCGGCGATTGAGAGAATCCCCGGAAAGTAACTAAAGATCACGTGGTTCACTTGGCGCAGGAAGTTGGCCGCCTCTAAATTTTCTCGGCCGCCATATTCATTGGGGACCCACTCGCCCTCCTTGCGGCCGTAGTCGAGATAGAGCATCGAGGCCACGGCATCCACGCGAATGCCGTCAATATGGTACTTGTCAAACCAAAAGAGCGCATTGGCCACCAGAAAATTGCGCACCTCATGGCGGCCATAGTTAAAGACCAGGGTGCCCCATTCCTTGTGTTCGCCCTTGCGCGGGTCCGCATGTTCGTACAGATGGGTGCCATCAAAGAATGCTAGCCCATGGCCGTCCTTGGGAAAGTGTCCCGGTACCCAGTCGACGATGACGCCGATGCCGTTTTGGTGGCACTGATCCACGAAATACATAAAGTCTTGGGGGCTGCCATAGCGGGAGGTGGGGGCATAGTAGCCCGTCACCTGATAGCCCCAAGACCCATCAAAGGGATGCTCAGCAATAGGCAACAGTTCAATGTGGGTATAGCCCAATTCCTTAACGTAGGGAATGAGTTTGGCCGCCAATTCACGATAGGTGAGGAAGCGGGCCCAGGGCTTGAGTTCTGCCACCTGTACGGGTTCTTGGGGTTGACCATCGGCACCAATGGGGGGATCCTCCATGGAGGCATGGAGCCACGATCCTAGGTGCACCTCATAGACAGAAATCGGTTGGGTGAGGGGGTCGGTGTGGCGCCGTTTTTCCAGCCAGTCGTTGTCACCCCATTCGTAGCTATTGAGGTCGGTGACAATGGAAGCAGTCTTGGGACGCGGTTCTTGGTAGAAGCCATAGGGGTCAGACTTTTCGTAGATGTGGCCCTCTTGGTTCTTAATTTCGTATTTATAGTGCTCACCGACACCCAAGCCGGGGATAAAGAGTTCCCAGATGCCATTGCCCCGTCGTGCCATTTGGTGTTTGCGGCCATCCCAGTGGTTAAAGTTACCAATGACAGAGACATTGCGGGCATTGGGGGCCCACACGGCAAAATAGACCCCCTCCACCCCATCCACCGTCAGCAGGTGTGCCCCCAGTTTTTCATAGATGCGGTGGTGATTACCCTCAGCAAAGAGATGGACATCAAAATCCGTCAGCTTTGGAGAGCGGAAGGCATAGGGGTCATAGATCACCCGCTCGTGGCCATTTTCGTAGATTTTCAATTGGTAGTTATTGAGTTCTGCTACAGGAATATGGCACTCGAAAAAGTGGGGGTGGTGCACCGGTGTCATCGGATATTCTTGCCGCTGCTCCGGACAGAGGACACTCACCCGCTCGGCATTGGGTAAGTAGGCACGTACCGCCCACACGGATTGGCCATTTTGCTGAATCTGATGACATCCCAAAATTTCAAAGGGATCGTGGTGCCGGTTGGAAACAATGCGGTCAATCTGCTCGGGCGAAACGGTCATATTTTTATACTTTCGTAAAATATAGGGACAATACTATAGAAAAGTTAACAATTAGAATGCTCCCCTTGACAAGGGTATAGAGGCTATTTCTCTGGTTTCTCTGGATTGGCGGCGTGGGCTAAGAGTCCTTTGAGTAGCTCCCGCAATAGGCTCGGTCCTTGGTAAATCCAACCGGTGTAGAGTTGCACCAGTGTTGCACCGGCCGCCAGTTTTTCAATCACATCCTCGGGTGTGAAAATTCCCCCCACCCCAATAATCGGCAGAGTGCCCTGGGTCTGCTTGTGGATAAAGCGAATCACGGCGGTGGCCCGCTGTCGTAGAGGCGCCCCACTGAGACCGCCGGCCTCCTCTGCGGGCGATCGCCGAGTGGCAGGAATCATCTTGGTTTTTAGCCCTTCCCGGGCCACTGTAGTATTGGTGGCTACAATTCCGGCCAGTTCATAGGCTTGAATTAGCCTCAAAATGACAACAATCTGCTCCCAACTCAAATCGGGGGCAATTTTCAGGAGAAGAGGCTTGCGGGGGTGATTGGCGGCTTGTAGCGCCTCCAAAATGGGTTCCAGTTGTTCCTTGGCTTGCAGGTCCCGGAGCCCCGGCGTGTTGGGCGAACTGACATTGATCACAAAATAATCCCCCAGGGGATGGAGGCGGCGGAAACTGGCTAGGTAATCCTCTTTTGCGGCTTCCAAGGGGGTAATTTTTGACTTACCCAGGTTAATGCCAATGGGAATCGTTGGGGCGGGCGATCGCTCGAGTAGGGCAGCCATGGCCTCTGCGCCAGCATTATTAAACCCCATGCGATTGAGGGCAGCGCGATCAGCCGGGAGGCGAAAGAGGCGCGGCCGAGGATTGCCCGGCTGTGGATGCCACGTGACGGTGCCCAATTCGGCAAAGCCAAAACCAAAGGCCGCCCAGACATTACTTGCTACCCCATTCTTATCAAACCCCGCCGCCAAACCAATGGGATTCGGAAAGCGCAATCCCCACACCTGCCGCTCTAGGCGCGGGTCGGAAAGGGCATACCGTTGCTGGAGTTGTTGCCGCAGCCAAGCCCCCAGGGAACGATCTTGATTGAGCCACCCACAGAGAGAGATAAACTGCTGGTGCAGAAATTCTGGATCCGCCTGCAAGCCAGCAAAAAGCAGTGGCCGCAGCAGGTGGCGATAGGGATCAATGGCCATCCGGACTGCCACTGCTTCACCTCAAAGGGCTAATTGGCAACACTCTCCCCCTAGTCCAGATAGCCCATGAGGACAGGGGAATCGTCAATAATGTTGGAGGCAACGGGACGCTCGCCCGCAGCATAGTAGGTTTCAGTAATTTGGAGACCACTGGTGGTAATCGGACGGATGCCCATCCAATTCACTGTCTCGACAATTTCAAAGTCATCCGCCGCCACTGGCCGCACCCCCATGATGTTGAGGGTTTCAACCACCCGAAACTTAGTTGCCACAATGGGGCGAATACCAGCGGAGTTGATGCTGTCATAAATTTGTAGACCACTGCTGAGCACAGGCCGCTCGCCGGCATCTTTGATCATGTGCACCACTTGCACCGGACTGGCCTCAATGGGACGTAGGCCGGCACTATTAAAGGTTTGCCACACCACAATGTCACTGGCCTTGGTGGTGCCTGCGGGGGCAAGAGCTGTTTTTTCGGCCAGGGAGACCATTTGACCGCTATTTTCCTTGGCGGGAGAGTTTGGGCGCCGGGCAGGACGACTCCCTTTGGCCGTGGGTTCTTCAGGGGGTGGGGTTTGGGAGGGTTCAGTCATGGCGATCGCTCCTACTGCAATAATTCAATCCTACAGGTGAATTCCTATGCAAGCATTCTATATTTTCTTTGATCATAGCAGCCAAAGAAGGGGACCAGCGGTTTGCAACATCGCTTTCGGTGAAAGAACGCTTCAAGCATGTACCAGGGGCATCATGTCACTGGGTGCCCCTTGGCCAATCACTTTGCCGCGATCAAGCACAATGGCACCATCCGCTTGCGCCAGCTCATCCAGGCGATGGGTGACCCACAGCGCCGCCATGCCTTGAGTGTTGACCAGTTGGCGCACATAGCCCAAGAGTTCCCGCTGGCTATCGGGATCAAGGAGTGCCGTGGGTTCATCAAGCAACAGCACCCGGCAATGGCGAGCAATCGCTCCGGCAATGGCCACCCGCTGTTTTTGGCCACCACTGAGGGCATAGATGGGACGGCGTTCTAGCCCCTGCAAATTCACGGCTTGCAGCGCAGCACTGACGCGCTCGCGCACCTGCCAATAGTTCAGGGACTCGCCATTGAGACTAAAGGCAATATCGGCCCCCACACTGGGCATGACCAGTTGGTGATCAGGATTTTGGAAAACAAAACCCAGGGGCTGCTCCACATAGACTTCACCCCTTTGGGGCTGCAAAAGTCCCCCCAAAATACGGATCAAGGTTGACTTGCCGCTGCCATTGCGGCCCAGGAGCATCCACAGTTGTCCTTGGGGAATTGCCAAGGATACCTGATCCAGAACTAAAGTCTCTGGCGACCAGCCAAAGGAGACCTCTTTGAGATGAATTGCTGCGGGAATTGCTGCCATGGGGTTTTGGACAATGCGCATATTTTTCGATAGGGTGAGGAGGTCTGCCCATTGAGTTATCGGCTACCAAGGCAGGGAGCGGCTATGCAAGAGGGATTATACATTGTCCTGATCAGTATTCATGGCTTAATTCGGGGCGATCGCCTGGAACTGGGGCGAGATGCCGATACGGGAGGACAAACGCGCTATGTGGTTGAACTGGCCAAAGCCCTTGCCGCCCATCCTCGGGTTGCCCAGGTGGACTTGGTAACTCGGCTGATTCCCGATGCCAAGGTGGCTCCCGACTATGCCCAGCCCATTGAGCGGATTGGCGATCGCGCCCGCATTGTCCGTCTCGCCTGTGGTCCTCGCCGCTATTTGCGCAAAGAAGTGCTTTGGCCCTATCTAGACGTCTTTGCCGATGAACTGTTGCGCCATCTCCGCCAAAGTGGGCGCCTGCCCGATGTGATCCACAGTCACTATGCCGATGCGGGTTATGTGGGCTGCCGTGTGGCTGGCTGGTTGGGGGTTCCCCTGGTGCACACTGGGCATTCCCTCGGACGGGTGAAGCGACAGCGACTCCTGGTCCAGGGCAGTAAGCCCGATGCCATTGAAGAGCAGTTTCACTTTACGACGCGCATCGAAGCCGAGGAGCAAACCCTAGCCAGCGCCGCCCTGATTATCGCCAGTACCCATCAGGAAGTCGAACAGCAGTATCGCCTCTACGATCAATACGACCCGGCACGGATGGCCGTGATTCCGCCGGGGATAGATACCAGCCGCTTCTATCCAGCCCCTGTGCCAGCCAATTTACCGTTTCGCAAGGAATTGCGTCGCTTTTTGCTGGAGCCGGAAAAGCCCTTTATCTTTTGCCTCTCTCGACCAGTACCACGTAAGAATGTGGCTGCTCTACTCAATGTCTATGGCAGCGATCCGTTTTTGCAGGAGCGAGCGAATCTCGTTTTAGTTCTCGGCAATCGCACCGATATTAGCAAAATGGAGGCCAGCCCTCGCCAAGTCTTGACGGAAGTCTTTTTGCTGGTGGATCGCTATGACCTCTATGGCAAAGTTGCCTATCCGAAAACCCACAGGAGTGATGAAGTCCCCGATCTGTACCGTTTAGCCGCGCAGCAACGGGGGATTTTTATCAATCCGGCGCTGACCGAACCCTTTGGCCTGACGCTCATTGAAGCGGCTGCCTGTGGATTGCCGATTTTGGCCACAGCGGATGGCGGGCCGCAGGAGATTATCCGCCACTGTCGTAATGGGTTGCTCTTTGATCCCCTAGATCGAGAAGCCATTCGCCACGCCCTGCATCAAGCCTTTCAAAGCGATCGTCAGTGGCAGACTTGGGCAGACAATGGCCTGAAGGGGGTACAGGCCCACTACTCTTGGCGCAGTCATGTGGAGAGGTATCTGCAGGCCCTTGATCAACTGACGCAAAAGTCGGTGTTGCCCGTGTTGAGTGTGCAACGGCAACCGCTTCAGTGCCAGACTCATCAACTGCCAACCACCCTGACCCGGAACCGCCTGCTCACCCTCGAACGCCTGTTGATTAGTGATATTGACAATACCTTGATTGGCGATCGCGCCGCCCTTGAGCAATTATTAACCCTGCTCCAACGCCGTCCCGAAATGGGCTTTGGGGTAGCAACGGGGCGTCACCTAGAAATTACCCTAGAGGTGCTCCAGGAGTGGGGTGTGCCGATTCCCGATGTTTTAATTACATCCGTGGGCAGTGAAATTTACTATGGCCCCCACCTTGTCCCCGATACCAGTTGGCAGCAGCACATTAGCTATCGCTGGGAACCCCAACGGGTCAGAGCGACCCTCGCCAATGTTGCCGGCTTGACGCTACAACCGCCTGAGAATCAGCGTCCCTACAAAATTAGCTACAATGTGGATACCAGGGTTCTCCCCAGCATTACACCGGTGTTGCGCCTGCTACGGCAGCAGAAACTCCATTGTCGGCCGATTTTCTCTCACAATCAGTTCTTAGATATTTTGCCTTTGCGCGCCTCTAAGGGCGATGCCCTGCGCTATCTTGCCCTGAAGTGGGGCTACCCGCTGCAAAAACTTTTAGTTGCCGGCGATTCCGGCAATGACGAAGAAATGCTAACGGGGAATACCCTTGCTGTTGTTGTGGGCAATCATAGTCCGGAATTGGCAAAGTTGCGCGATCGCCCCCATATATACTTTGCCAAGGGTCACTATGCCCAAGGGATCCTCGAAGCCATTGAACACTACGGGTTCTAAGCATCGATCAATTTAGCCATAGGCAATCGTCCCCTAGGGGCAATTTGCCATTCAAGGGCCGGCAACGCTAGCAGAGGGGCACTAGAGGTGACTCAGGACCTGGCTAACCCCTTCTGGGCTAACGGAAATACTGTCAATGCCCAAGTCAATTAACCAGGGCAGCCAATGGGGATGGCGGACGGGGGCTTCACCACAGAGACTACAGCCTAAATGATGGGCTTTTGCCCCCTGAATCAGTTGGGCGATCGCGCCCCTAACGGCAGGATGGTCTTCGTTTAATTCTGGTAGGGCCATTTCGCGATCAATCCCCAACAGCAGTTGGGTGAGATCATTGGTGCCAATGGTAATGCCGGCAACCCCAACCTTGGCCAGATCGGCCAGCAAAAATAGCATGGCCGGCACCTCCGCCATGACCCACAGTTCCACGCCAGCATCTGGTGTCAGGTGGTGTTCCGCAAGGGCCCGTTGACAATAAACCACCTCAGCGACACTGCGCACAAAGGGGAGGATAATGCGCAGAGGGCACGATTCTAGACGGTGGGCGATCGCCAGCGCCGACAGCTCCAAGTGAAATAGTTCTGGACAATGGGAATAGCGACTCACCCCCCGCAGTCCCCAATCGGTTTCCGGTTCAAAGCGATGTCCCCCCAAAAGTTGCCGATAATCTGCTGGCCGTAAATCCAAGGTGCGATAAAAGAGGGGACGGGGGGCGATTGCCCGCATGAATTGACACAGGTGCTGCACCCAGCGATCGCGCAACTGCTCAGCTTCCCCCTGCTCTAGCCAATGATAGGGATGGCGATGATCCAAAAAGGCCAATAGCATCAACTCTGAGCGCAATAGGCCAATGCCCTCACAGGGGAGCGATCGCAATAAGCGTAGGGCACTGACTTGACTCACATTGACCATGACCTGCAAAGGCAACCGCTTGACCAGCGGCGGTAAGGGGGCTTGCGGAGCGGCGGTCGCCACCACCGGCAACGGCTCTGGGGGCAGTTGATAGATAGCTCCCCGGTGACCATCAAGAAACAGCGTCATTCCCGAACGAATCTGCTGGGTGGCATTAGCTACATTCACCACCGCTGGCCGTCCCAATTCCCGTGCCAGAATTGCCCCATGGCTCGTTAGCCCTCCCTGCTCACAAATCACACCAACGGCAGCATTCACGAGGGGCAACCAGTGGGGAGGAATACTTTTGCTCACCAAAATCCGTCCCGCCACGGCGGCCGGGGCACAGGGGTCGGTGACCACAATGGCAGGGGCGATCGCCTGCCCCGGAGCGGCAGGGAGCCCTTTAGCCAGGAATGTGCGCTCTACCGCCTGCGGCACAGGCTCAATTGGCAGAGGTTCTGCTAAGCACTGTCCCCACCACACCTGGGTCTGGCTGCGATGCCAAACCCAGAGATGGGACGCCGCCCCGCGACGGGCCTGCTCCAGGTGTTGCTCCGCGGCGGGCGTCAGCTCAATGCCCTTGGGTGGCAGGGGAAGGCCTTGATGGGGTAGAGCAACACCGCTGGCGATCGCCTTCAACCTCGGCTCCCTCCCTATCCACCAGCCTGAAGCAACAATAGTACTTAGGGGATAAAGCAAGATCACCGCCTTGAGCTGACAAAAATCCCATCCCTGCTGCCAATAGGCATAGAGATTCTTGGCTTGAACAAGGGCAGCAAAGGCGGCTTCGATCTCCCGATGACACAGGGGCAAACTGGGATAGTTTAAGACTGTCCCACGACCCAGCCCCCAAGGTAAGTCCACAGCCCCCTGCCAAAGATAGGTCGTGAGAACCAGATGACAGTCCCCCCCCTGTTGTTGCCAAAAGTGATGACACTCAGCAAAAATTGTTTCTAACTCTCCCACCTCTAAGGGCGGCAATTGATGGGTGATCTCTAAAGCCAGGGCCTTGAAATCCGCCGCATTGGGGGGCATCTGCTGCCAGCGATCGCAGGCTGCTTGCCACAGGGGAATGACGCCAGAGCGCAACTGTTGCCAGACAGGGGTAGAAATCAACCACACAGGATGAGGCGGTGGCAAGACTTTTTGCGTCTTTTGCAGGGCAACCAATGTTGGGGAAAGAGCTTCGGCTGGGTACTGCTGTAGGGGTTCCAGAAGGAGTGATGTCACAAACGCATTCCTTAATTGTCTCCTTAATCGTCCTTGGGGGGCTGGGAGCCGACGATCCTACTTAGGGAGAACTGACTTCCGTTGGCTGACGGCGACAAATGTTGAGGACATCAGTGATTTTTCTAATTTGCGCCAAGATACGATCCAACTGCTTTGCATTCACAATATCAATACACAAATCAATAGTTGCTGTGCCCGTCGGATGCGTGTGGACATTGGCTCGCCGTACATTAATTTGATGATCGGTTAAACGGGTCAAAATATCCTTAAGAATACCAACGCGATCAATGACCTCAATTTGCACATCCACAGGGTAGGTTTGGGGACGGTGTTGATTGACGTTGGTATTCCAACTCACCGGAATCAGGCGATCGCTCGACACCGCCTCTAGGCTGCTACAGCCCTGACGATGAATGGAAATACCCCGACTGCCCAGCGTCACTACACCAATAATCGGCTCATCGGGCACAGGACAACAGCAGCCGGCAATGTGATAAACCAAGCCCTCCACCCCCAGAATCGGAGAATCACTGGGTTTTGTGGTTGCCGGTACACGGTTAACAGGGGCCGATTCCGAAGGCAGTTCCAGTGGAGTTGTCTCTGGACGTGCCAGGGTAATTGCCCGCAGCCGATTCACCACCAGATTCAGCGTGATTTCACCATAGCCCAGGGCCGCCACTAGGTCATCCACACTTTGGTAGTTGCTGCGCTCTGCCACCTGCTGCATTTGCGGTGACTTCAGGAGTGCTTCCAAACCGGCTTTGCCCAGTTCTTTCTCTAGTAATTCCCGTCCCCGTTGCAGGTTTTCCTCACGGCGCGATCGCTTGTACCACTGGCGAATACGGTTGCGTGCCGTTGTTGTTTTAACAAAGTTCAACCAATCCAAACTGGGGTGAGCTGTTTTTTGAGTGAGAATTTCCACAATGTCGCCATTGCGCAGGGGGGTATCTAAGGGCACCATCCGACCATTCACCCGTGCCCCAGCACAGTGATTCCCGATATCGGTGTGAATACGGTAGGCAAAGTCAAGGGGCGTTGCCCCCTGTTGCAGGGCAAGGACATCCCCTTGGGGCGTGAAAACATAGACCTCCTTATCAAAGAGATCATCGCGAATGCTGTCAAGATATTCCTGCGCATCCTTGAGGTCATTTTGCCAATCCAGCAGTTGGCGTAGCCACGTAAATTTTTGATCTTGGACACTCCACTGCTGCGGCAAGGAGTGACCCGTTTCTTTGTACTTCCAGTGGGCAGCAATGCCATACTCAGAGACG
Source organism: Thermosynechococcus sp. (assembly GCF_025999095.1). Taxonomy (NCBI): domain Bacteria; kingdom Bacillati; phylum Cyanobacteriota; class Cyanophyceae; order Acaryochloridales; family Thermosynechococcaceae; genus Thermosynechococcus; species Thermosynechococcus sp. The sequence goes on along the minus strand of NZ_AP024678.1, from coordinate 1,732,293 downwards.
TGGTGCATCGCCAAGGTGCGAATTTGCACCTCCAAGGGGCGTCCACCGAGGCCAATAACTACGGTGTGCAGCGATTGATACTGGTTGGGTTTGGGCAGACTAATGTAGTCCTTGAACCGCCCCGGCACCGAAAGAAAACAGTCATGGACAATCGCAAGGGCACGATAGCACTCATCCTTTGTGGCTACAAGGATGCGAATGCCTGCTATATCATAGATTTCATGGAATTCTTTCTGCTGCCGCATCATTTTTTGGTAGATGCTGTAGAGGTGCTTGGGACGGCCACTAATTTCTAGGTAGCCAAAGCCCATCCCCGATAACCGCTCTTGAAGAATTTGAATGGCCTGCTGCAGTTGGGCCTCGCGATTGGCGCGCTTTTCGGCCACCAATTCTTGAATGCGGCGGTAGGCCTCTGGCTCCAGGTACTTAAAGGCCAAATCCTCGAGTTCCCACTTGATCCGCCAAATCCCCAAGCGGTTGGCCAAAGGAGCAAAGACATCCCGGGTTTCTTGGGCAATGGCACGGCGGCGATCTTCCGGCAGATACTCCAGGGTGCGCATATTGTGCAGGCGATCGGCCAGCTTGACGACGATGACACGAATATCCTGCGCCATCGCCAAAAACATGCGCCGGAAACTTTCCGCTTGCCGCTCCGTTTTACTGGAGAAGTTAAACTTCGAGAGCTTGGTGACCCCTTCCACCAGTCGCCGCACCTCAGCACCAAAATTTGCTTCTAGCTCCTCTGCAGTAATAGCGGTATCCTCAATCACATCGTGGAGCAACCCCGCCGCCATAAGCGCTGGCCCACCCCCTAAATCCCGCAAAATACTCGCCACTGCCACAGGATGGGCAATGTAGGGTTCCCCTGAGGCCCGCCGCTGTCCTTGGTGCAAGTCATAGGCAAATTGAAACGCTCGACAAACCAAATCATCCCCATTCTCAGGATTTGGATTTTGCAGGCACGTCGCTAACCAATCGGGTAATTCAATATCAGTCGGCAAGCTAGGTGCAAAAGCGTTCATGGCGGCAGGCGATCGAGAAAGCAGCATAGTGAATTCGAGTACGTATATTTTAATTCAATTTCATCCCCAGCGCCGGCATTAACTAGAGCGCCAACGCTTCTTGCTCCCCTAATTTTTGGGGTCACGGGTTGATCAATTCCTTATCTCCCCTAACATGGCAACTAAGCACCTGCATCCCTCAGAGAAAGAAGAGAAAGACAAAAACGATGGGAACCCCACTGACGCCAATGACTCGGCATTACATCCTGCGGTTGCTCAACCAAGGCAGCGCTCCCTTGGCGTGGCTAGAGCAGAATTTGGAAAAAGCGGCGCAGCATCGGGAGCAGGATATTCTTTCTCGCCTCGAATCTTTAGCGCCTTCAGAAGTGGCAGCAGTGGAAATGATTGTGCGCCTGCACCGCTCCCTCAGTCGCACCGCCGCGGGGAATTCTGATGCCTCTGTGCAGCTAAAAACCCTGGAGCAGAAACTATTCCGTATCTTGGGGGTGACGCCACCAACAGCGGTTGCTCCCTCTGAGATCAGCGCCGCTTCTGCTGCTCAGGCGCCGCTGCAACTGGCTCAGGTGCTGGAGCACTTGAACCGCGTTAGCAAAGTAGCTCAAAAGTATTTAGGCAGCAGAATTGTTGCCAATTACTGGCGAGCCTCACGCCCCCCTAGTAGCTGGTGTGCTGATTTCCTTGTCAGCGATGACGGTTCCATTACCTACCACGGCGCTCTACCGCCTCAGCAGGTTTTGGTCAACTCAAGCCAACAGGAGCAGTTGGAAACATGGTTAGTGAGTTTTATTGATCAATGTCGTTGTATTCTCCCCCTCTTTAGACATGATCTACAAAAGGCGGGGCTCTCGGGTTCTTCCCTTCGATCTGAATCAGGGATTACTGCTGTTTCAGATAAGCGCTAGCCCCGAGTGTTTGCAGTTTTTCATTCTTGGCGCTGACCGTGGCTGCTAATTCTTGACGATAGGCAATCACTTGCTTCAGCAGCTCTGGATCATGACTGGCCAACAGTTGGACGGCCAATAGGCCTGCATTTTGGGCATTGCCAATGGCAACCGTGGCGACGGGGATCCCAGCCGGCATCTGCACAATTGAGTAGAGGGAGTCCAGCCCCTGCAAATGGCGGCTCGGCACAGGGACGCCAATCACGGGGAGGGGGGTTAGGGAGGCTATCATGCCCGGCAAGTGAGCAGCACCCCCCGCACCGGCAATAATGACTTTTAGACCCCGCTGATGGGCATTTTGAGCAAATTCCACCATGGCAAGGGGAGTGCGGTGGGCTGAGAGAATCGCCACTTCATAGGGAAGGCCAAAGCGCTCACAAATGGCGATCGCCCCCTGCATGGTCGGCAAATCGGAATCACTGCCCATGACAATGGCAACCAGCGGCGTTTCTGACATGCCTCTTCTTACTCCCGCAGCAAAGGTGCAACCTCATCCTACAGCTCTTTTGAGTGGAGCGAGATATTATTTCTCTATGGTGAGTGCTACTGCGATTAAGCAATTTGCCCATCAGTTGGGGTTCCATCGGGTGGGGATTGTGGATTTGCGCACCTATACGGATGCCCATCCTTCTGGGGTTGCCGCCCTCCAACGCTGGTTAGCCCAAGGATTTCAAGCGGACATGGAATGGATGGCCAACCCGCGGCGACAGGACATTCAAGCCGTTCTGCCGGGAGCGCGATCGATCATTGCCGTTGCCCTTAACTACTATCAGCCGGCTCCCCAGCCCCCTCCTAAGGTGAAAATTGCCCGCTATGCCTGGGGGCGAGATTACCATCGGGTCCTGGGCAAACGGTTACAAGCTTTGGGGCAATGGTTGCAGTCCCAAGTGCCAGAAATAGCCTATCGCTGGTATGTGGATACCGGTCCTGTGCAGGACAAAGTTTGGGCAGAACAAGCAGGAATCGGTTGGATCGGCAAGCACAGCAATGTGATTTCACGGCAGTATGGCTCGTGGATTCTCCTGGGGGAATTAATCACCACCTTGGAGTTAACGGGCGATCGCCCCCACACCAATCACTGCGGTACCTGCACCCGCTGTTTAACTGCCTGCCCCACGGCTGCCATTGTCGAACCCTATGTGGTGGATGCCAACCGCTGCATCGCCTACCACACGATCGAAAACCGTGCCGCCGAACTTCCCGCCGCAATTGCTGCTCACTTAGAAGGCTGGGTTGCCGGCTGTGACATTTGCCAAGAGGTCTGCCCGTGGAATCAACGCTTTGCCCAACCAACGGATGTGGCTGACTTTGCGGCGCGATCGCCCCTCCTTGACACTACACCTGAGGAACTCGCTAGCCTCAGCGAGCAAACCTGGGACGAACTCACCCGCGGCTCGGCGCTGCGGCGAATCAAACCGGAACAATGGCGGCGCAATGCCCAAGCGGTGCTCTCTAGTAGCTAGGATGTAGCTAGTATAATGATGCTCATAAATAGTGATTCAATCCTGAGGCTCACTAATGGCTCGACGACGCTCTACCCCTTGGATCTATCGTTGGTCCCGCTGGCTGATTGGCGGGGTTGCGCTGGCGGGAATGCTCGTGACAGCCTACCTCACGATCGCGAAGATCACCAATAGAGAAGTTGCTTGCCCTACGAGTGGTTGCGATGTCGTCCTCAACAGTCCGTGGGCCACTGTATTTGGCATTCCCCTGTCCCTCTTTGGTTTTGTGGCCTACACAGGAATGCTGTCTCTGGCAGCCTTGCCACTGCTGTTGAGGGAGCCTCAGCAGAAAGAATTGCGCCGTCAAGCTGAAGCCACCACTTGGCTTTTGCTCTTTCTGGGGGCCATAGCCATGGCCAGCTTCAGTGGTTACCTGATGTATATTCTTGCCACCGAGATTAAAGCCAGTTGTTCCTATTGCATTGCCTCGGCCGTCTTTAGCGTTACTTTGCTCCTCTTGACAATTGTCGGTCATGAGTGGAGCGATCGCGGCCAACTCTTTTTTAACGGTGTGATTGTTGCGGTTATTACGCTCGTGGGTGTTTTTGGCATCTACAATGCCCGCCTGGCTAACACCGATGGCCCCGGCATTCCCGTTGTCAATACCTCAGGTCCTGCAGAAATGGCCTTAGCGCGCCATTTAACCCAGGTGGGGGCAGTTATGTACGGCGCCTATTGGTGCAGCCACTGCCATGATCAAAAGGAACTCTTTGGCAAGCAGGCAGTCCGTGAGTTGAACTATGTCGAGTGTGACCCCAATGGTGCCAAGCCACAGGTAGAGCGCTGCCGTGCCAAGGGCATTCAGGGCTATCCCACGTGGGAAATTCATGATCAGCTCTACTCCGGCACGCGATCGCTGAGGGAACTCAGCCGCCTCAGTAACTATAAGGGTCCAATGAACTTTAAGAACGAATAGGGCCAGCAAATCTCAGTGATAGAATAAAGCCGACCAAGCACTACGCCGGTTTTCTATGCTTTCTACCGAGACTGTTGCCGAACCGCCAGAGGCCTCTCGTATCCCCCTAGCTACCCTTGCCAACATATTAGTGATTGAAGACGAAGACCTAATTCGCGAGACCCTTGTGCTTGCTTTGGAGGAAGAGGGGTACCACGCCCTTGTGGCCACCGATGGTTATGAAGCCCTCAATCTCATAAATAACTATCTCTTCACGGACAGCTCAGCTAAAGATGCAGAGATACACCTCATCATCCTAGATGTAATTCTGCCGGGTATTAGTGGACTGGATCTATGCCGGTTCATTCGCCGTCAAGGTTGCACGGTTCCCATCCTCATGATCAGTGCCAAAGGGAGTGAAATCGATCGCGTGGTCGGCCTGGAAATTGGTGCAGATGACTACTTGGCTAAGCCCTTTGGCATGCGGGAGATGCTGGCCCGCTGCCGTGCCCTCTTACGGCGGGCACAAACTCAACAGGCTACGGTGCCACTGGTGCTGCGCTTTCGCGATCTCTGTCTCTATCCCCAAGAATGCCGCGTAACCCTGCGGGGCGAGGAGCTCAATCTCTCCCCCAAAGAATACAAACTGCTCGAGCTGTTTATGCGCCACCCCCGCCGCGTTTGGCCACGGGAGCAATTGCTCGATCAGGTGTGGGGGCCTGACTTTGTCGGCGACAGCAAAACGGTTGATGTCCACATCCGCTGGCTGCGGGAGAAAATTGAAACCGATCCCAGTCGTCCCCACTACATTCTTACGGTGCGGGGTTTTGGCTATCGCTTTGGTTGAGGGTCAGTAAAACAATTGCCATCAACGCTGCTGGTAAAAGGAGCAGCAGGGCAATCACACCGAACCTGGGGGGTAAGGGATAAAGGGGTGCGGCAAATTTAATTCCTAGGGAAATAAGAAGCGACACCAGCAACACCGCGGCTAACCACATCAGTTCTGACCGCCAAGGTGCCATGTTATTGCTCCATCCCTAGGGCCGCTTCAAGGGCAGTGGCCATCATAGCAGTGGGCGCGGGCTGGCCAATCCAGTACTCCAGGGCTGCGGCTCCTTGATGGAGAAGCATGGCAAGGCCATCGAAGGTTTGCAGTCCCCGTGCCATCGCCAATTGTAAAAGCAGGGTAGGACGAGGCTTGTAAATAAGGTCATAGACAATGGCGGTGGCGGGTAATTTTGCCAGATCTTCGGCTGTGAGGGGGGTGGCGCCAGGATGGGGAGCCATACCGATGGGAGTGGTATTGACCACAAGGCTGATTTTCTCTAAAACCGTGGCGCGCTCTGACCAAGGCACAGGATGGAGAGACATCTGTGGCCAACTGGCCACAAAGGCCTGTAGCCGTTCCCTTTGGCGACCGCTGATAGCGATCTGCCGACAGCCCAAGTTATAACAGGCAGTGACGACGGCTCGCGCTGCCCCCCCATAGCCCAAGACTAAAACTGCCATCTCCGACCATTGGCAGGGTTGTTGCCGCAGTGGTGCCAAGAAGCCATGCACATCGGTATTCGTGCCGACCCACCCCTTTTCACTGCGATAGACGGTGTTGACTGCCCCGACCTGCTGGGCGAGGTCGCTGACATCCGCCAAATAGGGGAGGATGGTTTCTTTGTGGGGAAGGGTGACATTAAAGCCGACGACGTTGAGGGCCTCTAGGCCAGCGATCGCCCCCTCCAACTGCTGTGGCTTGACCCAAAAGGGCACATAGACATAGTTCAACCCCAAATGCTCCAGCGCAGCATTGTGCATTGCAGGGGAGAGGGTGTGCTCAATCGGGTCCCCAATGACCCCCAGCAGCCGGGTTTGACCTGAGATCTTTGGCATCCGCCCCTAGACTGCCTCGTGGTCCTTTTCGCTGGTACGAATGCGAATAACCTGCTCGACGGGGGTGACGAAAATCTTGCCGTCACCAATTTCGCCGGTGCGGGCAGCTTCAATAATTTTGGCCACGACCATATCCACTTGGTCATCTTCAACAACAATCTCAACTTTTAACTTTTGTAAAAATTCCACTGTGTATTCTGAACCACGGTACCGTTCCGTTTGCCCCTTTTGCCGCCCAAAGCCACGGACTTCGGAGACGGTCATGCCGACAATACCCGCATTGACAAGGGCGATCTTGACTTCATCCAGTTTGAAGGGACGAATAATGGCTTCTACCTTTTTCAATGTCAGACTCCTTCTTTATGGCAACGGGCTAATCTTTATTTAGCATTGGCAAAAGAGTATCACGTGTAGCCATAACTACATTATCCTCAATTGGCGGGCGATCGCCCAGGGGCAAGGTCTCGCGCTCGCTCCAGAAAATAGGCTCTAATAGGGAAGGTGATTGAGAGGAGAAAGCATGGGGTGGCAGCGACCCGATGGCCGTCAACCACAGGAGTTGCGATCGCACCAGTTTCAGCGGCACTTTACCCAATTTGCCTTAGGATCGGTGCTCGCCCAAGCGGGGCAAACGCAAGTGCTGTGTACCGTCAGTTGCAAGGAAGGTGTGCCCAAATTTTTAGAAGGCACGGGCCAAGGCTGGCTCACCGCCGAATACCGTATGCTACCGAGTGCAACGCGGCCACGGCAAGAGCGAGAATTCCTTAAACTCTCTGGGCGCACCCAAGAAATCCAACGCCTGATCGGTCGTAGCCTACGCTCGGCCTTGAACCTATCCCTATTGGGGGAGTGCACCCTAATTGTGGATGCCGATGTGCTCCAAGCTGATGCCGGCACGCGATCACTGGCGATTACAGGTGGCTACATTGCCCTTGTGGATGCCCTTAATGCCCTTCTGCAGCAAGGGGTACTCAGCGAATCTCCCCTGTGTCATCAAGTGGCAGCAGTCTCTGTGGGGCTGATTGATGGTGAACCCTATCTGGATTTGAGCTACGCTGAGGATGTGGCGGCCAGTGTGGACTTCAATGTGGTGATGACGGCCAGTGGTCAATTCATTGAGGTTCAAGGCACAGCGGAGAGGGGTTCCTTCGACCGGGCAACCCTCGCTCGCCTTCTCGATGTCGCCAGCCAAGGTATTCAAGAACTCATTGAGATTCAACAGCGCGTCTTAGCCACAAGCCATGAGTGAGCAGGCCATTTACCTCGGACACATCGTCAAGTCCAACGCCCACTGCGATTATGTAGCACAACTGGTGGATCGCTTGGATGTCCCCCACCCCCCCGCCCCAGAAGACTATGGCTTTGGTCGTTTTGTCAAACTTGAGGATGAGCAGCGCCACTGGGCGGTTGGGGTCATTTACAACTCTCAACTGTTGAATCCCCAGTTGCATCAGATCAGCCCTCGCCTCACCAGCAGTGCCGACACCTTTCTCAGTCCCGATTTAGTCAGTGAAACCCGCACCCTCCTCTGGATTGCCCTGATTGGTCATTTGGTGACTGGGGCGGATGGAGCCTACGGCCAGCAGGGGATACCCATTCTTGTGGTGCCCGTAAATACACCCGTGTGGCAATTGACTACCGCTGAGGTGCTGGCCTTTCATCGCAATGCCCAAGGTCAAGCGCAGTTTCGCTACTATGCCCATTTGTTACGCTCAACGGGGAACTATGCAGCACCGCTGTTAGCGCAAATTCTCGAAACAATTACACCCCTTTTTACTGGTCCTGAGCAGCGATCGCTCGAAATTATCAGCAAAGAGTTGGCTTGGCGGCACACCTTGGGCAGCCTCCGCTAAGACTGGAGGCAGAAATTGGGCTTTTGCAAATAAACTTCATGAAAATTCCTACACAAGGGTGACAAATCTAGGATTTTTCTGCTAAGGTCATTAGGTGTGTGAGGAGCGAACCAGTTAAGAGCACCGAGACGAAACACGGCCAGTCGTCGGTGCTCTTTCTGATCTTGAGGCTATGCTGGCGCGGGTTTGGAGTGCTGCTGTTCTAGGAATTGACGCAATTCCCGTTGGCGTCGAAGTGGATGTTTCCAGCGGCTTACCCAGGATGGTGGTGGTAGGTCTGCCGGATGCTGGCGTTCAAGAGGCACGGGAGCGTGTTAGGGCAGCCATTCGCAACGCTGGTTTTAGCTTCCCAATGGGGCAAATTGTCGTCAATCTCACCCCCGCCGACTTACGTAAAGAAGGCCCCAGCTTTGATCTTCCCATTAGTATTGGCATCTTGGCCGCTTCAGGACAGGTGGCAACGGATTTACTCGGCGACCATCTTTTTGTCGGGGAACTGTCCCTCGATGGTACTTTGCAACCCGTGGCCGGGGTACTGGCGATCGCCCTGGCCGCCCAGACCCAAGGAATAAGCGGCCTAGTGGTGCCCACGGCCAATGTGACGGAAGCAGCGCTCGTGCGGGGACTAAAGGTCTATGGTTGCCACACTCTTGCCGAAGTCGCAGCCTTTTTGAATAACCCTAGCTCGCGATCGCCCGCGGCGCCCTCCCCCTGTTGGGCGTCGGCTACCTCCCCCCAATTTACCGTTGATCTCAAGGATGTTAAGGGGCAGTATCAGGCACGGCGTGCCCTAGAAATTGCGGCGGCGGGGGGGCACAATCTGATCTTTATCGGGCCACCGGGGAGTGGCAAAACAATGTTGGCGCGGCGGTTACCAACAATCTTGCCCCCCTTGACGTTTGAAGAGGCCCTTGAAGTCACGAAAATTCACTCCGTTGCTGGCTTGCTGAAAGAACGTGGGCAATTGCTCCAGGCGCCTCCCTTTCGTAGTCCTCACCATTCTGCCTCTGGTGCTGCCCTGGTGGGGGGTGGCAGTTACCCGCGGCCCGGGGAAATCTCCCTGGCTCACCGGGGGGTGCTCTTTCTCGACGAATTGACGGAATTCAAGCGGGATGTGTTGGAGCTGCTGCGGCAGCCCCTTGAGGATGGCCAAGTCAGCATTGCGCGCGCCCGCCAATCGGTGGTTTTTCCGGCTCAATTTACCTTAGTGGCCAGTACAAATCCCTGCCCCTGTGGCTACTATGGGGATCCGGTGCAACCCTGTACCTGCTCGCCGCGCCAGCGAGAACAGTATTGGGCAAAGCTCTCTGGTCCCCTGTTGGATCGCATTGATTTGCAAGTGAGTGTCAGCCGCCTCAAGCCAGAGGAAATCACCCGCCAACCCCTAGGGGAAGATTCAGCCACAGTACGGCAGCGAGTCTTGGCAGCGCGATCGCGAGCGCAACAGCGGTTTGCCGAGGAGCCCAACCTGCACTGCAATGCCCAAATGCAAAGTCGCCATCTGCGCCAGTGGTGTGCCTTGGATGAGGCTTCGATCAAGCTTCTCGAGAGGGCGATCGCCCAACTGGGGCTATCGGCGCGAGCCACAGACCGTATCCTAAAAGTAGCCCGTACCATTGCTGATCTGGCCGACTGTGAAACGATTACCGCTGCCCATGTGGCGGAAGCCATTCAATACCGCACGATTGATCGGCTGCAATAGACGCGGCTGGTTTGCCCTACTGCTGGGTTTCCTAAGCCTACTGCTCATCGGTTGCACAACAGCGACTCAATCCGAGCAGCCAATTGAACTGATTTTCTGGCATGGGGTCAACCCACCCCCTAACCGTGTCGTACTCCAGCGTCTTGTGGATCGCTTCAATGCCCGCCATCCCCAGATTCATGTCCAAGCCCTCTACGTTGGCCAACCCGACCAGCAGTTGCCGAAAATTCTAGCCGCCGTGGTGGGCAATGCCGCCCCAGATCTGCTCTGGTATAACCCCACGATCACGGGGCAATTTGTTGATCTGGGGGCTCTGCGTCCCCTGGATGATTGGTGGCAAGCTTCCCCCTACCGTGACCAAGTCAGTCCTGCCCTGATACCAACCATGCGCTACGGCGGCCATTACTGGTCAATTCCCTTTGCTACCAACAACCTTGGAATTTTTTATCGTCCGAGTTTATTCGCCGCTGCTGGCGTTAAAATACTACCCAGCACATGGCAGGAACTAGAGCAGGTGAGCCAAACCCTAAAGGCCCAGGGTATTACCCCACTGCTCCTTCCCCTTGGTCAAGGGGAATTTGCCGTCTTTACTTGGTTGCCCTTCTTTTGGAGTGCCGGTGGCAGTCTCGGAGAAACGCCAGAAACCGCCCACATTGACACCCCAGCGGCGATCGCGGCCCTTGAGTTTTGGCAACGTCTGCGACAAGAGGGCTTAGCGATACTCTCGGCCCCCGAACGGGGCTATGAACTGGATCAATTTATCCGTGGCGAGGTGGCAATGCAGATTACCGGGCCTTGGACATTGCCGCAATTACAGCAGTCGGGGGTGGATTTTGCCGTCCTCCCCATGCCTGCTCTCCAGACTGCTGCAACTGCCCTGGGGGGTGAAAATCTCTTTGTTTTTCGCTCAACCCCCCAGCGGGAAGAGGCAGCGTTAGCCTTCTTGAACTACGTTCTCAGTGAAGAATTTCAAACGGAGTGGGCCTTGGGCACAGGGTATTTGCCCATCAATGAACGGGTGTGTGCCAACGATCGCTATCGGGCCTTTGTGGCACAACAACCCGCCCTCCGTGTCTTTTTGGAGCAGATGGCTGCGGCTCAAGCCCGCCCCAACTTCCGTGGCTATGCCCGCTTTTCCCAAACCCTTGGGCGAGCGATCGAAAGCGTTCTGCTTGGAAAATTAACCCCGCAAGCCGCAGTGGAAACGGCAGAGCAACGTTGGCAACTAATGCGCCCCCGTTAGAAAAGACTGCTCGCCGCCTTAACCATATTGGCGGGATTAAAGGCATCCATGGCAGCAGTGGCCTCATAACCACAGTGCACCATGCAGTCACGGCACTTGGGATTGCCACTTTTGTGGCCATACTTCTCCCAGTCGGTATTTTCAATCAGTTCCTGCCACGTCTTGTAGTGCCCCTCATTGAGGAGGTAGCAGGGTTTCTGCCAACCCAACACACTATAGCTGGGCATGCCCCAAGGGGTACACTCGTAGTCCTTTTCACCCACAAGGAAATCAAGGAACAGGGGATTGTGGTTAAAATTCCACTTCTTCTGACCTGCACGGTAGGGGGCAAGGATTTCACGGAAGAGGGCACGGGTTTGCTCCCGCTTCAGGAAGTGCTCCTGATCCGGTGCCCATTCGTAGGCATAGCCGGGGGAGATCATCATGCCGTCTACCCCTAGGGAACTGACAAAATCAAAGAATTCCTGGATTTCCTTGGGATCCACCCCTTCAAAAATCGTCGTGTTAGTGGTGACACGGAAGCCCTTGGCTTTAGCCGCTTTGATTGCTTTGACAGCCGTGTCAAAGACCCCTTTACGGGCCACACATTTGTCGTGCCACTCCCGCAGGCCATCGAGGTGAACGCTGAAGCTAAAGTAGGGGGAGGGCTTGAACCTATGGAGATTTTCCTCTAGGAGAATGCCATTGGTACACAAGTAAACAAACTTCCGCCGTGCTACCAAGCCACTGACAATTTCATCAATTTGCGGGTGCAGCAGGGGTTCCCCGCCGGGAATGGCGACAATTGGCGCACCACATTCCTCAACGGCCCGGAAGCACTCCTCGGGGGTGAGATATTTGCGCAGGACTTCAAGGGGATGCTGAATTTTACCGCAACCCGAACAGGCCAGATTACAGCGAAAGAGAGGCTCAAGCATCAAGGTGAGGGGAAAGCGCTTTTTGCCCTGTAGGCGTTGTGAGATGATATAGGTTGCGACTTCCACTGCCTGCTTGATGTGGACTCCCATGGGCACTTCTCCTCAATGTGGCTAATTTTCTAGCCAAAACGCTTAATAACAGATGCCTATAGTTGTAGCAGCTTTGCAGCCGATCGCCAAAGTGTCCTATCAGGTTTGGAAAGTGGCACACTACTTGGGCTCAAGAGGCTTAGGGGCAGCGACGGTGAAAATCTTTGCAAAATTCCCTAGCCAATCTTGACAGAGACCCATATAATCAGGGAATATTAAAAGTACTGTAGAAAATCCCTTTTGCTTAACCTCCATAGCTCAAGAGACCAAAGGTTAAGCATAGACTTTCGTAAAGGCTGGCATGGGGTGACATCTTTCCTTTCTGCAAATCGTGCAGAGCTTTTTAGGTATCACCACAGCTGCGTTTCGCGTTCCAATGCCAACCCGTCTCTACAGGAACCCTTTTCCCAACCATCTTAAAGCCAAACTTGCACACGTCCCTTACAGGGGCAAGAGTGGCTAAGCACTGTGCGAGATGCCTTTAGCCAACTTATGCTGACGTTTATTTTGTTAAGAAATTCTAAGGATAATGGATGCCTAAGCAAATTATTATTGCCGAGGAACATCGGCTAGCGGCGGTCTTTGCCGAAGATCAAATCCAAGAATTAATCGTAGCCACGGGAACCCATCAGGTGGGCGACATCTACCTTGGCGTTGTTGAAAATGTCCTGCCGGGCATTGATGCTGCCTTTGTCAACTTGGGGGATGCCTCCCGCAATGGCTTTATCCATGTCAGTGACCTTGGCCCATTGCGCCTGAAGCGAACTGCTGGGGCAATCACGGAATTGCTGGCACCACAGCAAAAAGTACTGGTTCAGGTGATGAAGGAACCCACGGGCACCAAGGGGCCCCGGCTGACAGGAAATATATCGTTGCCCGGACGCTATCTTGTGCTGATGCCCTACGGTCGGGGGGTGAATCTATCGCGACGGATTACCAATGACGCGGAACGGCATCGGCTACGCGCCTTGGGTATTTTGGTCAAACCCCCAGGGATGGGGCTACTGGTGCGCACCGAGGCTGAGGGGGTCTCCGAAGAGGCCATTCTTGAAGATCTCGAACTCCTGCAACGGCAGTGGGAAGCGATTCAACAGCAGGCAGCCTCCAGCCGTCCTCCCCAGCTTCTAGGGCGGGATGATGACTTTATCCAGAAAGTGCTGCGGGATGTCTATAGCAGCGATGTCAACCGCATTGTGGTGGATACACCGGATGGGGTCAAACGGGTCAAACAGCACCTGAAAAATTGGAATGTCAATAGACCCGTGGGGGTTCTCATTGACTATCACCAGGAACCCATTCCCATTTTGGATTACTTCCGGGTGAATGCTGCCATCCGTGAAGCCCTTAAACCCCGCGTGGATTTGCCCTCCGGTGGCTATATCATCATTCAACCGACAGAGGCCTTGACGGTCATTGATGTGAACTCCGGTTCATTCACCAGTTCAGCCACCTCGCGGGAAACAGTACTGTGGACAAACTGCGAAGCGGCTACGGAAATTGCTCGCCAACTGCGACTGCGCAATATTGCTGGCGTGATCATTGTCGATTTTATTGACATGGATTCCCGCCGCGATCAGTTGCAACTGCTGGAGCACTTTAGTAAAGCCCTGCGCGCGGATAAAGCCCGTCCCCAAATTGCTCAACTCTCGGAACTGGGGCTGGTGGAGCTGACCCGCAAACGCCAAGGCCAAAATATCTATGAACTCTTTGGTCGTCCCTGTAGTGCCTGTGGTGGCTTGGGTCACTTGGTGCATTTACCCGGTGAACCGGAGGATAGCCCCGGCGAAATTGTTGAGCGATCGCCCCTGCCGCGTCCACCCGAACCACGTCGCAGTTTGGAGGCTCGCACTGAGCCCAACGGCTTTGCCAGTAGCAGCCTAGAGACCCAACTCATTAACCACCCTGACTACCAAGCGGTGGGGGGTATTCGCCCGCGTTCTTCCCGCAGTAGTCATCCTCCAACCCCACGCAGCCCTCGCCGTACCTCTGAAAATGGGAATGGCCGCAAGGGGGCTACCCCGCCTCCAGAAACAGCCCCGCCGCCAGTGGTTAAAGTGGAGAGCCGTCCGCCGCGCCCTACCCGTCCGAGCCGCTCTGAACCAGCGGAAGTGATTACCGTAACAATGACGGATCAAGAGCAGGCGGTCTATGCGGAGATGGGGATTTCACCCTTGGTTCTCTATCCTGAAGAGGTGAAAAATCCGCGGGGAACAATTGTTATGGTGGCACGCCCTGGCCAAGACCCCCTACCCCTACCCCAGAAAACAAGGCCCCCCGCTAGTGAGGGAGTGCCAGAGGAGGCCCCAGAGACTGCTGATGAGCTGCCCTCCCCGGGGGTCAGCACGATTAATGTTGAGCCAATTCCTGCCACCGCGCTGCTCAATACCAGTGAGCCAGAAGTGAGTGAAGTGAGGACTGAGGCTGAATCCGTTGGCGAAGCGTCCACCCCAGAGGCCTCTGTGCCCCTAGGTCGGCGGCGGCGGCGACGGGTGACCAGTAGCGAGCAACTCTCCCTTGATGCCAACGCCTAGGTGCAGTAATGTTGCGGCAACTCCACCCTGACCTCATCCAAGAGTGGCTTGAGGCGGCTGCAACAGAAATTTCCAAAGGGGAACCACTGCAGCGCCTACCCAGGGTGAGGTCTGAGGCCTTTGCCTTGGCAGTGGTGACACCGGAGCAACAGTTTACCCTTGGGCATTCCCGTTTGCGCTTTCCCTTGATGAGTGCGATTAAGCCCTTTTTACTGCTGTATGCCTTGACGCTATGGCAGGAGCAGGTGTGGACGTGGGTAGGGCAGCGCCCCTCAGATTACCCCTATAACTCTGTGTTGCAGTTAACCCTCGATCAGGGGTGGCCGCGCAATCCCATGATCAATAGTGGGGCGATCGCCCTCGCTAGTCAGTTGGCTCATGTTGGTGGTGCCACGGCCCTTCAAACATGGCTCAATGAGTGTGCCGGTACGCAGTTGCAGGTGGACCAGGAGGTCCTAGGGGCAGTCTCTCGCCATCCCAACTGGCAAAATCGCACCCTTGCCCACTTTTTAGTGGAGTCTGGACGCATTGCCGATGCGGAGGTTGCCCTTGAGATCTACAATCAAGTGTGCTGTTTCCAAGGCACTGTTGAGGAAGTGGGTCGCTTGGGTCTCCTATTAGCACTGCCCCATGCCAAGGTGAGCGATCGCCACCGCCAGCAGGTGAATGTTTTGATGCTCACCTGTGGTCTTTACGAGGACTCTCCCCGCTATAGCCTAGAAATTGGCTTGCCGATGAAATCGGGGGTCAGCGGTGTAATTTTGGCCATTGTGCCGCGCCAGGGGGCGATCGCCTGCTATAGTCCCCCCCTCGACAGGAGTGGCAACTCCCTTTTGGGTCTATACCTGCTGCAGCGGATCAGCCGCCACCTTGGCCTCAGCCCCTTGGGCTAACTGCACCACCAAGCGGCGATCGGGTTCTTCACCGTGGCTAAAGGTTTCCAGGCGATCGCTCTCTAGCTTAATGAGACTGTGGACAACACGCCGCTCCGCTGCTGAAAGGGAGCGAATTTCAAGAGGTTTACCAGTGTCCAGGACTCGGGCCGCCACCTGATGGGCAATCTCCTGCAACTGGCGATAACGGGCCCGGCGATAGCCCGCCAATTCCAAGGTAAAAGCCGTTTGCTCCTCCCGCGATCGCCCTAAATTCAGGGTTGCATTGAGCAGATATTGCAGTGCATCGAGGGCTTGGGCATTGTTGGCCAGCAGTGACTCAATTTGCGCCGCACTCAGGGACTGGCGATCAATCTCTAGCCAGTACCCCGGCACCACGCCTGCCAAAGGCGACTCCACCACGGCAACGGTTGTCTTGAAGCCTGCTAAGGCAAGCGCCTGTTCCAGCCATGTACACCCCGCGGCAATTGGATCAGCAGTCATGCCTCCCCTCAACTTGATGGATGACGCTTGGCTTTGGTGGCCTTAGCCCCTTTAGCTCCCTTACCCTCAAAGGGAAGAGCAGCACGATTTTTGAGGGCTTCAGCCCGTTCCTGCTCCTCCACGAGTTTTTGGAGATTCTCTGGTAGCGGCTCCCGCTGCAGAATAAAGGTTTGCACCGTCTGGAAGATGTTGGCTATTAGCATATAGAGTAGTACCCCTGCCGGCAGC
The DNA here is from genome assembly GCF_025999095.1 of Thermosynechococcus sp. NCBI lineage: Bacteria > Bacillati > Cyanobacteriota > Cyanophyceae > Acaryochloridales > Thermosynechococcaceae > Thermosynechococcus > Thermosynechococcus sp. The sequence continues at coordinate 1,716,109 of NZ_AP024678.1, read as the reverse complement.
GGGAAAAAGAGAAACATCCCCGAGAAGATAATCGGTGTTAATTGATTAACCGTTTGCTGCTGTGGGTTGCTGCTGCCTTGGCCAGAGAGCAACTGATTGACATAGAGACTGACGCCAAAGCCAAGGATCATGATGAGAATATCCCAGTGGATCGCGCCCCAATTAAACTGGCGTGTACCGTCGGGCAGCGTCATGAATAGTTCCCCCTGATCAATGACACCCACATGGCCAAGGGCAGAGATAAAGAGGAAACCTTTATCAGCGGCAATCCCCGGAATGGTTCCCTGAACTGTTACCTCACCAGGTTGCAGGGCTTGCAGATGACCTTCGCTATCAATGGTTGCTCGCTCTTGACCGCGAATAATTTGCCACTTTGGTTGCAAGTGACTATTGGGGTACGCAGCCACCAGTTCACTAAAGGGTTTACCCTCCTTGGTTTGGAACTGCAGATCCACCCCTTGACCGACTGGAATCCTGGTACCGCTGGGAACCACCGCTTGAATCGGGAAGTGTACCCCCTCGTCAACGTAGATATTTTGCGGTTTGGTAGCAAAGGGCTGGGCTAAGACAGGTTGATCCGAGGGAACAATTTGCAGGTTGATTTGGTAGTTCACATCGGCAAAGGGTGATCCGCGCAGCGTTGCAAAGAGGGCAAAGAGAATCGGCAACTGCAACAGCAGAGGGAAACATCCCGCCAAGGGATTGCCAAACTCCCTATAGACCTCTGCCATTGCCTTTTGCTGTTCCGCAGGATTGTCCTTGTATTTCTGCTGGATTTCCTGCATCCGTTTTTGCATGATCGGCTGGACAACCTTCATGCGCCGCATATTGCGAATTGACCCGGCACTCAAAGGATAGACGGCAAAGCGCACCACCAGGGTCAAAGCCACAATCGCAAGGCCATAGCTGGGCACAATCCCATAGAAAAAATCAAGGATTGGCAGCATGACATTGTTGGAGAGGAAACCGATACCAAAATCCATGGAATCCTGCAATTAGGGGTGAACAGTTAACAGAACTATCTTAGGTCTTAAGAACCAATCGCGCCACTGACACTTTTGGCAGCGGGACTCAATTTGGTAGAAATATAGTCGTAAATTTCCCGGAAGCGGGGGACAGCGCGCATTTCTAAGCGGCTACCATCTTTGAGGGTGACAACCATATCGCCATAGGCGCCCCAGCCGCGAGGAACGGTGACGACTTTGGTGATTTCGCTATAAATCACATCGGAGCGATCGCGCCCCATCCAGCCGCCAATCACCGTAATCCGCCGATTCGTAATGCGGTACCGCAGCCAGAGAGCACGGACAATGGCACCAACGGTAAGGGGTAGACAGATCACCGTTAGCCCCAACAGCAAGTTGATTACCAAGTCACCCCAATGGGGACCGCCTTCGTAGTAAACGTCTTCGGAAATTCCCGGCATCGTCAGTATCCCTGCTTTGGCCATTAACTGCGTCAATTCAGCGCGACAGTCCTCGTCACTCACTTGCAGTGCCGCCTGACGCACCACCACAATCATATCCCACCCTGCGGCTATCTGCGGTAAGAGTGGGCGAATCACCCGCCGCCATTGCCGCTTCAAACGGTTCCGATCAACGGCTCGCTTACTGACCTTTTTACTGACCACAATACCCAGCCGTGGTGCTTCCCTGGGGGATTGGGGCGCCAGCCAAAGAACGGCCAGTTTGCCGTGGTGGGCACTTTGGTGTTGATAGACGTGGTCAAAATCATGGCGATCGCGCAGGCGATGTTGACGCGGCAACACTAGACGGTAAGCCGTGCCCGTCCTTTACGCCGCCGTGCCTTAATGACGTTCTGACCCGATTTGGTACGCATGCGCGCGCGGAACCCGGAGGTGCGTTTACGTTTGCGGACAGTGCCGCCCAGTGTACGTTGCGTCATGGCTGTTGTAGTTATGATGGTTGATTAGAAAAAAACACTGCCCCAGCGGGCACGCCCTAGTCAGTCGTTAGAGCGATCTACAATCGTATCACTTCCCGTGAGGCAGCGGTAGTCCTGTGGGGCTATTGCCGTCTGCGTCCTGTTGCCTATCATTGCTCACCTGCTACAGACGAGGTTTGTGTGATTAGCTCTGCCGAAGATCTCTGGCACCAAATTTTGGAGCGGTTGCAACTGTTGCTCAGTCGACCGACCTTTGAAACTTGGATTAAGACGGCAACGGTGCAGTCCTTTGATGGCCAGACCTTGACTATTTGCACCCCCAATCCCTTTGCCCGCAATTGGCTGCAAAAGTACTATTTGAAAACCATTGCCGATGTGGCACGGGACATTGTTGGTCAGCCCGTGGAGATTGAGCTGGCGATCGCCCAAGGGGCAGAGCACGATACCAGTATTCGCCCCACCAGTCGTGCTGAAGTGGAGGCCACCCCCCCTGCGGCTCGCCATCGTGGCAGTGAACTGAATCCCAAGTATGTCTTTTCCCGCTATGTGGTTGGCCCCAATAACCGCATGGCCCATGCCGCCTGCCTGGCGGTGGCAGAGTCACCGGGGCGGGAGTTTAATCCCCTCTTTCTCTGTGGCGGTGTTGGCTTGGGCAAGACCCATCTCATGCAGGCGATCGGTCACTATCGCCTAGAAATTGACCCCAATGCCAAGATCTTCTACGTCTCCACCGAGCAGTTTACCAATGATTTGATTGCTGCCATCCGCAAAGACAGTATGCAGAGCTTTCGCGAGCACTATCGGGCGGTGGATGTGATGCTTGTGGATGACATTCAATTTATTGAGGGCAAGGAATACACCCAAGAGGAGTTTTTCCACACCTTCAACACGCTGCACGAAGCTGGTAAGCAGGTGGTCTTGGCCAGCGATCGCCCCCCCAGTCAAATTCCGCGGCTGCAAGAGCGCCTGTGCTCCCGCTTTTCCATGGGACTCATTGCCGATATTCAACCCCCGGACTTGGAAACCCGCATGGCCATTCTCCAGAAAAAGGCAGAGTACGAGAATATCCGCCTGCCGCGGGAGGTGATTGAGTATATTGCCGCCAGCTACACTTCCAACATCCGGGAACTAGAGGGGGCACTGATTCGAGCGGTGGCCTATATTTCCATTTCTGGGTTGCCGATGACTGTGGAAAACATTGCCCCCGTCCTGAGTCCCACGGTGCGCAAAATTGAGACCTCCCCAGAGGTCATTCTGAAGGTGGTCTCGGAAGCCCTAAACGTCTCCATCAGTGATCTCAAGGGCAACTCCCGCCGCCGCGAAATTAGCATGGCTCGTCAGGTGGGGATGTATCTGATGCGCCAATACACGGGCTTGAGCCTGCCGAAAATTGGCGAAGAGTTTGGCGGCAAAGATCACACCACCGTCATGTATAGCTGTGACAAGGTGGCCGAACTGCAACGGACTGACCCAGAAATGGGCAGCCTGCTGCGGCAACTCAGCGATCGCATTAATTTGGCCAGCCGTTCCACAGAGCTATAGTGCCTAGAGCCTTCCTATGCCAAGATAAAAGCCAAGATGAAAACCGTCTTGAAAGGGGTATGAATGCACATCCTCATTCCCGCCGCCGGCATGGGCAAACGCATGGGGGCAAACCACAATAAACTGCGGTTGCAACTCTTGGGTAAACCCCTTTTGGCATGGACATTGGAAGCGGTGGCAGCTGCCGAAGCGATTGAATGGATTGGGGTTATTGGCCAGCCAGAGGACTTTCCCATTTGGGAAGCACTCCTGGGGGACTTGAACCTACGGCAGCCCGTCCAGCTCATCGCAGGGGGGCACACGCGTCAAGCTTCAGTGTTTCACGGGCTACAGGCGCTGCCCGAAACGGCTGAGCAGGTGCTGATCCATGATGGTGCCCGCTGTCTTGCTACCCCCGATCTGATTAATCGCTGTGCCCAAGCCCTGGGGACCTATGCGGGCCTGATCGCAGCGATACCTGTTAAAGATACAATTAAAATTGTTAATCGTGAAGGCGTTGTTGTTCAAACCCCAGAGCGAGACTCCCTTTGGGCTGCCCAAACGCCCCAAGGCTTTCGCGTCGAACCCTTGCGTATTGCCCATGAAATGGCTGTGGCTAAGAGCTGGGAAGTCACCGACGATGCTGCCCTTTTTGAACGCCTAGGCTATGCCGTACATATTGTTTTAGGTGAAGAAACAAATCTCAAGATAACCACTCCCAGTGACCTACCCCTTGCAGAACGAATCTTGCAGCATCGCCGGCAGCAAGACCAGGATACCCTAGGCTAACGTTTCCGGACAGTAGCCCAAGCCTTGAATAAACTGTTTGCGAAATGCCTCAATGTCATCGTAGTTGGGGTAACCGTGGGAAACAATTGCCACTTGGTAGCGGCGCATCACATCCACCATTGATTGGCCAGTTTCCAGGGCCCAAAATGCCATTTTGAGGGCAATCCCTGGTGTATAGGGGAATCCCAACTCGTTCAAGAAGGCGCGGAAATTCCCTGCCTCTTTGTCGCTGAGGGGCGAATGCATTTTAATGCGGATTACCCACCCATCCACTTGATGAATCACGGTAACAAACTGAACTGGTAGCTTGGCGTATTCATGCAAGAACTGCACAACCCGCAGGGTAAGGCTGGCATTGTTAAGGTGATAAATGAAATCCATGGTGTTAACCTCTTACCCTTGATACCTTCATTGTCTGTGGCCGGGGGGGCGATCGCCTAGGGGAATTGTCCGCAATTTGCTGGGGGAAACTCCCTATCCTTAGGACTGAGATAATCGTTGCCGGGGAGTGCCACTGAGGAGATCATGAGCCGCTTGTAAAATCCTTGGAATCTTTTGCCGATGGGGACTGTGCCGTAAACAGGGGCCTAAATCCAAGTCTTTGATCCGTGCAGCATTTGCTCCCGGAAACCAGTGGCCACCGTTGCCCAGCAGGTTATAGCGCATACGGGCATAGTCTAGCAAATCGTAGGCCTGTACTAGGTTCCACAGCCAGAGAATAACGGGGATATTCACCTCACCGGGGGTGTGCTGGTAGTCTGGCAGTCCCTCATGCCAAGTGTGGTACCAGTCTTCCCCCAAGCGGTCAATGGCGGCTTGCTCCAACCGTGCCAAGATCGGCGGTAGAATCTCATCTGCCCGATCCAAAAGTTCTAACGCCTTGAGATGTTCATCAAAGTCACTGGGACGAGCAGCACCGATACTCAGGGTGTGCACCTGGGGATGGGAGAGGCAAAAGAGATCGTTAAAGACCATTGGGCTTAAGGGGGCACACAGTTCCACAAGGCGTTGGGGTGGTTTGTAGAGCATCCCCCCTTTGTCTGCCGGGCTAATGATAAAAACCCCCATATCACGGGCTTGAGCCTCGAGGATGGCGGGCCAATTCTGCTGATTGATGTAGTACCAGTGCAGATTGACGTAATCAAAGACATCGCTGGCGATCGCCTGGCGAATCACCTCTAAGCTGCCATGGGTAGAAAAACCAATAAAGCGAATCCTACCGGCTGCTTGGAATTCCCGCGCCACGTCCAAGCATCCCCCCGGCCGCAGCACCTGCTCTAGATGCTCCGGTAGGTTGAGACCGTGAATAGCCAGCAAGTCAACGTAGTCTAACTGGAGATTCCGCAGCGATGTTTCTAAGGTTTGCCGGAATTCCTGGGCAGTGGGTCGCGGCCCCACCTTGGTTTGGACAATGAGCTTTTCGCGGGGCAGCCGCGGCAGAATTTTCCCCAACTGAACTTCGGAGGTGCCATAGCCGCGCGCCGTTTCAATGTGGGTGATGCCCAACTCCAAAGCACGCTGAATTGTAGCCTCTAGATTGCGTTGATTTTCGGCGGGAATGGTACTGGGATTAACATCCTGCCAAGAAAACTGATAGCGCATGCCGCCACAGGAAAAGACAGGCATTGGCAGTTCGGTACGACCAAAGCGACGGTAGCGCATACGGCACTCAACGAGAATTCCTTCACTATTTTGTCGGAATTGCCAGCCCCTGGTCATTAGCCCCTGACTCAGCAGGAGAAAATCTAGTAGTCATCTAGTAGTCAACGCCAGTTATTGACTGATCGAGGACAAGCGGCCATTGAAAAAGATTGAAAACATTGAAAAAGATTGAAAAAGTAAGGTGTGTGCCTCCCCTAAGGGGCGATCGCCCACTGCATAAGCCTTTGGACAAAATCAACATTCTGGCACCGCCACCCCAGATAATAGATCTGGCCACCTGCTTCTTAATCTGGATCCATGACCTACAAGCGACTCAGTGACAGCGAACGCCAGCGTATCTTTCAAGAGTATACTGCCGGACAAACGATCAAAGCTCTGGCAGCGGCATTTGGTGTTAGTGAAAACACCATTCGGCGTGTGATCAAACAAATGGAAGAGGAAGCGGCTGCCCCTGAAGCCCCTCTACTGGCTGTAGCGACGACGGATGAAATGCCACAGGAAGAGGATCTAGAAGATCTAGAAGAAGATGTAGAGACGGCAGAGGCCGTTGTTCTCGATGAGGATGACTACAGCGATGCAGCGGACGATGATCTCGAAGACGAGGAGGAAGAGGAACTCGATGGTGACATTCCTCTCCCCGATCTCACCGATGTGGAGGTGGTGCAGTCCGTCGAGGTCATTCCCCTTTCTGAAGCGGTGCTGCCCCGTCCTTGCTACGTTGTCGTCGATCGGCGGGCGGAACTGCTCACCCGCCCCCTAGAAGCCTTTCGCGGTTTAGGGGCCCTCTCCAGTGAGGAAGCGCAACAAAGTACCCTACCCATTTTCGATAGCCGCCCCGTGGCTCTGCGCTATTCCCAACAAAACCAACGCCTCTATAAGGCCAGCGATGTGCAGTGGCGCAAGACCGTTGTCAAGGTACCTGACGGTGAAATGCTGCGGAAAGTGCGCAGCTATCTTCAGTCGAAAGGGATTACCCGCCTGCTTTACCATGGGCGGGTGTATGCCCTCGATTGAGCTAAGCTAGGGGCATTGATAATAGTGGGGGCAATTGCCCTAGACGTTTAAGGAGATTGGTAAAAGTTTTATGAAAGCAATGATCTTGGCGGCTGGAAAGGGCACGCGAGTACGCCCGATTACATACACCATTCCGAAGCCAATGATCCCAATTTTGCAAAAGCCCGTGATGGAATTTCTAGTGGAACTCCTGCGGCAGCATGGGTTTAACCAGATTATGGTAAATGTGAGCCACCTCGCCCATGAAATTGAAAGCTACTTTCAGGATGGGCAGCGGTTTGGGGTGGACATTGCCTATTCCTTTGAGGGCTATATCAAGGATGGCGAACTCGTTGGTAAAGCCCTAGGGTCTGCAGGGGGGATCAAGCGAATTCAGGATTTTAACCCCTTTTTTGATGACACCTTTGTGGTGCTGTGTGGGGATGCCCTCATTGACTTGGATTTGACAGCGGCTGTGGCTTGGCACCGCCAAAAGGGGGCGATCGCCACCGTGATCATGAAAACAGTGCCCAAGGAGGATGTCTCGAGCTATGGCGTTGTTGTCACCGATGAGAGCGATCGCATTGTTGCCTTCCAAGAAAAACCCAGTGTTGAAGAAGCCCTGAGCAACCATATCAACACGGGGATTTATATTTTTGAGCCAGAAGTGATCGACTATATCCCCTCCAATCAGGAATACGACATTGGTAGCCAGCTTTTCCCCAAACTGGTGGAAATGGGTGCCCCCTTCTATGGCTTGGCGATGGACTTTGAATGGATTGACATTGGTAAAGTCCCCGACTACTGGCAGGCGGTGCGCGGTGTTCTCAATGGCACGATTAAAAATGTTGCGATTCCCGGTCATGAGCAGTTTCCCGGCATTTATACGGGGCTGAATGTGGCCGTCAACTGGGATAAGGTCACGATCCAGGGACCGGTCTACATTGGCGGCATGACAAAGATTGAAGATGGAGCGACAATTATTGGACCGACAATGATTGGCCCCAATTGCCACATTTGCAGCGGTGCGGTCGTCGATAACTGTGTCATTTTTGAATATTCTCGCCTGGGTTCTGACGTTCGTCTTGTGGATAAGTTGGTCTTTGGTCGCTACTGTGTTGATAAAACAGGTACAACCATTGACCTGAAGGCCGCTGCCCTCGATTGGTTGATTACCGATTCACGGCAAACCGATATTCAGCCGAGTCCCCTCGAGTTGAAGGAGATTGTGTCCTAGATCCCCCTCTACGCCCATGACATTTGCGAATCAGTGGCAAAGTGGTTTTACCCTTTTTCTGAGCCTGGTGGTGGAGGCACTGCCGTTTCTACTGTTGGGCATTTTGCTCTCTAGCGTGCTGCTGCTGTTTGTGGATGAGCAGGCCCTGATTCGTCGCTTACCGCGATCGCCCCTGCTGGGGGCCTTGGTGGGCAGTTGCATCGGTTTTCTTTTTCCAGTGTGTGAGTGTGGCAATGTGCCGGTGGCGCGGCGATTACTGGTGCAGGGATTGCCTACATCCGTGGCCATTGGTTTCTTGTTGGCAGCACCCACAATCAACCCGATCGTGATTTGGGCAACTTGGACGGCCTTTCGCGATCAACCGGAGGTTGTTGTGTTTCGTGTCCTTTTTTCGCTGGCGATCGCCACCATTATTGGCTGGGTTTTTAGTTTCCAAAAGGATCTAACCCCCTTTTTGCAGCCCACGGTAACCAGTCTGATGCGTCGCCGCCAACCCCAGGCAACTGTTGTCCCTGCCCTGCTCCAGTCGGGCACCTACCTGTTGGGAACCCCCGGTCAACCCCTGGCCATGGACACCCTAACGCTTTCGCCGCCAACGGCAATGATTCCTTGGCAGCAACGTCTGCCCCAAGTCCTAGAGAATGTAGTGCAGGAATTTCGTGAATTGGGGGGGATTCTCGTTCTCGGCAGCCTAGTGGCAACAACTATTCAGGTGGCTGCTCCGCGGGAACTCATCCTCAGCCTTGGCCAAGGGCCGGTGATCTCGATTGTGGCAATGATGATCCTGGGCACCGTGATTTCCATTTGCTCCACGGTGGACGCTTTCTTTGCCCTTGCCTTTGCCAGTACATTTACACCCGGCTCAATTCTGGCCTTTTTGGTCCTCGGGCCGATGGTGGATCTCAAGGGGATAGGGTTATTGTTGACGATTTTTCGTCCCCGTGCTCTGATGTACATTTTTCTGTTGGTGGCACAATTGACGTTTTTCCTTTGTTTGTTTTTGAATTTGCAGTGGAGTTAGCTGTGGTTGTAAAGCCAGAGTGGTTACGGGTCAAAGCACCCCAGTGGCAGCGGGTGGGTGCCGTCAAGGAACTGTTGCGGGACCTCAACCTCAATACTGTTTGCGAAGAGGCCTCCTGCCCCAATATTGGGGAATGTTTCCATGGGGGAACGGCGACATTTTTAATGATGGGTCCAGCTTGCACCCGAGCTTGCCCCTACTGCGATATTGATTTTGCGAAAAAGCCACTGCCTCTCGATCCCACTGAACCCCAGCGACTAGCTGAAGCGGTGGTGCGGATGCGTCTCAATCACGTTGTCATTACCTCCGTGAATCGGGATGATTTGGCGGATGGGGGTGCCTCTCAGTTTGTGGCCACGATTGCGGCTGTGCGGCAGCGATCGCCCCAAACCACAATTGAAGTCCTGATTCCCGATCTCTGCGGCAACTGGCAGGCCTTGGATCAAATTCTTGCCGCCAGTCCGGAAGTGCTCAACCACAACACTGAAACCGTGCCCCGTCTCTATCGGCGGGTACGTCCCCAAGGCAACTATCAGCGCAGTTTGGAACTGCTGCAGCGGGTGCGCGATCGCGCCCCTTGGATTTACTCAAAATCGGGGATCATGGTGGGCTTGGGGGAAACTAGCGAGGAAGTGGTGGCCGTCATGCAGGATTTGCGCCAAGTGGGTTGTGACATTCTCACCATTGGTCAGTATCTGCAGCCCAGTCCCAAACACCTAGCGGTACAGGCCTTTATTCCACCAGAGCAATTTGAGGAATGGCGCTGCTTGGGGGAATCAATGGGCTTTTTGCAGGTGGTTTCCTCTCCCCTCACCCGCAGTTCCTACCATGCTGAACAGGTGCGGGCCCTCATGCAGCAGTACCCACGTCAGCGTCCTGCCCCAAAATTATCTTAGAGAGACTTATTGCAATTTATTTGCAACTAAGCTAGACTAAGCAGTGGGAAAAATCGCCATTAAGAACCCCCCCAATTGGGGGGAGTCTATGAACAACCATAAACAACCATGAACAACGGTAAACCTCTCTTAGGAGTCGTTAACTCCGATTGCAGCAAACTACACCTTGAGGCTGTCATTGGCCAGAAAATGACCAATATGGTAAGCCCGCTCCTCCGTTTTCAAGAGGATTTGATCGTAGAGGTAGGCCGTGGCGCGATCGCCCAAACTCTCTGCTTGAGTTGCCTGTTGCCGCAGGATGGGAATGATGGCCTGCTCTGCTGCCAAGTCATTACTGAGCATTTGCCGGCAGTTGAAGGCACCTTCAGGTTCAGGGGTAAAGCAACAAAGAGCCGCCAACTGTTGGAAACCTGCCACAGGTACGCCCCCCAGACCATTCAGGCGCTCTCCCAAATCGTGAACATGCCCCTGCACCTGTTCATAGCAGTCTTGGAAAAACTGATGCAGTGGATAAAACTCTGCACCCTCAACAACAAAATGATGCTTCTGGTACTGCAAATACAGGGCTTGAAAACTGGCCAAGAGGCGATTCATCCCCTCACATACTGGGGTAGTGGTGGCCTTGTCCAGCAACACAACCGTGTTACCCATCTCGCCAAAGGCTTGGCGTGGCAACGCACTGGTCGTCATAGAACGATACTCCTTTGCGGACAGAATAGTGAAGCAATCCAGTTACAGTCCTTTTTACAAAAGGGAGTCCTGTTAATCCGCCCTCAAAACAGCTCTAGAGGAGGAATAACTGATGTAGGCATAGCTATACCCAAGACTCAGAGGAAAGCTGCAACTTTAATAGGTCAATTTTAAACTATCCATCACTGCATTTTCAATAAAGGAGTATTTATTGAATGTCTATAAACCCCAAGGTTATTGCAGTTCAGTGGCAATTGCGTTGGCCAATTTATCAGCGGCTAACTGAGCTAGAGGTGCCCTGTGAGTGTCTCCCCTATCAACCTTTGACTGTTGAGGTCAACTCCCCTTTAGTCGCATTGCAAGTCTGGTCAGTGGTGCGGCAATTCTCTGCTTCCCGCGACACCCTCGTCGATTGGCTAGAACAGTGCTGGCAGTGGAATTTGCCCAATTTCACTGAATATCCAGACCCCGCCGAGCGCTAGGGGAATGTACAACCGCCAGGGGGTGCAGCATTGAATGTGGCAGCTGTGATATTCGTTACTGTCCCTGTTGTAGTAATCGTCACACCACCGTTGTTCGGGCCTAAATTAAGAGAATTCACAATACGTAAACTGGAAGTGCCACCCTGCAATAATCGGAAACCGGCACCACTTGTTTGGATATTGCCAAATACGTTCGCACACAGTGTTGCATTGTTATCAGCCCGCAGTTCCAAGCTCCGTGTAGCAGGGTTTCCTTGAGTGAGGGTGTTGTTGTTGACAGTGGCATTGAGACGAGAAGTGTTCTGAGCCCGCAGTCGCATTGCTTCACCGCCAGCGGTTGTTTGGATACGGTTATTGCTGACTTCAAGTTGCAAGGCAGCATTGTTAGTGGTGTCAATCTCTATCCCGCGATCGCTGACATTAGACAGGTCATTCCCAACAATTCTCACCCGTGCTGGTGTTGGACTAGCAGCAATCGTGGTGAACTCAATGTCAATGCCATCATTACCACCGCCAATACCACTCATAACATTATTCTCAATGTTCAACACCACTTGTCCCGCGCTATTTGACTCTAGAGTAATCGCATCATCATTGAGAATGTTGCTTATCTGATTATTGCGAATTGTGATGTTTGCGGTGGGACTTGCAATTGGGGTAGCACTGCTTACAATGTCAAAGGTTATGCCTGCATCAGAAATACTGTTTACAACGTTACCCTCTAAGATAGCTGTGAGGTTAGCGCCATCTCCAATATTGAAGTCAATACCATCGCTGCCATCAGTACCCGTGCCAATATTACGAATCTGATTGTTCCGCACGGTAACCGTTGCACTTGCGGGAGCGGTGCAATTCGCAAACTGATTGTCAGTGAAGCGGTCAAGGACGTTGAAGCTATTTCCTCGACAAAGATTGAACTCAATGCCATCCACACGATTGGTGGGCGTCAGGTTGTTTTCAGTAACGTTACCCTCAATCGTAATATTGGCGTTACCTCGATTATTGCGAATGAAGATACCTGCTTCGAGATTGGTATCTGTTGGTGTCTGACCAATATTGGCCACGGTGTTACCACGAATTATCACATTCCCAAGGGCATTATCTAGACCAATTCCCTCGCCAATGGCACCATTAACAATGTTATTTTCAATCACAGCGTCAGTACTTTCAGTTATGCTAATCCCACGGCGGTTAAAGGCAGGCACAGTTGTACTCGTAATTGTAACCGTGTTACCACGCACAATAGGAGATTGAGCAGTTGTTATATCAATTCCAGCTGCATTGATTGTTGTAATTTGATTGTTAATAATACGAGCTGGATTGATGTTATTACCAATGATTGCAGGTTGGCCAGCGGGCGGTTGAATATTGAAACCATCAATGGTATTGTTCCTAGCTAAAGTAATAGTGGTAGCGATGATAGGCCTTTGGGTACTCGGCGTGAGTGCTGGAATGGTAATCGTTCCCAGTGGACTTGGCAGTTGCCGATCCACAGTTGTAGAAAGGAGTTGAACTCCATCTAGAAGATTAATTGCACCTTGACCAGCAGTATTGCCATCTCTATCATTAACACCAACCAAGACAATGTCATTTTGAGCAAGCGGTAAATCATTAATCCGAGCAGCACTACCCGCCCCAGTATCAACTGCAAAAACTCGATAGGGCTGACCGGTGGCAGGATTAATTGCCGCAACTTGATCCTGCACCCCTTCGTTATCAACAGTAATAAAGCTGATACGCTCCGGGGACTCGCCTAGGCGGACTGCAATGTTTTGCCCCCGCTCAGGAGCACGGCGACGATTGCCAGCCACCCCCGGAAAAGATAATCCAATTCCAAACCAAGCCTGGGTACCAAAGCGCTCATCATTTTGAACAGTTGCACTTAAGCTGAGGTATTCAATGGGGCGCACAGATAAACGTGCACGGACGCCAACAAAGTCAGCAATCCTCTCGCCACTGTAGTAGTACAAGCCTGCGTAGCCCCGCAGATAATCTTGACCTATTGGAACCAAAGGGGTACCCACTTCCATGTCAAAGCCCGTAAGCGCTTCTTGGAAAAGGCGATTGCGATTGAGGAGAATCTGGTTATTTTGAATAGTGCCAACTGCTCCGACTGCTTGATTAAGGAGAACTTGCCGATTTCCTAGGGGAATGTAACCGTTGATCCGAACATCAACATTGCCCAAGAGCTCTAAACCTACCCCCAGCTGGTCAAAGCCAGCGTTTCCTGTGTTGCGAAAGTCATAGGATAAGTAGCCCCCCACAGAAAATGTTTGATTGGCTATCAACGCTCGGTAGCCCAGGGTCAGGTTGTAAGCTAGGGCTGTATTGGATGTGGGTATGAAGAGTTTACCTTCAAAAAAACCAAGACTAGCACCTGGTTTTTGAAAGAGAGGAATAAATGTCTCTGCACTAAGGAAATTGTCAAAGCCAGCCCCTTCACTGTTGAAACGAATAGTTCCACGGGGCTGAATTCGAGGCCCTAAAATCTCAGTTGCTGCGGATTGACTAATGGCTACATCGCTGAATCCGAAAATCACACCTAAGCCAAGTAAGCAGCTCCCTAAAAGCCTCCGCCAAGAATGCATATTCACTCCTCCACCACTAAGTCCGCAGCACGGGACTGTTGTTTATTCTGAAGTAAGAATATTGGTTGGCGTTAAAGAAGCAATAAAGCGCTGTTTAAATCAACATTAAGAAGTTAAGCGTGATAGCAGTCTTTAGATGCAGTGACTTGATTGATCCGTTTTTTTAGCAATCAATGCACCGACAGATAGTTAAGCACCTGCCCAGGGATGCTCTCACGTTAGAACAACAGTTGAGCGGATACCGATGGTTTTAATTCCAGTAGTGGTAAAGAAAAGGAGGCTCCCGACTGTGCCACGCAGCAACAGCTAAGGAGCCTCCTGATTGCCCCGCCCAGGGGCGATCATTTGATTGGTTGCAATCCCTGACTACACAATCGGTGTTACATCTTGGCAACGCTCTGCACCGTCAGACTCTGGTAAGACCACCGGCAGTTCTAAAGAGGCAGCACCAGAAGCAGAGGTCCGGGCATCAGTTTGCGGCCGCCGTTGCCAGAGGGTCACCCCCACTGCCCCTGCTGTAATCGCACCCACACCCAGTCCAAGGGCGATCGGTAGCTTGCTGCTATCGAAGAACGCAGTATTGCTCAGACTTTGACTGAACCCTTTGGCGTAAGCGCAGGATTGAGCACGGCTGGCTTGCGGCATTGCCACCAGGGTGGCAGACAGACCAACGGTCAGGGCAATGAGGGGACGCAACATAAACGACTCCTTAGCGAATGTATTCCTTGAGGACACTGTTGCGGTTGGGATGGCGCAGCTTCCGCAGGGCCTTGGCCTCAATTTGGCGAATGCGCTCACGGGTTACGTTAAAGAGTTGACCAATTTCCTCTAAGGTTTTCATGCGACCATCGTCCAAGCCATACCGCAGTTTTAGCACATCCCGCTCGCGGGGGCTAAGGGTGCACAATACCGTTTCTAAATCTTCGCGTAGCAGGTGCTTCGACACTTGATCTTCAGGCGTTTCACCGTCGGATTCAATAAAGTCCCCGAGACGGGAATCCTCTTCTTTACCGATGGGGGTTTCTAGGGAGATGGGGAGTTGGGCCGATTTGGCAATGAAGCGCAGTTTTTCAATGGTCATTTCCATGCGATCGGCAATTTCCTCTTCGGTAGGTTTGCGCCCCATTTCCTGGGAGAGGAGTTTGGTGGTTTTCTTAATCCGTGAAATGGTTTCGTACAGGTGCACAGGCAGACGAATGGTGCGGGATTGATCGGCAATGGCGCGGGTAATGGCTTGGCGAATCCACCATGTCGCGTAGGTGGAAAATTTATAGCCCTTTTCGTGATCAAATTTCTCAGCAGCGCGGATGAGCCCTAGGCTGCCCTCTTGAATCAAGTCCTGAAAGGATAGCCCCCGGTTCATGTATTTTTTGGCGATTGACACCACCAGTCGCAGGTTGGACTGCACCATCTTTTCCTTGGCCTTGCGACCGACAAAAAGACGATGGCGAAATGCCGGCACCGTCATCCCCAGTTCTTTGGCCCAGGGTTCAGGATTGCGCTCTAGTTCTTCAGGCGTACAGCCCAGTTCTTGGCATAGGCGATCGCGCACCCGCTCCATTTCTAGGAGGTCGGCAATTTTACGAGCCAGTTCAATTTCCTCATCGGCACGCAACAGACGAATGCGGCCAATTTCTTGCAAATAGAGGCGAATCGAGTCCTCGGTGTAATGTTTCTTCTTGACTTGGGTCCGTCGTCGGCTGGCACGACCTTTTGTAGGCTTGTCGTCGAGATCATCGCTGACCTCCTCAAAGTCTTCGCTCTCTTCTTCCTCAATCTCTACGGTCTCAAGCCCATAGTCACTGAGCAGAGCCACCTCATCTTCAAGGGGGGCTGTTGTGGGGTCGTAAACGTCAAGTACATTTGCTTGGGTCATGCCGTTGTCCTCGTAAAATCTCCCTAAATATGTGGTGTCGGTGTGTTGTCGGCAACCGTTGCCTTCGGTGACGCTAGGATCGTCAGCCACATTTCAATCATGGAATGCAGCTAAGGAAAGCGGTTGGACGGGGGAATAAGCTCTAGATTCCACATCCTCAGAATCTCTACCGCTGGATCATCTTGAAGAAGTTCCTGTGTGACCCACGGGGTCAGGGAGCAGGCAGTAGCGAGCGGTTGAGACTGTGCAGGAATCTTTTGAGTAATTTTAACTAAAACCTTATTGATTGTAGCCTTTCTAACAGAAATCGCCCACCGGAAAGGGATAAAGTTTTCCAGAATTCAGTGCTGGCGATCGCTCGCGTCAACAACCGCTAACAAATTCTAATTTGTTGTTCTCAGATAAAATTTATATCCCGGCTGAGGGAAATGTCTTTCTTCTAGCCTAGCTCACTGGCGACTGTTTGGAAGCGCCACCGGGTTTTTGATGACGTTGGTCCACAGCAAAGCCACTTCCATCGGGGAAGCGCTATCTGCTGGTGGATTCGCGCCTAGAGCTGCGGCTGCTGCTGATGCCAAGGGGTGGCCTGTTCATAGGCATAGGCAACGTGAAATAGGGTCTCTTCCTTTAGGACGTTGCCAATCAATTGCAGACCAATGGGCAGTCCTTCCCTATCAAAGCCACAGGGGAGGCTCAGGCCGGGTAAGCCCGCGAGGTTTACAGGGATAGTCATCAAGTCTGACAGGTACATACTTAGGGGGTCGGTGGTTTTCTCCCCTGCCTTAAAGGCAGTGGTGGGAGCGGTGGGGCAAACCAAGACATCCACCTGTTCAAAGGCACGGGCAAAGTCTTCTTTGATCAGGGTGCGTACTTTTTGGGCTCGTAGGTAGTAGGCATCGTAGTAGCCGGCAGACAGGGCATAGGTGCCAATCATGATCCGTCGCTTTACTTCGGGGCCAAAGCCTTGGGCGCGGGTTTGCATGTACATCTCCAGCAGATCGCGGGCCCCTTCAGCCCGGAAACCAAAGTTGACGCCATCATAGCGGGCTAAGTTCGCCGAGGCTTCTGAAGGGGCAATGATGTAGTAGGTGGGCAGGCCGTAGGCAAAGCGGGGACAGGAGAGTTCAACAATTGTTGCCCCCAATTCCTCTAGGGTTTTTAGGGCGGTCTCAAGGGCGGACTTCACCTCCGGTTGCACGCCTTCATCCACGGTTTCTTGAATAAGGCCAATGCGCATGCCTTTGAGATCGGGTTTGAGGGCTTGGGTGTAGTCGGGAATCGGCACCCTGAGACTGGTGGCATCCCTGGGATCGTGGCCGGCGATCGCCCCCAAGAGAATAGCCGCATCAGTCACCGTCGGCGCTAAGGGACCCACTTGATCGAGGGAGGAGGCATAGGCAACCAGACCATAGCGGGACACCAAACCATAGGTGGGCTTGAGGCCCACTACTCCGCAGAACGCGGCGGGTTGACGAATGGACCCACCCGTATCGGAGCCCAGGGCAGCGGCACATTCCCCGGCAGCAACGGCTGCAGCGGATCCCCCTGAGGAGCCGCCAGAAACCCGCTGCGGGTTCCAGGGGTTGGCCGTGAAACCAAAGGCAGAGTTTTCCGTGGAGCTGCCCATGGCAAATTCATCAAGGTTGGTTTTGCCCACTATAATCGCGCCAGCGGCCTGCAATTTTTCGGTTACGGTGGATTCGTAGGGGGGTACAAAGTGCTCCAGCATCTTAGAAGCACAGGTGGTGCGAACGCCGTAGGTGCAAAGGTTATCCTTGATGGCCAGGGGAATCCCTGTGAGCAAACCAATCTCTTCACCGGCAGCAAGGCGTTTATCCACCTCGGCAGCTTGGGCAAGGGCGCGATCGCGCGTTACCGTCAAAAAGCTATGGAGCCTTGGCTCCACCTGGGCAATGCGATCCAGATAGGCCTGGGTGATTTCAGTGGCGGAGCGTTCTTTGCGAACGAGTTGACGGTGTAGCTCCTGAATCACTGACATAAACGCAGCTTCCCTAATAACAATCGAGTCACAATGCAACACTGGCGATCGCGGGCACTGCCGCAAACAAGCCAATCTTCAGTCTAGCAATGGAGCGATCCTCTATGTCTAAAGATGGGTCGGCATCCCTGGGGAAGTTTTGCAATCGAGGATATATTAGGAATCAAGGAAGCTAAGCCTCAATCTTTTTTAGAGTAGATAACAGTAGGCATAGCGGAGTATTGGATGGAACCGCTCGACCCCGTGGATCGGGAAGCCTTTACCAACCCGACAGTGCAGCGATTGTGGTTCTTTGTCTATTTGCTGCCCATTTTTGGCATGATTCCGGCACTGTGGCAATTAAGTCGCCGGGGGAGCGATCGCCAGACGCGCCAAGTGAGTCGCCTTGCCCTTGTGATTGGTCTTAGTTGGCTGTTGGGCTATGGTCTGCTGAATGGGCTTGCCAGCGTGAGTGAAGTCCAGTCTCTGCACCATGGCCTGCTGCTATTGCTGAACAGTCTCTGGGGATCGGCCTACTTTCTGGTGAACTTGGGGCTAATGGTGCGCCTATGGCGGCGGCAATCGCTGAAATTGCCCTTCGTGCAGCCTCTGATGAAATACTTGCCATGACCCCCAGACGTTGGTTTTGGCCACTTTTGGGATTCAGCGCCATTCTGGTGCTCATCCTCTGGCTGATCTCGGCACTGACGTGGCTCTATGTGCAGGTGGCCTTTACGGCGCCCTTTTTGGCCAATCTCTTGGTGTTGATTTTCATTGGCCTGTTGGGGGGACTGCTCTATACGTTCTTTCGCTATCTATATCTCCTTGAAAGCAAGGGTAGGCACAAGTCTGCCCCCGCTGTACCCCAAGCCCCCCTTGATAGGGCGGCGGCTGCCGCTGAAAACCTCAAAGCCCTACGGCAGCAACTGAGGCAAATTGAGGATGAGGTGGCCCGGCAAGCACTGTTGGCAAGGGCACGGCAGCTAGAGGAGGACTTTTGTCGCCCCGAATTGCGCATTGTTGTTTTTGGCACCGGCTCGGCCGGTAAAACCTCCCTGGTTAATGCGTTGCTGGGGGAGATGGTGGGGGAAGTGGCCCCCACAATGGGTACGACTGCCGTCGGCCAAACCTATCGTTTTTGGTTACCGAATACTGAGCGGGAAATTCTCATTACCGACACCCCCGGCATTTTGGAAGCAGGGGTCGCTGGTACCTACCGTGAGCAATTAGCCCGCCAACTTGCTGCCGAAGCAGACCTACTCCTTTTTGTCTTGGACGACGACTTGCGGCAGTCGGAATATACCCCCCTGGTCAACTTGGTGGAAATGGGGAAGCGATCGCTGTTGGTGCTCAATAAAATTGACCTGCGCTGCGAGGCTGATCAACTGGCTCTGCTGCGCCATCTGCGGCAGCGCGTTAAGGGGTTGATTCCGCCCCAAGATGTGGTAGGCGTTGCCGCTTGTCCTCAACCGATCCAGCTCGATACAGGAGAGTGGTTAGAACCCGAACCCCATATTTGGCCCCTGATTCGGCGGATGAGTGCCATTCTCCGCCAGGAAGGGGATGACCTTGTGGCAGACAATATCCTCTTGCAGTCTCAGCGCCTAGGGGAGCAAGCCCGCAAAATCATTGATCAGCAACGGCGCCGCCAAGCGGATAAGGTGGTGGAGCGCTACCAGTGGATTGGTGCAGGTGTCGTCTGTGTCACGCCGATTCCCGGCGTAGATCTGCTGGCGGCTGCCGCTGTGAATGCGCAAATGGTGATGGAGATTGGCAAGGTCTATGGCTGTGACTTGAATCGCGATCGCGCCCGCGAGTTAGCCCTTTCCTTAGGCAAAACCCTTGCTAGTCTTGGCATTGTCAAAGGTGCGATGAATCTGGTGGGAACGGCTCTGCAGTTAAGTGTCGGGGGGCTAGTCGTTGGCAAAGCCGTTCAAGGGATTACGGCCGCCTACCTCACTCGCATTGCGGGTAAAAGTTTTATTGAGTATTTTCGCCACAACCAAGACTGGGGGGATGGGGGCATCGGTGAAGTGGTGCAACGGCAGTTTCAACTCAATCGCCGCGATGAATTTATTCGCTCCTTTGTGCAGCAGGCGATCGCCCGCCTACCAGCACAACTGGGAACCGTGATTCCTGAGGAGATGAAAACTCCCCTCTCCCGTGAAGAAGAGTTGTTTTAAGGGATGCTGAGGATTCCCCCAGGGGTCTCGGCAAAAACCGCTACTATGTTCAGTAACCATTTCATGTTGCCGATTTCGGATGAGTCCCTCGACCCGCAGTCCTGATCTGGAGGTGGCGCAACTGCCGCAGTTATTGCAGGCAGCGCGGTCCCGCTATTTGGCCGGGGAGCGATCGCCCGCTGTGATGAAGCCCCTCTCTCAAGCCCTGCGAGCCATCCTCGAGCGCAACATTGATCCCCATCTCAGCCAGCGGGGGGGATATCTCCAACGCTTAGTGGAAGCCTATTTTCGTCTGTTTCCTCGCTGCCTCCAGCACCTCAGCCGCGATCAACTGCAACAGCAGGCTGTGCAAAAAACGGTGCTACGGTTACTGCAAATTCCCACCACGGTGATTCAAGATGAGTACGATCGCCTCAATCGTGCTCAGTACAACCAGTCCCTCAAGCAACTGGTGCTTGCCTTTAGTCGCCCTGTTCTAGCCAACTGTAATCCAGTGCCCAAACTCACGGAGGCCGAGTGTTTCCTTGCCTTTTTTATTCAGTGCCTACGCCAAGAACTCGGCGCAACGGTTCTCCTATCCCCCCAGTTTCGTCACGAGTACCGCGATCTGCTGCGTACCGTCTGTCTGGGTAGCTCTGATCCCGAACTATGCCAAAGTAACCTCACGGGCTGGCTTTGGGAGGCAATGAAATCCTTTGACCCCCTCAAGCCCTTTGATGCCACTGGCCATGGTCGTCCCACCTTTGAAGCCTGGGTGCGCACGGTCATCAGCAATAAACTGGCGGATGAAAAACGCAAACTGCTTAAGCGTGAGGCGGATGAACTGCTCTTCTATGACAACCGCGCCCTGCAGGTCTTTCAAGATCGTTATCAAGCAGCGCCCCCTGAGGTACAGCGGGGGATTGATCCCAAAGCCTGCGCTCAGTTGATTACAGTTGTGCAAACGGAGATTACGGATCCTCGCATCCGCGCTTCAACGACACGTTTGCGGCAGCACATTGCCCAACTTTTGGGTTGGACAATTGAATATACGCGGGATGTTCATCAGCAGGTGCGACGGATCCTCGGACGGTATGTTCAGTCCACCCGCTCCCTCAACATTTGCTCTACCGACAGTAACCAAGAGTGGATTGACAACTATCCCGATAGCCGCACACTGCCAACCAGCAATGGCCAAGGGGTGGAGTGTATGGTGGAGTTTCTCAATGATCCGCAGACGCCGACATGGGTCAGGGATTGGTGTGAGCGTCGCCGTACTCAAGCAGAAATTGCCCGTGAACTCTTTGTGAGCCAGCCCACGATTTCTCGCTGCCTCGGTCGTGAATATCGCCTGTGGCTCTACCGTAAATTCTTTCAAGATCCGCAAATTCCCCAATGGATGAGGCGATGGTATGAAACCCAATCCATTCCCAGCCCCCACCAACGACGGCAAGCCCGCCGTGAAATTCACTCTGACTATGCCCGTGGTCTGTGCACCGCAAAACAAATTGATGAGCAAATAGAAGCCCAGCTTGCCCAGTGGTGCGAGCGTAACGACATTTACTATCTTCCCTAGGCAGCCTCGCTTTTTCGTACTTCGTTTGGATGACGACGGCTATGACTTCCTTTTTGGCACCGACTGTTCCCATTCGTTCCCTGTCATTGGATGCCGCCCATGCGGTGCTTCAGGGGTGTCGTCCCAGTCGGCAACGGCAAGTTCTGCCCTATTTGGTGGCGCTTTATGCGTTCATAGACTGGTGGGAAAATGAGGGTGTTCCCAGCAAGCGGGATGAGCTTGAGGACCTGCCTGATGATCTAGCCTTGAGTACGACTTGGTGTGAGCGGCCAGAGGTGCTTGACCTTGTGGACATTGCGGATCTCAACTTAGAAGGGGTGCAGTTATCTATCTATCCTGTGGAGCAGGGAGAGGCCCTGCGGATTCATTGCCCCACATTTTTGGGGGTGATTAATGCCGATTTGGCGGTTGCTGTTGGCTTGAATCGCGATCGCCGGCTGGCACAGATGCTCGGTTTTTGCGATCGCCAGACCCTCCTGGACTACTGGCAACACCATCCAGCGGATGCCCAAGGCTACGGCACCTTTCCCCTAGAGCAACTGCAACCCATCTTCTACTTGCCCGAGCAAATTAGCTTCCTCAATCCGCTGCCCCAAAGTACACCGCTGGCCATCAAGGGCAAGACCTGCGCTCAACCCCTCGAAAATATACCGCAGCTCGCCCAGCGTCTGGCTGCTCCTGAACCTGAACGGCTGGCCCTCGACAACGAAACCGCAATCCAACGCCTTCTGCAAGCGCTCCAAGGCTATACTGCAACTTCGGAAATTTCCCTCCCCCAAGATTAAGATTGGGCTTCTGGGGGCGACGTGTTTTCGGAGGAATGCTTATGGTAGTAGGCCTGTGCCCCCTCTTTGGTATGAATCTGACCGGGTTGAGGACGGCGGTGGGTTTGCAACCCTTGGAGGACTTCTGATAAGGTCAGACCTTCCGGCAGGGGCGATCGCACCTCCCGCACCTTGTGCCACACCGAGCGCGACATCATCAAACTGCGACGAATAGGCTTAGCCCAGCTTTCGAGGTAAGCTTCTCGCTCCCCTTGGTAATCCGTCGAAGACAGCAGTAGCGGTACCGGTGGATAGGCCTGCACCAAGCGAGCAATATGGGTCAGTACTCCCGGATACAGATTTGTATAGGCAGGATGCACCGTTAAGTCTAGCCAGTGGGGGGTGTGCCCATTTTGAGTCGTATGGAGGGTGTAGGAGGCGATCGCTACCTTCCGCTGCGGTTCAAACACGTAAGCACGATGCACTTGTACCTGTTGCGACCAACTGGTCAAACTGTGGTGTAGCCAATCCAAAAGACTCGTTTGAAAATCGCGATAGTGGCGATTAAAAACTTGGCGCACCAGTGCCGGCATCGACATTGTATCCAACTCATGGAGCAACCGTGCATCCGCATTGGTGACCTTTAGCAGATTAGGCAAGCAAGGCGTGCCCTGGGCCAGTTCTGCCAACTGATCCGCTGAAATTTGCCAGTAGGTGAGATGCGCCAAGGGTTGAAAGCCATTTTGGCGATACAGGTCTAGTGCCTCGCGGTAGTCAATATTGATTTCCACTATCCACGTACGGGCTTCGACAAGGGTACTAAAACAGTGGCGCAAAAGCTGTGTCCCCACCTCCGTAAACGCTTGGGCAGACAATTGCTGTATCTGCCATGTGGTGCGACTTTCATTAAAGGGAGCCACCTGCACAACGCCTAGCACTTGGTTGTCCTGCTCCGCAACATAAATGCGCTGCTTGCTCATCCCCATGAGCCACTGCAGTAAATGCAGTGGTGAGGTCATCGGTCCACCCGCCAAGGACGGTAGACCAAAGGGTTGCTCATGTACCCCTTGATGGCGCAGCCACTGTTCCACCACCTCCACATCCCGATAGGCCAAGGGACGAATCAGCAAATCACCAGTGGGGGGCAAGTCAGAAACCATCAGCGGGCACCAATTACTACTTCCATCTTAAGGACTCCAGCCCCAAAATAAAGGGGCGATGCCCCACAACAATCGCCCCAATAATATAAAAACAATATAAATTGTACAAATTCGCCTTAGTAAAGTTCTTCCTCTTGGTTGGTGAGGATTTTGCAGTCAGAACGGGGATAGGCCACACAGGTGAGCACAAAGCCCTTCTCAATTTGGTCATCATCCAAAAAGGACTGATCCGACTGATCCACTTCTCCCTCCAGAAGCTTACCGGCACAGGTGGAGCAAGCACCAGCACGGCAGGAGAAGGGCAGGTCTAGGCCTTGCTCTTCGGCCACATCCAGAATGTACTCATCTTCGGGCACGTCAATTGTTGTTTCGCTTCCATCAGGACGCACTAGCGTTACTTTGTAGGTTGCCATGAATCTTGTCCTCTCGTGTATGGAAAAGGCAGGGAGCCATCACGCTCCAATTTAGATACTAGGGGAAAAGCTCAGCCTTGATGGGCCCATTCAAGTCCCTTTTTGTATCGTTTTCGTAATTTTAGACTCCCAAGGTATCTAAAATACTTATAGACATTGAGCTTTATAGAGAACATTAAACACACCCCATAACCTGAGCTAAGCCCCCACCTGATGTCCTGGCGGCACGATTAACTCCCCTGTGCGATAACGATGTACCATTGCCGCCAGCGCCTTTTCCATCTCGCGACTAAACCGCTGGGGATTCCATAGGGGCGCATGGCGCTTAGCTTGCCGCAGCTTCCAACTGACCCGTTGCCGTAGTTCGGGTTCGGTTCCAAAGCGAATTCCCCAATTCACATACTCCTCATCGCTAAAGGCAATCCCCTCCTCAATGCCCAAATTTTTTAGAAAGGTATAGGTGTGGCGGGAGACAAACTGCTGGCCGACCTTGGTCACTATTGGCACCTCCATCCACAGTGCCTCTAGACTCATTGCTCCACCCGCATAGGGGTAGGTATCCAGCACCACATCCACGTCATAGAGATTGGCACGGTGAATCTCTGGTAAGTTCGACGTTAAGAAATAGAGTTTATCTAAATCAAACCCCTCAGCTTCAGCAACACTACGGCACCACTCCTCAAAGATGGGGCTACCACGGTGGTATTTGACAACCAACACCCCATTGGGGACGGCCCCAACAATGGCAAATTGCAGCTTGAGAATTTCCGGTTGAATTTTGCTAGGGCGCTGGGCACACAGAAAGACCACTGCATCAGCACTCAGTCCTAATTGATCGCGAATGCCAGTTTTATTGGCTACCTCATAGCCATCGAGGGAAAGATAGCACTCAGGCAGTCGCCACAGCGTTTCTGTGTACCATGCTTGCGCTCCTTCAGGGAGAATGTAGGGGTCAACAATAAAGTAATCCACTGCTGGCAAGCCAACGGCATCAAAGCCTATCCATGTCGCCTGAACGGGTGCTGGTTTAAGTGTGAGAACTTGGTACGTGATGTCGCTCGTACAACTATCTAAGTCAATGAGAAGATCAATTTTATCTTCATAAATTTGCTCAGCTATCTCAGTGGCTTTCATTTCACCGTGGTAGAAGTGATCAAAGCTTGCCTGAAACCAATAGGAAAGTTGATCTTGCTTACTGGCAGCAGACCATGGATTGTAAGCATAAAATTCAAACCGCTGGCGATTGTAAAGGCGAATAAAGGAACGCATTTGATGGCCAGCAGGATGTTCATGAAAACAACTACTGATAAATCCTACCTTCATTTTTTGAGGAGAGGAGGTTTTTGTGGCAGTATTGATAGCTGGCTGGCAATTCCTATATCTATTCTGGACAGGCAGAAACGAGTGAGCATTATCATAAAATATTCGGTTGCGTTTATTATAGATTGGTTTGATAATTGCGGGAGCATCAAACTGATGTGTTAGATGAAAGTAGGAAGAGATAACATAAAATACACTGCCAAAATCACTCTGTTGATTGTTGATATTTTCAGCAAGAAACTGATTACAGCGATCGGCATTCTTGAGCCATCTCTCACAAAGAGCCATAACCTCTTCAGAATAATTGAGGTTATACTTGAACGTCTGCATTACGTGCAATTTAGATATCAGGCTCAAGTCTTCGCCCAAAGGATTGAGTGAATAGTCAAAAAGCCTGTTCGCACAGTCAAGTGCCAACTCATGTAACTTACTTTGAGCACAGGCACGGCAGAGAAATTCATACAGCCCCCATTTTTCTCTAGCAATTTTGAGGAAAGGTTCAGCCAATGTAGAAGCTAGGCGTGCGGGGTCGTTGTTGAGCAGTTCAAAGAGTACCCTCTCTAGAGATGGTTGTATGGATGGATATTGGCCTAGCGCTTTGATAAACTCAGGTAACCCCTCTAGCTCACTGCTGTAACCCACCAAGTGCTGCACTGTATTGACAACATCCTCAGGGTTTATTTCCTCTAAACCTCCATTAGGGGGCAATAAAGCAGTCAGCTGATGTAACAATTGAGTGATGTCCTGTGTCCCTAATTTTAACTGAAGTGAGAGGTTCAGTAATTTCAGTCCTATCTTGAGGTTAGGGCTAAATTCGTAGGCGTAGCTTGTGAGAGCAAATCGCAGTTCCAAGGTATTGCGGGGCAAATTTGCGAGCTCCAATAGGATCGCTGCCCATGTTGCAGTTATCTCTGCTTGCTCTTCTTCAGTAAAGTTACTGAGATACACTGACCACAGAAGTTGCGCCTCTGACTCTTGGCCCTGGAAAATGTAGGTGGCGCCCTGATAGGCAACCCAGCCATGCTCCCCAGGAAACTGCTTACTCAAGGTCTCGCAGGCAGCTAGTAGATCCTCATATCGTTGCTGCTCAAGGTAATCGCAAAGTCTGTGCTGCCAGTTGACCAGCATCGGCACGGACTCTGTTAACACCTGTTCTAGAAATGCTTCCCATTCGCGGGCACGAACTGACCATGTGCAGTGGTGATTGATGTAGTCCACTTGAGCGCGAAGATGCGCCTCAAGGGCGGCATGGGCTTGAGGATCATTGAACCGTTGAATTGCCCGATTGAGCAGGCGGCTATAGTCGGCCAGATAATTCTCCTGGGGAATGGGAATCAAGTCGGCAAAACCGGCGGTTGTTTCAGGAAGGGCACCCAGTTCACTGGTGATCAGGTAGCAGCCACTGGCCATGGCTTCCATGGCGGCAATGCAGGAGGTTTCTGGAAATATATTGGTATAGGCCCAAATGGCTGTGGATTTGAGGGCTTGAGCCAGTTCAGGCTGCAGTAGGGAACCCACATAGTTGACATTAGCCAAATCATGGCAGCGTTGGTAAAGGTTGCCATACCGCTGTTGATCCTCAGACTCACTGGCTTGATAGACCTTCATACTGGAATAGACATTGAGACGAACGGAGGGATGGCTGACTTGTAGGGCGGGCATGAGGTCAAGGAGCAAATTCAAGCCGCGAAAGGGGGTACTCGTATAGGCCAGCGTCCAGGGTTGTGCCTTTGCCTTGAGAATAGACTCTGTAGAATCAAAAAGGTTTTCAAAGCAAGGGGCAATGGCATTACGCAGTACAGCGGTTTTCGCAGCAGGGATCTTGAATGCCTGGATATATTGCTCCTGCTGCCACTGACTAATTAAAACAATCCGTTCATAAACCTCTTGATGTTCAGGGGAGCGCAAAGATTCAACGTCAGGTTGATCGGCAGCGTGGTGTGCCCACAATAATAAGGGAGTCTGAGGTGGCAAGACTAAACGAAGCTGGTTGGCCCCAAGGGTACTATTCAAAATAATGGCTATATCAGGTTTTAGTTGCTCAAGAAATGGCAGCGTCAGCCAAGCCAGCGGTAGATGGGGAACGTGGCGGATACATTCAATGTGCCGCGTGTTGTTAAAGAGCCAAACCTCGTGCCCCCGCTGTTGCAACTGCTCTGCTAAATAACAGAGTGCTGACTGTGACCCTCCTAGGGGAGCTTTGTAGGGTGTATTGAGGGTGTACTGCCAACCAATCCCATCAATAAAGAGAAGGCGCATCGGAACCGAGGGGGCTAATTATGAGGAAATGGTTACCTACAGCAATTATTTTCCAATAAAAAAGCCAAGACTCCTGCATCTTGGCTTCTTTTTGGTATGACTAAATAGGGTCAACCTTGTTCTAATTTTTAAGGGCTTAAGCGGACAATCAACTTACTCCTAGGAGCACTTAGGAGCACTGTTAGAATTGCCCGTTACGATCGTAGAAGTTGTAACACCATTTGCAACCGTTACACAACCCGTTACACCCGTCCCTTGAGGATCATTCGCTGTTGTCTTAGCAGTCGCCCAGTTACCAGCATTAGCATTAATCGTAGGAGTTGTATACCCATCAGGTGTCGAGACCCCGAGCTTCAAAGTTGTTACATCAGGAGCGAATTCTGTGTTCTCCAGACGGTAGGCTTGCTGAGCACGGTTGATGGCACCAATCGCATTCTTGGCGCTGGACAGCCGAGCTTTAGATGCTTGGTTGAGCATAGAGGGCAGGGCAATAGCTGCCAGAATACCAATGATGATGACCACCACAAGCAGTTCAATCAGAGTGAAGCCTTCGTTGGCTTTTTTCTTGGCCAGCAGGTGCTGGAGGAATTTAGCTTTCAGTTCGGTTTTCATAGTCTTGAGACTCCTTAGGTCAACAATCTTGTCTCTACGGTTAACATACCCAGCCATTGCCCCAAACTTAACACCCCCCCTCAAAAAATTTTTTGCCTCAGGACAGGGTTGCCCTAGCTATGGGGAAGCGATTTGCCGTCTGCTACAGTTGGGGTAGCTGTCTTGTTGGGCAATGCAGGCTTATGGAGAATCGTGGCAATGGTTTTGGCTGGGGGTTTCTGGTGGGTGCCCTCTTTGGTGGCATTACTGGCTCTCTGGTCACGCTCCTACTCAAGGACAGACTTGCGGCAGCAGCTACCGACAAGAGCCCACGGATCAAAGATCAGCGGTCAGCTCCCCTCCAAGGGAATGACGAGCCTCTGATGGAGGCAATGCGCCTGGAGCTGGAGGCCAAAATTGCC
Organism: Thermosynechococcus sp.; assembly: GCF_025999095.1. NCBI lineage: Bacteria > Bacillati > Cyanobacteriota > Cyanophyceae > Acaryochloridales > Thermosynechococcaceae > Thermosynechococcus > Thermosynechococcus sp. The sequence goes on along the minus strand of NZ_AP024678.1, from coordinate 1,687,804 downwards.
CAGATCAATGAAGCGGTGGATGACCTGCAAAACCGCCTCAGCCATGAGGACCAACCCTAAGCAGCCAACTGGTGGCACTTCAACTGGTGGCACTTAGGGATAAGCCCAGCCAATATATAAGAAAAGCACAAATAAAAGACTTGAGACATTCGAATGCTGCCTCAAGCCCAGTCAAGTATTTAAGACCAGCTTCACAGAAATAGGGAACTAGTAGGCTAGACCCATGCTGCGGGTGGTTTCTGCACCCAAATAGACACGAATACTCAAAAAGTCAGTAGGGCAGGCGGTTTCACAACGTTTGCAGCCAACGCAATCTTCCGTGCGCGGGGAGGAGGCAATTTGGCCAGCTTTGCAACCATCCCAAGGCACCATTTCCAGCACATCGGTGGGGCAGGCCCGCACACACTGGGTGCAGCCAATGCAGGTATCGTAGATTTTGACAGTGTGAGCCATGTAATAACCGCTCCTAAAACGATCAGGATGACAGGTGGATGCCCTGCCGCCAACTCAGGAAGCCCCTAAGCTACGACAATAAGGGCAGTCTGGAGAGAAATACCGAGATTTAGGATACCGCAGTGGTTGATTGCTGGAGGGGCTGGATGAGCAAACTTCAAAGAATGTAACTTTTCTGTAAAGTCTAGTAAATTTACCTACTGTGCCTTCAATCTTGGCCAAAACGGTTTTTAATGGCTGCTGCTTGCCGGCGTTGGGGAACTTGAAGCAGTTCGCGGGATTCCAAGTAGAGTGTAGTCGGACGCGTTGTGTGTGGTGGTCAATGTCCTGGAAGTGGTTGCCCCTTGCTCTGTGTAGTGCCGGTCTGCTGCCGGTGCCTGTGCCTTCACCTTATTCCTTGGCTCAGACTTCCCCGCGCACAGATGTGATTGCTCCGTGGGAGATCACGACCTATGCCCGTGTAGTTCTCGAAATTGAACCGATTCGCCAAAAATACTATCGCCAAGCTCAGGCAGCTTTCCAAGGTCAAGTGCCCCGCAACTCTTGCTTTGGCATGAATCCCCAAAATATGCCCAGGGGATTGGAGACCATTTGTGCCAACTATGGGCGGGAGGCAATGCAGGTGCTGAGAAAATATAATATGTCCCTAGAGCAATTCAATGCGATTACACTGCGAGCACAGCAAGATGGCGCCTTTAGCCAACGTATCCAGGCCGAAATGCTGCGATTGCAACAACCTTAATCATCAAGTCCATATCAGGTCTGACAGGTGGTCGGCAGCGTTATAGGTGGCTGTAATCAAGGAAATAGATGGGAGGTCTGCCACACTGGATCGCAACTAATAAGAAATGACGAGGACAATCTCCACCTCTTGATTGTATAGCGTGGATGGGGCGATCGCCTCGTCATTATCCACTGTTACAGATTGTAACTTCTAAGCAGAGCCACAGCCACAACCTGTGTGACCACAGCCGTTACTCTCTTTGCAGGTGCCATTGGCACAGACTTCAGAGCAGTAGGGTTTGCCGTCAACCATGATTGCATCGCTGAGGGAGACAATGCACAGGCAGTGGGGACAGGCGCATTTCATTTGGGTAACGGTCGTCATGGCTTTTCCTCCAAATGGCCAAGATTAGTGAGGTTGTTTTCCACCTCTACTTCAATATATCTGAACAACTGTTCATATGTCAATTGGTTATTGCCCAACCAGCGCCTATGATGAAGATATGAATACTCTTGATCCTCATCATCCAGAGGCTTTAGCGCAGGTGAGCGATCGCTTGCTCTCTACGGAAAAAGCCCAGCGGATGGCGCAGTTTTTTGGTCTACTGGCCGACACGAATCGATTGCGAATTGTGGACCTGCTGGCCCAGGGGGAGTTTTGTGTCAGGGATATCGCCGTGGCTCTAGAAATGAGCGAATCCGCTGTCTCCCACCAATTGCGGATGCTGAAGGCGCTGCGACTGGTGCGTTTTCGCCGCCAAGGACGTCATATCTTTTATCAGTTACTAGATCACCATGTCCTCACCCTTTACAAGGCAGCGGCAGAACATTTAGATGAAGAAGAATCAGACACTTCAGGGAGTGGGATCGGGACAGGCCGGTGGTGATGCTGTGCTTGAACCAGAGGGAGCAGCTTCTAAAATTTGGGTTGTGGTCAATGTTGTATACGTAGCGTAGGTGCAACCTGTAAATGCCTTTAATTCTGCTCGCTCAGGGGTGGCTTGGAATTGAGCATAGTCACTGTCGGCATGGCTGATTTGATACTCATAGTCGGGTGTATCACTAAAGCCGATTTGTAAACTTGCTAGGTCGTCGGTGAAGGTTGGATTTGCTAAGCGGTAGGCCTGTTGGGCACGGTTAACTGCACCGATATTGGATTTGGCTTGGGACTCACGGGCTTTAATGGCCTGATTCAACATCGAGGGGAGGGCGATCGCTCCCAAGATAGCGATAATAATGACAACGACGAGCAGTTCAATGAGGGTCAGGCCTTTGCAGGTAAGGAGCGAGCGATAGAACCAAGGGAGGCTGGAACGATAGGGAGACATAGAAATGCTCCAATTTTGGACTCGTCTTTATCCTAAAGTGTTCCCACAGTTCTTCGTGAAATTACAGAGATCTCCTCTAAAGCCCCAGCAGTTTTTTCTTCGCAGCTTGGAACTCCGCCTCTGAGAGCAGACCCTGCTGATACATGGCCATCAGTTGTTGCAGTTGCTCTAACCCCGAGGAACTTGCTGAAGCAGTGGTTTCAGGTGTTGGTTCGGGTTGGGGCAGCGGTGTTGGCATCGGACTAGGAGCTGACGTTCGTTGAGCCAATTGATAGGTTTGGATCACCTCTTGCAGAATCGCCGCTTCCCGCTTGTATTCAAGGCTGTCGCGTCCTCCCGCTTTCTGAAGTTCCTCCTCGCGCTGCTTCAGGTAATGAAGTAAATGCTCGTAGAGGGCTTGCTTTTGCGGGGGCGTTTCCGCTCCTTTGAGGATGGTGGTGACTTGGTGCTGGATTTCCTCTAAGTCGGGGCGACAGGCCAGCACCTCTAGGACTTGAGTCACCTCCTCCCAGTTGGCGGCAATGTCCACATCTTCAAGGCCAATAGCCGTATGGCGGGTGTAGCGGATTGTGGCTTCGCGGGTGGCACGATTTTCCGCCTGTTTCAGGACACCGAGGGCGCGGGCAGTGACCACGAGGTTGAGAATTCGCGGGTTTTCCGGAAACACATCCCAGAAGGGGGGATCCTTTTGCAAATGTACGGGAATCGGCAGGTCGCGGTTTTCTCCCCGCAGGCGGGCACGCTTGGCGGTAATCATTTGGCCGCGCCAATCTTGATAGGACTGGCGCAGTTCAGGCATGCCCTCAATACAGCGCAATGAAAAGCCCCCCATCTCTTGGACAAAAACAATGCGGTGCCGCTCGCGCTCCCCCAAGGGCTTAATGTCATCACTGGTAATGCTCTGGCCATTGGGTTTGACGAGGTTCTTGAGGAGGGGAATGAGTTTTTTGGCAGCCAAATCGGCGGTATTTTCACCCCCCACAATGGCAATATTCGTATTTACCGAGGGGGTAAAGCCGGCATCGCGCCCACTCATCACCGCCTGGGAGAGGAGTAGCAGGGGCTTAGACTTTTGGTAGGCGAGGCGCAGGACACTGAGGATTTCGGCTTCGTCGTTGCGATAGAACTGCAACAGGCGATCGCCGGCGGTGAGATCCCGCACAAGGCGGCTTTCTTCCGGAGCATTTTGCACGGTGCGCCGTACCGTTTCCTGGATAATCTCAGCCAGGTCACTTTCTTGGGCATCCGCCAGTTGCGCCACATCCAATAGACGCATCACCTCATTGGCAGCGCGGGTTTCCTTCCACAGGGGACTCGCCTCCTGCAACACCGTTGTCGCTGTTGTGGTACAGAGTTGATTGAGGCCAATGGTAAATGTGGACTCTACCCCTGTATTGGCACCGGCATAGCGCTCGACGAGGTCTTGATAGAGGCCGTTGAGTTCTTGGCGATCATAGAGCTTCACACCGTTAATGCGCAGGGCATCGGCACTGTCGGCTTGGCTGTCGGCCATTGCCTTGAAGCCATCGCGTAAGCTGAGGAGCCGCTGGTGCAGCTTGGCAAGGCGTGCCTCCATCCCTTGTAGCCACTCCTCCAGTTTGGCCATCACCTCCTTGGCAAGCACCCGCGCTTTGGCTTGAATAATGGCATTGAAACTCCCCTCAATTCCTTCTAGGGCCTGCTGGCAAAATTCCTCCATTGTTGCTTGCTTGGAGATGCCAAACAGGGTACTGAAGTGGTTAATGTCCTGGAGGGCATTTTCGTATTGCCGCTGACGATTGGTGATGTTGGGCTGCCAAGTGTTCTGGATCTCGCGGTCGTACTTTTCCCTTTGACTAAGAAAAATCTGGCGAATTTGCCGCAGAAAGGCCTGGGCAAACTTCGGCCCGCGGTTGCGATCTTCGACAATGCGATAGAATTCCTCCTCAAGACTTTGGCGAGCCTGCTGGATGATTTGATTGCGGTTGTCGTACATGCGCTGGAAAAAGTCACCGTGGAGGCGCTCATCGGGGCTTAGTTCGCGCAAGTGGGCGGCTCGGTAATTGTCCACCTGTTCAGTTAGCCAGGGCACAAATTGCAAAATTTTGCCTCTTTCCGCACCAATCACACCCCCTAACCCCTGTTGGGTACATTCAAGGAGGTTTTCACGGCTAATTTGATTGCGCAGATCGTTGACCCAGCGGGAGATTTCCTGCATATAGGGGCGATCGCCGGCTGCCGCCAAGGCCAGCACCAAATCCATATCCAGCAAGTTCATGGGCTTCAGGAGGCTTTGGGTCACCTCCAACAGTTGTGGCGGCAATTGCACCGATTCATTCAGCCACCAGTGAATAAAGTCTTGACAGAGGCGATAGGTCAAGGAGGCGCGAATTTGGGCAATGGGAATTTCAATACTAGCGAGGCCAAAGGCCATGAAATTTTTGGGGTAGCCACGCCCGCCGGCATCCTGAGACGCCCAAGCCGCCTTAATGTTGTCCCGAATAGAGCGTTTGTGGGGAGCAAAGTCCGAGGTGAGATCCAAAAAGATATTTTGAGCAATCATCTCGCGGATCTCATCGAGCTTGAATTCGCTCTCGCCATTTTTGGTGCCCACGAGGTAGGTAAAGTCAAAGGGAGGGCAGTTGTAACGCACTTCATCAGCCAGGCTACTGCTAAATTGGGCAAGGTACTCAGTGCGGTAGTCGGAAAAGTAACTGAGTTCCATGAGGGTGGCATAGCCATTGGCAAGGACGCGATCGCCCACACTAATGGCAGCAAAGGCATTGGGCATAGGGACAATTGCGGTCACCAGGGGACTCGACTGCCCCTTCAGCCAGTGACGGACACAATAGCCGAGGTCAATGAGCATCCCGCTACCCGTACCCCCAGAGAGGGAACCTGTAACAAAGACATTGAGGCTACTATTGTTGACCCTGAGGCCGTAGCGGCTTTGCATAAAACTTTCGTGACCTTTGACGCGATCGCTGGCCGCTTGGAACTTTTGTTGAATCGCATGGTAGTTGCAAAAGAAGGCAAAACGACCACAGGCACGGATTTGACCTGCCCCTGCCTCTAGGGCAGTAATGTTGCGCTCCAGTTCCTTGGGAAACCAAGAGGCAATCCAGGGGTAGTTGTCGAGGTTTTGAATGATTTGCTGCACATTTTTGCCACTGACACTGGCCCAGTGCTTTTCGTTGTCCTTGAGGGGAGAGCCAGCGGCGAGGGGGTTGCTTACTTTGTAGTCGCGATCGGTATCAATGGCAAGGAAGCTAATCACAGGAAACTGTTTCAGGCTGCCGTAGGTTTCCTCCACCAGTCGCCGCACCCGCGATAGCACCTCGATGCCTGTGCCACCCACTCCCACAATGACCGTCGGCACAATTGATTTTTCTTCCACCTGGGCAGGCATGGTTGCTCTCTCCAGCGCAAGTCACCCCGATCCTAGCAAGGATGTCCACGCAATCTGGCGATCGCCATGTTTCATAAAAATTTTCGCGGCAATGCACTCTGATAGCTTTAGTGGCTGAAAGTCGCCACAGCAGCATCACGACCAGCGAGCAGTTGGGTTACCGTTTGCAGCAACCCTTGGGGTTGAAAGGGCTTGGTAATGTAGCCATTGGCACCCAGTTGAAAGGCTTTTTGGCGGTGGGTATCCCCCCCCCCGGGAGGTTAATATTGCAACGGGTAAATGGCGTAAACGCGCCGAAAGACGAATTGCCTCTAGCAAGCCATAGCCATCGAGGCGGGGCATCTCGACATCTGTGATCACAAGGGAGACTTGATCCCCTTGACCAAGGAGGAAATCCAAGGCTTCCTTGCCATCGCGGCATTGCACCACATCGTAGCCCGCCTGCCGCAGCACACGATCCAGGAGCCGTCGCACGGTAATGGAGTCATCGACAATGAGCACTTGGGGAATGGTGCGCTGCTGGGGCCTTGCCATGATCGGCGAGGCCGGTACCGCCCTTGGCCTCAGCAGCACCGTAAAATTATCGGGAGCCAGAACCGGCACCACTTCCCCGCTTCCCAGAACCGTGCAACCCATGACGTAGGGGGGCACGGGTACCGTTTGATCAAAGGGCTTGACCACTAACTCCCGCTCGGCAATGAGATAGTTCACCGCCAAGGCCACCGCCTGACCAGCCACATCCACAACCACACCCACACCAAGGGGCTGCGTTGGCGCACTCAGGGGACGCTGATAGGGCAGCAATTGATGCAGTGGGCACAGGGGAATGGATTGTCCTTGCCAATCAATGGTGGGGCTGGGGTGGCGAATATCTGTGTATTCCTTGAGGGCAATGACTTCGCGGATACTCAAATCTGGGATGGCCAAGGTTAGCTCCCCGACTTGACACAGTACCATGGGCAGCAGACTCAGGGTCAAGGGGAGGGTGAGGCTGAAGGTCGTTCCCTGCTGGGGTTCAGTGGTAATCTGCAGACGCCCCCGCAATCGCCGCACTTGCTCACGCACCACATCCAGTCCTACCCCCCGACCAGAGAGATCACTCACCTGCTTGGCGGTTGAAAACCCCGGTACAAAGAGAAATTCCAAAATCTGCTCGCGGCTCAGGTGAGGAACTTTTTCGGCAGAGCAAAGCTGCAGTTCCACCGCTTTTTGACTCACCCGTTGCAGATCAATTCCCCGACCATCATCGGCCACCTGAATTTCCACGGCATTCCCCCGCAGTTGCGCCCGTAGCCAAATGGTTCCCCGCGGGGACTTGCCCAGTTGTTGCCGCTGTTCGGGCGGCTCAAGACCGTGGTCAAAGGCGTTGCGCACCAGATGGGTCAGGGGGGCCTTGAGTTGCTGCAAAATCACTTGATCTACAAGGGTATCGCCCCCCTCGATCACCAGTTGAACCGGTTTATGGTGGCGATCGCCTAAGGCTTGCACAGCGGTCACAAACTTTGCTGCCAGTTGGCGAAAGGGCAGCAAGCGGGAATTCGTCAGTTCAGCGTAGAGACTATTTAAGTGCTGGCGGTTGAGATCAAGGGCTTCTTGGAGATCGCGGTTGAGCAGATCAATATCGGCGCCTGTCTCCTGAATCCGCACCAGCAATTCTTGAAAATCCTGGAGGGCGGTGTGCAGTTCTGTGTAGCGGTCAAATTGCAGGGCATCAAAGTCATTGTGGCCGTTAAAGTCATTGTGGCCATTCGTTGGCCGACCGCGACCGCCCAGGGGGGTGGCCAAGCGATCGTAAAAAGTCTGTACCTGATCGCGAATGGGGCGAAATTGCTCAAGGCGGTGCTTAAGTTCGCGATTGGCCCGCAAGAACTGCTGTTGATAGAGGGTGAGGCGTTCTTGGCCAATGAGCAATTCGCTGACAGTGTTACCGAGGCGATCCAGCCGACTAACGGGAATGCGCAGATAGCTGTCTTGGGGGGGAGTTGTGGCCGCAGGCGGGGTAGGGGTCGCTTCAGGCGGCAGTAACTTGACCAGTTCTGCCTGCTGCAATTGACGACACTCAGCGACAATGGCGGGCACTAATTCCCCAAGGGGCAAATCCGCTGCCAACTTCGGTAATTCGGCGGCCAGTTGCTGCAACCAAGGCAGGGCGTACTGTTTCCCTAGGGTGTGGGCCGTGGCAATCAGGTGAGCCAAGGCCGTCTCCCGCTCTGCATCCGTGGCACTCGCCTCTAGGATCTGCAGGGACTCCTCAAGGGTTTGTGTCAAGGCGGTACGTAGATCGGGGGGAGCGGCAGTGGAGGGCGAGGGTGTGGCTGAGACGGCGCCGAGGAGTTCCGTGAGGGCTGCAAGAAGGGCTTGATAGTGGGGCGTTGGTGTTAAGGAATGATTCTGTTTGGCGGCGGCCAAGAGTTCTTGGGCCTGCTCAATGCCTTGAACCAGAAGATGATGGGCACGGGGGCGATCGCCCAGGCGGCCCTCTTTGAGGGCTTCCAGAACATCCTCTAGGCGATGGCTCAAGGCCTGTAGCTCACTGAGTTGGGCAATCCCAGCCCCCCCTTTGAGGGAATGCGCTGCCCGCATCAGCCTGTTGTAATCCTCAGCCGTACAGTGCCGCTCGGGATCGGTGGCCACTTGCTCTGCCCATTGTTCGAGGAGCAGTAGATACTCCGGGGCATCCTCGTAGAGGAAGCAATGGCGTGCTTCTTGGGTAATTGCATCCAGGTCGGCGGCATCGAGGGTCATAGGTTATCCATCTCTAAGGATCCACACGGAACCGCGATACCGAGGCCTGCAGTTCTGCGGCAACGGCGACTAGACTGTCCATGGCATCGACCACAGCAGCAGCGGCTGACGTTGTTGTTTGTGCCATCTGGGCAACTCCCTGCATCGTCTCCATCACGTCTGCCGCAGTGGATGTTTGCAAGGCGGTGCGCTCAGAAATCATTTGCAGTCGTGAATCAATTTGTTGGTTGAGGCGAGCGAGTCCCTGTAATGTTGCTTTGGTTTGACTCACCAACTGGGTGCCCTTGACCACTTGTGCCGTACTGACTTCCATTTCCTGAAGCACCTCAGCCGTCTCCTGCTGAATCCCCGTCACTAGCTGCTCAATATCCCGTGCTGAATCTGTGACTCGCTCGGCCAGGCGGCGCACCTCATCGGCCACCACCCGGAAGCCTTGGCCGTGCTCCCCAGCGCGGGCAGCTTCAATCGAAGCATTAAAGGCCAAAAGGTTGGTTTTCTCAGAGATGTTGGAGATGATGTTGATGATTTTGGAGATTTCTTGGGAGGATTCAGCGAGGCGTTTCATTTTCTTGGCGGTCTCGGCCACGCTGAGGCGGATATTCTCCATACTCTCCACGGTGGTGTCCATAGTTGTATCCCCCAATTGTGCTGCCGTCAACCCCTCTGCGGCGATCGCTGCTGCTTCTTGGGCAGACTTGGCTACTGCTTGCACTGAGGCGGCCATTGTTTCGACCGCTTCCACACTGCGATCAATGTCGGCGGCTTGCTGGGTTGCCCCGGCAACCAATCCGGCGATCGCCCCCTGGGTGATTTGGGCAGCGGTTTGGACTTGGTTGGCGGCAGCTTGGACTTGGACGACAATTTGACGCAAACTACGCACTGTGGCATTGAAAGCATCGGCAATGGAACCCATTTCCCCTGCATCCACCTTGGCGCGTACGGTGAGATCTCCCCGCTGGGCTCCTTCAATATCCAGCAATAGGTTAATCACTGCCTCCTGCATTTTCATCCGTTCTTGGCGCTGCCGCTGTAGTTCCCCTTGACGTTGGGCTTCGAGGGCTTGAATCTCATCCTGCTGCTGCTGGAGCTGAGCGACCAAGACGGCAATGCCTTGGCCAATGGCGGCGAGTTGAGGATCGTTAAACTCAGGCAAGGGGCTATGCCACTCCTGTTGCTGGAGTTGCACTAGCCATGTTTCTAAGGTGTGCAGCCCCTGCCGCAACTGTTTGATTTGACCCCGTCCTAGGGGAATGGGGGTAGCGGCAACAGGGGCACTGGGCAGTGGGGGGAGCGGGGGAGGCGCAGGGCTTGTCTGCAGTAGTGCCAAGGCATGGCGGGCACTTTGACCAAAAATTCCCTGATCTGCTTCGGCGATCGCCCGATAAAGGTCTTTGGCGGCAGCAACATCACCCGCCTGTTCAAGGGCAGTGGCTAGGGTCAACTGTACCAAATGATCAGTGGGTTCTTCCTCAAGGAGGGCGCGCAGGGTCGGGATATCCTGAGTGAGGATGGCATTGAAGTAGCGATCGCTCAGGGATGAGGTCGGCGGGGTGGAATTAGCAAGGGAGGTCATAGGTCTGGCGCAGCTGAATGGGCAACAGCTTGAAAAACGGCTTCAACATTCAATAGTAAGATTGGCAGGCGATCCAACCGCACAAAACCCTGCAAATACTGCTGCAGCTGCCCTTGAAGTCGCTGGGGCACCGGCTGCTGCTGCTCTGGCGACACATGAATAATGCCCCGCAGTTGACTCACCAAACACGCCAGTTGACGCGGTGACGAGCCATCAGTATCTTGCATGACCACTGCCGTCCAACGTTGGTGGGGCGATCGCCCCCAAGCATACTGCACCCCCAGCAACTTCAATAGGTCAAGCATCCACAATAACCGCCCCCGGTGGTTACTAATGCCCAAAAGAGCGGCCGAAACCCCCGGCACCAGACAAATATCCCGTGGCTCAACGCTTAAAACCTGCGCCGTTTGGCCAAGGGGAATCGCTACATTCACCCCTTGGGGCAGTTCCACATGAAAGTATTCCTGAAGGACTGGGGCACTCACAGACATCATTGAGGCAAGGGAGGTAAGTACTCGTTAATGGTTTCAATTAAATCTTGCGGTTCAAAGGGTTTCGTGATGTAGGCATTTCCCCCCTGACGCAACGCCCAAAAACGATCAAAGTCCTGATCCTTAGAGGAGCAGAAGATAATCGGCACCGTCTTGAGGAGGGAATTTGCCCGTACTTCGCGGCAGAGTTCAAAGCCATTGGCTCCTGGCATCACAATATCGAGCACAATCAAATCCGGTGGCTGATGCGTAGCCAACCATTCCATGGCTTTTTCCGCTGTTTCCGCCACATGGGCCTGGTGTCCCAATTTCTCTAAAATTGAGACAATCATGGTTTGCTCTGTGCGGGAATCCTCAACGACTAGCACCTGCTTCATGAATGACTCTCCATTGCCGCAGTCTGAGTGAATCGCTCCGCTAACGATAGTAACTCCTGTGGCGTAAAGGGTTTCGTTAAATACTCGGTCGCCCCTGCCATCCGTGCTCGAATCCGATCCACTAGCCCGTCGCGCCCTGTGAGCATGACTACTGGCACATCCTTAAGGGCTTCTGTTTGCCGCAGTTGACGGCATAGCTCATAGCCATCCATGTCTGGCATCGAGATATCCATCAAGACTAAGTCAGGCTTGGTATCATTGAGGGCACTTAGGGCATGGGTTGGTTGCATCAAGCCTAGCACCCGGTAACCACAGGTTTCCAAAATGAGGCGGACATTGCGCTGAATGGTGCGGCTATCGTCAATACAAGCCACGATGGGGCGAGTATCACTGGTGGGGATAGTGTAGGGATGCTGGGCAATCAAACCATTGACTAAGGCGGGTTGCAGTAACTGAGCAGTGGCGATCGCCTCCATGCGCAACTGAGTCGCCACTTCATAGAGTACGGGTGTCTGCTCCAAGAGTTGAGGCAAGGCAGCGGCAATATTGCGGCCATAGTCCATTGGCCACAGATCAGCGGGAACTCCCTCGGTTGTGGTTAGCACCAGTCGTTGCAGCGGCGAGTTCAAATAGGTGCGCACCTGTACTGCTTGGGTAATGGCTTGCCGCCGTTGACTCAGAGTTTCCTTGATCGGCACACAGAGAACCAAGTGATCAAGACCCGCCACCCGCTCCATCTGCAACGCGGCTTGGGGCATGGCAAAGATATGAACCAGCGCTTCTTGACTAAAGAGAAAGAGTAGCTTACGCAGTTGGGGAAGGGTCAATTGCCCCTGTTGCCAAAGACGACAGAGATACTGATACTCCGTTTCATCGGTTGCAAGTGTGGTGCTGAGTTGAGGGCAATAGCGTTGACACAGGTAGTTGAAGCGTTCCTGATGGCCAACAGTGCTATTGGCGTAATGCAGTTGACCATTGCCCACATACAGGTTCCAGCCGATGGAGGGGTCCCGCGGATCGGTAAATATTAAGTGACCGGAGAGGCGATCGCCAATCACCTTCTGAATTACCCGCGCTGGAAATGCCAATGCTTTGTCGCCCACTTGTGCTACTGAACTTGACGTAGGTGTGCTTGCTGTCATAGCAATTGTTCCTTTGACAACCTAATAGATCGCTAATAGATCGCTGAATCAGTACTAGACAACTGCTGCGCTAAAAGTCTATAAATTTTTTGATATCGTTAGGGTTAGAAGTAATATACTAGAGTACCCAATGCTAAATCTTTAGGCTTGCTGTACAAAGAAAACTGTTTTATTGACCTTGTTATCAGAATTGAACAAACAAAAGACAATGCAACCGTTTTCACACACGTTCACTTGTTCTGTAGTCGGATAGTATCATGAAAAGGAAAAAGCTGTGGCTACTCCCATTTTTCCAATCATTCCCCCAATCTCTATATTTTCGAGTATCTTTGCTTTATCTGCTATTGTAAAGCTCATGTCTTCCCGAAAAATGTATTCTACTTAACGTTTCCTTGACGTTCCTTATTAGGATCTTTAGACACTCTAATAGGTTTTATAGGTTTTTCCTAATGTCTCGCCTCGAATGGTTGACCAACCTATTCCCGCTTTGGGTAATGCTCACGGCAATTGTGGCGCTGGTATATCCACCCCTATTTTTGTGGGTCAACAGCGATCTCATTGTCTGGATCCTGATGATTGTCATGCTAGGGATGGGGATCACCCTAAGTTGGCAGGAGTTCCAGGCCGTGGGGTTAATGCCTCGCACGGTTGCCCTCGGATTTGTTGGCCAGTACGTGATTATGCCGACGGCGGGATGGCTGGTTGCACAGTTATATCAATTGCCCACGCCCTTTGCTGTAGGACTAATTTTAGTCGCTTGCTGCCCTGGTGGAACGGCCTCCAATGTGGTGACGTTTATTGCCCGCGCCCATGTGGCGCTGTCAGTGGTCATGACCCTTTGCTCAACGCTGGCAGCGATTATATTAACACCCCTACTAACCAAGCTCCTGGCGGGTCAATACGTTGAAGTAAACGCCCTGCAACTATTTTGGGGCACAGTTCAAGTGGTATTGCTGCCCATTCTTGTTGGCTTAGCTTTGAATACCAAAGCCCCCACCTTGGTGAAAAAAATGCTCCCTATTTCTCCCTTGATTTCAGTTTTGGGTATTTGTGTCATCTGTGGTGGTGTGTTTGCCGCAAGTGCCAAGGCGATTCTCAGTCATGGTTTGCAACTGTTGGCAGCCATTGTGTCCCTCCACAGTTTGGGCTTTCTTGGTGGCTACTATCTTGCTCGAGCTGTGGGCTATTCAGAGCGCACCTGTCGGACAATCGCCATCGAGGTGGGCATGCAAAACTCTGGGCTCGGGGTGGCGTTGGCGCGGCAAGCCTTTGCAAATCCCCTCACCGCAGTACCCTGCGCGATTTCGGGGGTGGTTCATTCCCTAATTGGCAGTCTCTTGGCAGGTTTTTGGCGGTGGCAGCAGGGAGCCGCAGCTGTTCCAAAAATCTGAGGCTCCTTCACGATAGATTGAAAAATGTTTGCGCCCTGAATATTGTCATGACAGCTGCTTCTCCCATTTCGACAACAACTGTCCCTTCCCTGACCCCAGTACCAGTACCCCGCCGTGATCTCACGGTTCCGCTGTGGTTAGCGCTGGCGATCGCTGCCGTTGCCACGGTCCTCCTCTACATTTTCTTTTTGCCCCTTCAGGGCACCTACCTTGGCCAACTGCTCCTCAATCGCGGCTGGACGCAACCCGTGGCTGTCTTTTTTGCGTGGACGGTTTTGGTGTTTACAATTTTGAAGGCGATCGCTCTGTTTCAACAGACCCCCAGCCTGCGTCAAATCTGGATCCCCGCCAACTATCCCTTCACTGCGATGCGGGATATTTTGCAATTGCAGCAAACTCTTGCCCAACGGCGGACGCTTCTTCCCAATCGCTGTGCTCGTGTTTTAGGGGCATTTCTCAGTAGTGGCCAGCGAGAGATTGCTGTTGAAGCCGCCGCAGAAGACAGTAGCAGTGCCGCAGCAGCTACCGATGCCTCCTATACGATTCCCCGGGTTCTACTGTGGGCAATTCCCCTGTTGGGCTTTATTGGCACGGTGGTGGGGATTAGTCAAGCGGTCAGTGGCTTTTCCAGCTTTTTGGAGACAGCTCAGGACGTGAACCAGATCAAGGAGGGAATTGGTGGGGTGACGACGGGGCTAGCGGTGGCCTTTGATACTACCCTCGTAGCCTTAGTCCTCAGTGTGCTGGCGATGATCCCAATGGTGATGGTTGAACGCTGGGAGAATAAATTGCTGCTGCAAATTGACACCTACATTAACGATCAACTGCTGCCCCGCCTCCCCGTTACGAACGCAGGGGTGGATGGCGCCACTCTCCAACAAGTGATTCAGGAAACCATTTGCACGGCGTTGCCCACAGAAGAAAAGCTGCAAAAACTCTTGGACAACTTAAATCAACTGGCCCTTAGTGTGATCAGGGATCGGCAGCAATTTGTGGCCACGCTCGAGGCGCGGCAGCAACAGTCCATTGAGCAGTTTGAGCGCCTTGTGACCCAGCTTCAGCACAGCCAAGGGGAACTCCTGGCGCAGGTCAGTCAGGAACAGACCGCCATTGCTCAAGAACTGCGGCAACAGAGCGAATACATTGCTGGACTCCTGGCCGCCAGCGATCGCACCCTGCAGCAGCGGTTACAACTGTTAGAAACCCTCAACCAAGCCCTGCAAGCCCTCGCCGATACAGGGAATCTGCAACTGCTTCTCGATCGCCTCAACGACACACTGGGGCATCTGCAACCCGTGCTACGGCAACTGGCACAACCCCGACGGGTAACGCTGGTGGAGCAACCCAGCTCCTTGGAGGGGGGCGATCGCCCGATCTAGAGGCTAGACCGCGAGAAACCGCTGAATCACCTGTTGACTGAGATTGCTGGTGGGGCCAGAGGCAACAATGCCCCCCTTTTGCATTGCATAGTACCAGTCCGCCTCGCGGACAAAGTGGAGGTGCTGTTCCACTAGGAGGACAGAAATGCCTCGGGCGGCAATAATGCGACGAACTGCCGCTTCAATCTCAAGGATGATCGAGGGTTGAATTCCTTCGGTGGGTTCATCCAGTAGAAGCAGTTTGGGTTCTCCCATTAGGGCGCGGGCGATCGCCAACTGTTGCTGCTGCCCACCGCTGAGATCTCCTCCCATGCGGTGGAGCATTTTCTTCAGGATAGGAAAGAGTTCAAAAATTTCCTCTGAAATCTCCTGTTTTGCCGGCTGACGGGGACGCGCCTCCAAACCAAGGAGTAGGTTCTCCTTCACCGTCAACCGGGGAATAATTTCCCGTCCTTGAGGTACATAGCCAATTCCCAGCTTGGCTCGCTGATCCGGACGCAACGGCAGGAGAGATTCTCCTTGACAGTCCAGTTGGCCACTGCGGGGCTTGATCAGGCCAATGATGGTTTTCAGGAGTGTGGTTTTGCCGACGCCATTACGGCCAATGAGGCACACCATTTTGCCAACGGGCACACTCAGGTCAATATCCCGCAGGATATGGCTTTCGCCGTAATAGACATTGAGGCCACGAATGCGCAGCATCCAATCGGCATCCACTGCTGTCCTCGCTAGGGGGTAATGATCAACGCGGGTCATGGTTGTTGTGCCAAGTCAGATTCTTCGAGGGGAGCACCTAAATAGACTTCAATCACGCGGGGATCATTTTGTACGGTTTCAATAGAACCTTCGCAAAGTACCGAGCCCTCATGGAGAACCGTAACCGTGCGGGCAATTTGGCGGACAAACTCCATATCGTGCTCAATGACAATAATGGAGTGGCTTTCGGCCAGGGCTATTAGAAGCTCTCCCGTTAGGTGGGTCTCCTCATCCGTGAGACCCGCTACCGGTTCATCCACCAATAGCAAATCGGGGGATTGTGCTACCAGCATGCCAATTTCTAGCCACTGCTTTTCACCATGGGAGAGGAGTCCTGCCGGAAAGTTAGCCTTTGGCCGCAGACCAATGGTCTCAATCAAGGTGTGCAAGCGATCGCGCTCCTCGCGGGACAGTGGCTGAAACAGCGTTGCCAAGACGCCCTTATGGCGGGCTACTGCCAACTCCAAATTTTCCTGCACTGTTAGGTTGAGATAAACGCGGGGAGTTTGAAACTTGCGACCAATGCCCATACGGGCTATTTGATCTTCGCTATAGCGACGCAGATTGCGCCCCTTAAAGAGCACTCGCCCCTGTGTCGGCTTGACTTTGCCCGTAATCACATCGAGAAACGTGGTTTTACCAGCACCATTGGGGCCAATAATCACCCGTAGTTCCCCCGCCTCCATCCGAAACGAGAGATGATTTAGGGCATTGAAACCATCAAAGCTAACGGTGAGATCCTCAATTTCAAGAATAGGTGTCACAGCAATTATTTGCCCTCCTGTTCGAGAACTTGACGCTCATATTGCACCTCAGGATCAAACTCCAACTCTGGATATGTTGCCACGGGTTGTGGTCGCCCCAAGAGTTTCGTAATCAGGTTGGGGGCTTCGGTGCGCAGCCAGCCAACAATTCCCGTAGGTAGTGCCAACACCACAATTAAAAACAGTGCCCCTTGGAAAAAGAGCCAAATATCGGCAAACTGCTCACTCAACAGACTGCGGGCAAAGTTGACCAAGAGTGCCCCCAGCACGGCTCCAATGAGGGTGGCACGGCCGCCAACCGCCACCCAGATCACCATCTCAATCGAGAAGGCAATGTCCATCGCCCGTGGTGAAATGATGCCTGTGCGCAGGGTAAAGAAGGCGCCACCGATCCCTGCTAAGGCAGCGGAAATAGCAAAAACGAGTACCTTATAACTGGTCGGATTGTATCCCGAAAAACGGACGCGGACTTCATCATCGCGAATAGCAACCAGTAGGCGGCCAAAGCGTCCCATTGTCAGACAACGGCAAAGAAGATAGGCCAAGGCCAAGAAAATTACTGTTATGACATAGAACCAATACTGGGTCTGGGCATTGCGCACAGGGAACCCCAGCAGGGTTTGAAAATCCGTTAGGCCATTGGTGCCGTTAAAAAGTTTTTGCTGACCATTAAAGAAGTTAAAAAAGACGATGATGGCTGCCTGAGTAAGGATAGAGAAATAGACCCCTCGGATGCGGTTGCGGAAGACAAGGTACCCCAAGAGTGCCGCCAATAGGGCTGGGATCAGCACCACTGCTGCGACAGCAAAGGCAAAGGAATAGAAGGGATACCAAAACCACGGCAACTCCGTGACCCCGTAGAGGGACATAAAGTCCGGCAGTGGACTAGGAGCAGTGGCGGGTACCTGTAGTTTCAAATGCAGGGCGATCGCGTACCCCCCCAAAGCAAAGAAAATGCCATGGCCAAGGCTAAGCAACCCCGTAAACCCCCAAATCAGATCAATCCCCAAAGCCACAATCGCCAGAGCCAGATAGCGGTGCAGCAAATCCAAGCGAAACCCCGGCAACAGAGGTGGCATCACGAAAATCAGGATCAAAGCAAGGATAGCCACCGCGATTAACTCGCGACCACTGAGGCGATCTTTCGGAAAAGAGAACTGCGATAGCTTAGGCATCGACTGCCCGTCCTTTTTGTGGAAAAAGACCAGCGGGACGCAGTTGTAGGAAAGCAATGATCAGGATGAAGACCATCACCCGTGCCATGCTGGTACTGGCAAAAAATTCAAAGAAGTCAAACAGTGCTGTTTGCGGTTCAAGAAAGCGGGTCATCAACCCCGAACCAATGACATAGTTGACAAAGCCAATGCCAAGGGCAGCCACAATCGAACCGACAATTTTACCGACTCCCCCCACGACAACAACCATGAAGGCTTCAACAATGTAGTTCTGACCTGTATTGGGGCTCACAGAACCCAAAAGGCTAATGGCACAGCCTGCTACTCCCGCTAGACCAGAGCCAAGGGCAAAGGTGAGGCTATCAACCGTTTGGGTGGGAATACCTAAGCAGGCACTCATACTGCGGTTTTGAGTTACGGCGCGAATCCGTAGGCCCCATTGCGATCGCAGAAGAAAGCAGTAAATCGCCGCCAGACACACCACCGTCAGGGCAATAATAAAGAGGCGCACAAAGGGAAACTGCACTCCCCAAAGATTGACCCCTCTCCGCAGCCAACTAGGAGCGGTCACATCCACCCCCTGAGCACCAAACCAGGGCTTCGTCATTGCCAGACCCACCGCGCCCCCAGCCACGAGGCTAGCCGTCAGGCCAATCCCGACAGAGAGCAGCAGTAACACTGGCGATACCCAAGCCTGCCAACGGGGAGCGATCGCCCGTTTAGAGAGGAGCCAGCGGCCACCAAAGAAGAGCAGACAAAAGAGGGCGATCTGCAGCGTCATCTGCCAACTTATACTGCGCACCAACTGTTGCAGGATCAAACTCACGCCCCAAGTGGCCAAGAGGGTTTCAAGGGGGCGACCATAGAGATAGCGAATGACTCCCCGCTCAAGAACGACACCGATCCCCGCTGCCACGGCAAAGGCTAAGGGCACTGCTATTAATAGATAGGCATCAAACCAACCCTCCCCCAATTGACGGAAGCCATTTTGTACCACGAAAGTGGTGTAGGCTCCCAGCATCATCAGTTCGCCGTGGGCGAGGTTAATCACACCCATAATGCCAAAAACAATCGCCAGCCCCAGTGCGGTTAACAGCAACACCGCACCGATACTCATGCCATTGAAGACACTTTCTAGCAAAAAGGTCATGGTTCTAAAACCTGTCGGAAAGAAGCCACCCCAGATAGCTAACTGTGATTGTCAAGCCCCTTAGGGGGCAAAAACTGTTTTTAGGACTACTAAATTTCGGAAATTAGGGAATCAAGCCCCCGTAGCCTTAAATTTGCCGGGGTTATCCACATCAGTGCGCGTCCAGTCGCAGACAAGCCCCTTCGTTTCCGCCACAAACTGGTTCCAAGGCAGCGGATCCACGGGTTGGGGTGTGGAGTAAACAATCTTAAAGAGACCATCTTCACCCACCTCACCAATGCGCACTGTTTTGGAAATGTGGTGGTTCGCAAACATCTTCACGGGACCTTCCGGGGCATTAAACGTCTGGCCAATGGCAGCTTGGCGCACTTTTTCCAAATCGTCAGCTGTGCCTGCCTGTTCCACGGCCTGTTTCCAGAGGTGAACGGCAATGTAGGCGGCCTCCATTGGATCATTGGTGACGCGGTTTTGGCCAAACTTCGCTTTGAAGGCCTCGACAAACGATTTATTTTCAGGGGTATCCACAGTCATAAAGTAGTTCCAAGCAGCATACTGCCCCTTGAGGTACTCAACGCCAATGGCTTGAACCTCTTCCTCAGCAATACTGACGGACATCGTTGGGTATTTATCTGGTGTCAGACCTGCTCCCTGCAACTGCTTAAAGAAGGCCACGTTGCTATCGCCGTTGAGGGTGTTGAAAATCACACCGCCATCCGGCAAGGCATTGCGAATGCGAGTAATGATGGGCGTGACTTCGGTGTTACCCAAGGGCAGATAGTCTTCACCCACTGTTTCACCACCTTTAGCCGCCAGTTGTGCCTTGATAATTGTGTTGGCCGTGCGGGGAAAGACGTAGTCTGAGCCCACTAAGAAAAATTTCTTACCCTTGTTTTGCAGGAGCCAATCTACGGCAGGTTCGATTTGCTGGTTGGGAGCGGCACCCGTGTAAAAAATGTTTTTCGAGCACTCTTGACCTTCGTACTGCACAGGGTACCAAAGCATGTGATTCTTGGATTCAAAAACCGGCAGTACTGCTTTCCGAGAAGCAGAAGTCCAGCAGCCGAAAACCGCTACCACTTTATCTTGATCGATTAATTTCGTGGCTTTTTCGGCAAAGGTCGGCCAGTCAGATGCCCCATCCTCCAGAATAGGTTGAATCTGCTTGCCCAGAACCCCCCCCGCTTGGTTGATTTGCTCAATGGCCAGTTGGGTAGCATCCACCACACTCTTTTCACTAATGGCCATGGTGCCACTTAAGGAATGCAAAATCCCTACTTTGATAGTGTCACCACCAGCGGCGGTTGGTTGTCCACCACCTCCGGTTTCTGTAGCTGGAGCACACCCTTTAATCAGAAGGCTCGTTCCCAATGCGGCTGAGCCATAGACTAAAAATTTCCGGCGTCCAAGTCCAAATTCTTGAGCCATGGGGTTTTGTTCTCTCGTATAAGCAATAATCTCCCATAGATTAAAAGACATGATTGGTGCAAACTGTACTCTAGGCTACAAAGTTTCAGCGATCGCTCCCCATGGCTAAGTACCCTTTGTCAAGAAGTGGATTGACTGCTACACAAGTTTAGCTCGGACCTTAGCCCGGTGGCCATTGCATGGGTCGCCCACCCAACAAGTGTAGGTGCAGATGATAGACTGTTTGCCCACCGTCGGGACCATTGTTAATGACGACGCGATAGCCATTCGTTAGACCCTCTGCCTCGGCAATGCGTTTCGCAGTCAGCAGCAGGTGCCCCAGCACGCGGTGATCTTCGGGTTCTGCCAGGCTTAGTTGGGGAATCGGCTTTTTGGGGATCACCAGAATATGTACAGGGGCTTGGGGGTTGATGTCGCGAAAGGCCAGACACAGCTCATCCTCATGGACAATGTCCGCAGGAATCTCGCGGCGAAGGATGCGGCTAAAAATGGTTTCCGTGGTCATGTTTTGCTCCTCACAGATACTTGATAGTTTAGGGATCAACCCAGCGGCCATCGGCCTTGATTAATTCCACAAGGGCAGCCACGCCTTCCGCTTCTGGGACTTTCTTAACTTCCTCACGGCCGCGATAGAGGGAGATGTAGCCCGTCTGTTTGCCCACATAGCCATAGTCGGCGTCGGCCATTTCCCCCGGCCCATTGACAATGCAGCCCATGACGGCAATATTCAGACCCGTCAGGTGTTTGGTGGCTTCACGGACTTTGTGCAGCACTTCCTCAAGGTTAAAGAGCGTCCGCCCACAAGAGGGACAGGCCACATACTCCACCATGGTTCGCCGCAGGCCCAAGGCTTGCAAAATGCCGTAGCAAACCGGAATTTCTTTTTCGGGAGCTTCGGTGAGGGACACACGAATTGTGTCGCCAATCCCTTCAGCAAGGAGGGTGGCAATGCCTGCGGTGGATTTGATGCGGCCATACTCGCCATCCCCAGCTTCGGTGACGCCCAAGTGGAGGGGGTAGTCCATGCCCAGTTCGTCCATGCGCTTGACCATCAGGCGGTTGGCAGCAATCATCACCGGTACCCGTGAGGCCTTGAGGGAAATTTCCAGGTTGTAGAAGTTCAACGACTCGCAGATGCGGATAAATTCCAGGGCCGATTCCACCATTCCTTCTGGGGTATCGCCATAGGTAAAGAGCATCCGCTCAGCAAGGGAACCGTGATTGACGCCAATGCGCATGGATTTGCCCTGATCGCGCAGCGAGATCACCAGTGGCTCAAGGGTTTCGCGAATTTTGGCCCCAATTTCCTCAAATTCTGCTTTCGTGTATTCTGTGCGATCGGGCTTGGGTTTCTCAAAGACGTATAGCCCCGGATTGATGCGTACATTGTCCACATACTTAGCTACTTCAAGGGCAATTTTCATGCCGTTGTGGTGGACATCGGCAACCAGGGGCACGGGTTTGTAGGTTTTGTAGAGGCGATCGCGAATCTCTTCCATGGCCTTGGCATGGGCAAGGCTGGGTACTGTCACCCGCACAATTTCACAGCCAATTTCATGGAGACGACGAATGGCGGCCACTGAGGCGTCAATATCTAGGGTGTCTTCGTTGATCATCGACTGCACCGCCACGGGATGACCGCCCCCAATGATGACAGAGCCAATGGGCACAGGACGGGTTTTGCGACGGACAATGGCGGTTTCTGTCGGAGTAGTTTGAACAGGACTCGGCAGCGTTTGCATAGAATCTAAGTGGCCAAATTGTGCAACTTCTCCCTTTCAGAATGCCACAGAAGCGTCCAGGTGGGGCAGGCAGTACTCCCCAAAGGAGCTTAAAACTGAGGCTCTTCCGGAGTATCTAAGGAGATAAAGTGCATGGCACTGCCAATAACCCGCGTAGCTTTACGCAAAGGTAAGTGGCGAATTTTGGAGATGATTTCTGCTACTAGGGCTTCGTCGTCTTCCGCTGTTGTCAAGGGAAGTGAGGTTGCTTGATTGAGATAGCCCAAAAAGGCATCCATGTTCTCAAAGCCAAAGTAGTCGGCGAGTTTATGCAAGTTTTCTACATTAGGAAACGAAAGCCCTTTTTCCCACTTCTGTAAGCAGGTGTAGGAAATGCCAAGTTCTGCAGCAAAGGCCCGTTGACTGCGCACACCCCGATGCTGTCGCAGCAGTTTTGCCAGATTTTGCCGAGCAATGGAGCTAGATGGTGATGTTTGCATGGGGATTGTTGTGCATTGTCAAAATACCCAAACCACTGGCTTACCTCCGAGGGCGTACCTCAAAGGGAAGCGGCCCCTTACCAGGGCTTGCACGGTTCGAGCCTTTCTACGCCTGTCAAGAGGTTTATCAAGAGATGTATAGATTTACATGTTAACTCGCCGCTCCCGTGCTTTCTCAAGAAAAGTGCTAGAGCGCTTCAGTTGTCACTTGACAACATCAGGTCTTTGCTTCTAGCATCAGCTATAACTAGATTGATTGCTGAGAATCCTTAGAGTCGGGTATGCATCCTGAAGACATTAAAGCGGAGCTACGCAAGCGGGGCTGGAATGGTTCTAAAATCGCTCAAAAGCTAGGAGTTTCGCGTCATTGTGTCTCTGCAGTTATCCGCAGGCGTACCCGTTCAGCTGCCATTGAACAGGAAATTGCTACTCTCTTAAGCAAGCCCCTTTATGTTGTGTTTCCCGATTACTACAGTTGTCAATTGCCACCAAAGCAGAGAAAATCCCTAGGAGCCGAACTTTAGAGTTGTTAGTTATATCAGTTATTAGTTACTAGACCAAAACACTATTTTATTGCTTGGATTGTTCCTTTCTTACTTAGATAAGTTTAGATAAGCCAGCAGTAGTTAGAATGGGTCTGAAATTTAACAGAGCTTTCCTATATGTTGGGCTTGAAAGCAGATTTGCTGGCTTATATACGGGCTTTTCCGGAACCAATTCTTCTAGTAGATCCTGGAGGGCAAGTACTGGCGGCTAACGAAGCGGCCACTCTGTGCTGGCAGGAGCATGGGTTGATCTTAAGGGGAAGGAATCTAGCCCAACTCCTGCAACAACCCCAGACTGCGGTGCAAACTTGGCTCAATCGCTGCCAACAGAGCTGTCGGATGCTAGCAAGTGCCTTTGACTTAGGGCAGCGAGAGCGGGCAGGGTCGGTTATTGAGGGCATTGGCTTGAATTGCGAAGGTAAAGCGTTGATCCTGGTGCGGCTTGCGCCCGCCTCCTGCCAAGGAGAAATACAGTACCTCCAGCAACAGGTTCGGCGCCTGGAAGAGGAACTCGAGCGGCAGCGGGCCTATGTGCGGCAATTGCAAGATCAGCGTCAGACCCTAGAGCGGCAAAAGCAACAATTGGAGCGATTGGCAGAGCAAGATTGCTTAACGGCGCTAGGGAATCGCCGGTTTTTCGAGTCGGCCGCAGCTCGCCTTTGGCAACAGGCCCACACCTACGGCTACTCTTTGACCTTTGCCCTCTTGGATGTGGATTATTTTAAGGCCTATAACGATTGCTACGGTCATTTGGCAGGAGATGCCGTATTGCAACGAGTGGCCCAGGTTCTCAAGGCTAGTTTTCGTGCCGAAGATGTTTTAGCTCGCTATGGGGGGGAAGAGTTTAGCCTAGTGCTGCCACAGGTCAGCGGCGAACTTGCGTTGGCCATTGTCCGGCGAGGACTAGAGGGGGTACGCGCTTTGCAGATTAGGCCAGCAAAAGGAGTAAACCTTCCCTATCTTAGCCTTAGTGCTGGCCTTTGTTATGTCGCGCTGCCTCTGAGGGAGAGCCATTGGCAATCTGCACTGGCTGTAGCTGATACTGCGCTTTATCAGGCCAAGCAGCAGGGACGCGATCGCTGTTTTCTTTTGGAATGGTCAAGCTAATCACGTTACCCTGATCACGCTAATACACTAGCATACTGAAGTCTGCTTTGATTGTCTGATGGGGCTTGGCGATCGCCCCCACCTCCGCTAGGATCAACCTCAGTGAAGTTGTCGCTAGTGCTCAGTATGAATCCTGCACCCAATTACTTTGTTGCCAGCCAAATGACGATTGAGCCGCAGATTATTGTGGCCCAGAAATTCAAAGATACCTTGGGGGATGACTTTGCTAAGGCGTGGAATAACTTTGTGGATTCTGGCCAACTGTGGGCATTGATTATTGGCCTTGCCATTGGTTGGATTTTTGGCAAGCTGCTTAACTTCTGAATCTTCTCCGTTTGAGATTTGTCTGTGACTGCCCAACCCCAGCCTTGGAGCCAACGCTTTGAACAAGCCCTGCACCCGGCGATCGCCCGCTTTAATGCCAGTATTGGTTTTGACATTCGCCTCATTGAATACGATCTCACCGGCTCTCAGGCCCATGCCCGCATGCTGGCAAAAACGGGAATTATTGCGCCAGAGGAAGCAGAAACGCTGATCCAAGGCCTAGAACAAATTCGCCAAGAATACCGAGCCGGCCAGTTTACCCCTGGCATTGAAGCCGAAGATGTGCACTTTGCGGTCGAACGCCGCCTCACAGAACTTGTTGGCGATGTCGGTAAGAAGCTCCACACGGCGCGATCGCGCAACGATCAGGTGGGCACCGATGTTCGCCTCTATTTGCGCTCAGAAATTGACCAAATTCTTCAACAACTGCAGCAGTGGCAGCGCACCCTGCTAGATCTTGCGCAATCCCATGTGGAAACCCTCATCCCTGGCTACACCCACCTGCAACGGGCACAACCCCTGAGCCTGGCTCACCATCTGCTGGCCTATGTGGAAATGGCAGAGCGGGACGTTGAGCGACTGCGGCAAATTCGGGAGCGGGTGAACGTCTCTCCCTTGGGGGCTGGGGCACTGGCGGGCACGACGTTCCCCATCGATCGCCACTACACAGCGGAATTGTTGGGCTTTCGGGAACCCTATCGCAACAGCCTCGATGCCGTCAGCGATCGCGATTTTGCCATTGAATTTCTCTGTGCCGCTAGCTTGATTATGGTGCATCTATCGCGGCTTGCGGAGGAGATCATTCTCTGGGCCTCCGAGGAATTTGCCTTTGTGCGGCTCACCGATAGCTGTGCCACCGGTTCTAGCATCATGCCCCAAAAGAAAAATCCTGACGTGGCGGAGTTGGTGCGGGGAAAAACGGGGCGAGTTTTTGGCCATTTGCAGGCCCTCTTGGTGATGATGAAGGGGCTACCCTTGGCCTACAACAAGGATCTGCAGGAAGATAAAGAAGCCCTTTTCGATGCCGTTGATACCGTGCGGGCCTGCCTAGAGGCAATGACGATCCTAATGGCCGAGGGAGTGGTGTTTCAAACCGAGCGTTTGGCAATGGCCGTCGAGGAGGATTTTGCCAATGCCACGGATGTGGCCGACTACTTGGCGAGCAAAGGGGTGCCCTTCCGCGAGGCCTATCATTTGGTGGGGCAAGTGGTGAAAACCTGTCTTGCCCAGGGGAAATTGCTCAAAGACCTCACCCTTGAGGAATGGCAGGCCTTGCATCCTGCCTTTGGAGCGGATATTTACGAGCGGATTGCACCGCGACAGGTGGTGGCTGCCCGCAATAGCTATGGGGGCACAGGCTTTGATCAGGTGCGCCAAGCCCTCGCTGCCGCTCGCGATCGCCTTAATGATTTTTAATGAAAAAGGGTGTCGTTTGCCCTTAGCCTGAAAAATAGACTGTGCTGACAGTCACTTTTAGAAGCAAAACATTGCAAATCTTTAAGAAGGATCTCGTGATGACGACGTCTCTAGCGACGAAATTGCGCGAAGGCACCAAAAAAGCCCATACCATGGCCGAGAATGTTGGCTTTGTGCGCTGCTTCCTCAAAGGCACCGTAGAAAAAAGCTCCTACCGCAAGCTCGTTGCCAGCCTCTATCACGTTTACAGCGCCATGGAACAGGAGATGGAGCGGCTCAAAGACCATCCCATTGTTGGCAAAATTTACTTTCCGGAGCTGAACCGCAAAAGCAGCCTTGAGCGAGATCTCACCTATTACTTTGGTTCCAATTGGCGCGAGGAAATTCCCCCCTCGCCAGCTACGCAGGCCTATGTAGCCCGCATCCACGAAGTGGCCAATACTGCCCCGGAACTCTTGGTGGCGCACTCCTACACCCGCTACCTAGGGGATCTTTCGGGCGGCCAAATTCTCAAGGGGATTGCTGAGCGGGCGATGAATTTGCAAGACGGTGAGGGCACCGCGTTTTATCGGTTTGAGTCCATTAGTGACGAAAAGGCCTTTAAGCAACTCTATCGCCAACGCCTCGATGAACTGGCGGTGGATGAGGCCACGGCAGAGCGGATTGTGGATGAGGCCAATGCTGCCTTTGGCATGAACATGAAGATCTTCCAAGAACTGGAGGGCAATCTGATTAAGGCCATTGGCCAATTGCTCTTTAATACGCTGACTCGGCGCAAACAGCGCGGCAGCACTGAACTGGCCACCGCCGAGTAACCTAGAGGGTAAACTGAAAGGCCTTGACAAGCATCCCCGGCACCGTAATGCCGCCAAGGGAGCGGCGTTCGTAGGTATCGGTATTGGCGATCCAAATCGGGGTGTCCGTCAAGGCCTCTAGGTTATTGCCCCAAAAGTCATACAGACTGTCGTCAAACCGTAGATCGCCAATCGGGGCAACGATTTTGCCCTGCTCTACCCAAAAGCAGGCGTAGCGGGTCATGCCCGTTATTCGTCCATTGGGGCGATCGCTCCAGTTGAGATAGTGCAAGTTGCCCACATACAGACCGGTATCGAGGGCAGCAAGCACCTCGGCCTCCGGCAGAGTGCCGGGGAGCACCAGGGGCGATCGCAGGCTTTCTTGGCGGTTGGCCCCATTGGCCACAAGGTTGTATTCCTGAGCGGTGCGCCGACTAATGAGCAATGTTTGCAACTGGCCGCGCTCAATTAAAGACAGGTAGGGAGGAGCGATATCGCCATCGCTATTGAAGCGGGGCACCGTGCCGCTGGTAAAGTCCTCCTGCAAACTGAAGAGGGGGGATAGAGTAACCCCTGTCCGTAACTTGGCGAGGGCACTGCCCCCTTGACGATAGGCGGCCTCACTGACAGCTCCCCAGGAGAGCATCCCCACTAGTGCCGCGACAGCAGCGGGCGCAAAGTAGGTGCGATAGCGTCCTGGCGGCAACTGGCGCGGCGGCTGTGCCAACTGGGCTAACTGCTGGCGATCGCCGGCAATTTGGGTTTCATAGGTGAGAGTGTCCCAATGGGTACTGGCATAGCTATTTTTGACTGCCTTGCCCGTGTCTGTAAAGAGGGAATAATCCACGCAAAAGGTTTCCGTGGCAAACCAGTGCGCCTGGCCCGCGGAGTTAAAGCTACCGCGAGCGATGGTGCCGCCACTATAAATGCCGACAAAATCAAGGTCTTGCACGGGCTTGAGGAGGGTTTCTACAACCGAGTCAGGATCAGGTAGGCGGCCAAGGTAGGTGTCTTGAATAGAGCCCGTATCCGTTGGTGGCACTAGGTAGGGATCCACAGGGAGCTGAACCGTTTCTGAGCGCAATTGCGCCAAATAGTCTAGGGCAGCCGCCAGATCTGCGGTTCCCGTATAGAGAAAGGACGTGCTCGCCGTCCGTTGCTGCACTTGCAACCGCAGGGTCACCACCGTATCTTCTACGGTGCCAATTTGACGCACCCGTGCCCGATTGAAGCGAATAAACTGGCTGGATTCACTTGCAATTTCAACGAAAAGCGCCTCTGTCGGTTTCAGGGCAGCAAACAACTGATGGCTAAGCTGCTGAGCAGCAGAAAAGTCAAGGGTCATGCGGCACAGAGTTGTTATGAAAATTCTCAAGGGTATTCCTTAAGTTAACCCATTCTCGAGCTGTTCTCTATGGCCACTGATCAAATTTCCTCAAATTTCCTCAAATTTCCTCAAAAAATAGGGAAAATATTTGCCAACTTCGATTCTAGTGGTTACTAGTCCTCATTATATTATTTGGAGTACTGCTGAGGGCGAGTTGTATGACTGCGCCACAGAACCGCACTAAAAGTTCTAAAAGGCAAGGTAGTGGTTTTGTTATTTTTAGGGGAGATTATCAAAACAGGAGTACCTGATGCCTATTTGGTAAAGGTTCTTACTGTTCAGTGTGTATCAACATCCTGTTTGATTCATACTTCACAACCGCAAAGTAACCAGCTGCCACTTTCATGCATATAAAAAGCAGGCAGTCGGCTCACAATAACTCAACTAAAAAAGATAATGACAATAAAATTTATTACGTTCTAAATTCGGGAGTCTTGCATTGTGGCGCCCCCTAAGGCACGCTGAGACAAGAATCCTTTAATGGTTGTGCTTCATGTACTTGGTCACGGGTGCCACAGGACAACTAGGTTTGCGGGTGGTGCGCCGCTGTATCGCGTGGGGGCTACCTGTACGGGCGTTTGTGCGCCTAACGAGCCAATACGATCTTCTCAAGGAATGGGGTGCTGAGATTTTCATTGGCGATCTACAACAGCCCCGCGATATTCAGGCTGCCATGGGGGGAGTGGAGGTGGTCATTTGCTGCCATGGTAGTCAGTTACTCGGCCGTGCCATTCAAGGGATTGATTACCGCGCCACGTTGGATGTAATTCAGGCGGCTCAGGAACAGGGGGTGCGCTATCTAACGCTGATTTCTCCTCTGGCGGTGACGGGCGATCGCCAGCAGTCCCCCTTTCTCAAAGCCAAGTACGAAGTCGAGCAGGTGCTCATCAGCAGTGGTCTCAACTACGGCATTTTTCGCTGTCCCACCCTGATGTCGAGTTTGCTTCCCCTTGCGGCGCGCTTTCAGCAGACGGGGGTTTACGTTATCCTTGGCGATCCGCAGCATCGGCTACAACTGCTCAGTCCCGATGATTTAGCCCGTTGTATTCTCATTGCCAGTCAAGCCAGTCAGCCAGCAATTTTTAGCATGGCGCATCCAGAGGTTTTAACCCGCCAAGAGATTGCTGATCGCCTCGGTCGCTTTTTCAATAAACGCCCCTTTGTCATGACACTGCCCCTGAGTGTCATTGATGGTGCTCGCCAGTTGCTCGGCGTCATGAGTCGCGATTTGGAAGCCAGTCTTGGGACGCTGCGGACGCTGTTGGCCTATGAAAGTCTTTGCCCGGCCAGTGAAATTGAGCGTGCCCAAACCTATTTTCAGCTCTCCTTTGAATCCCTAGAGACATTCTTGGATCGCTACTTTTAGCGAGGGGGATCTCCACAGGGGCGATCGCGATAGAGCTGCCAATAGCGCTTAAATTTAACCCAATCAAAGCTACGCGGATCTATACGTTCCCCGGAGCGATCGACCGCCGCATGGGTTGTCACCCGTTGGCGATCAATTCCCGTTTGCGCCACTAGCCACGCCAAGGCACGGTATTGAGCATCGGTGTAGCCAGTATGGCTAGAGCCATTGTGGCGCCCCTGGGGCGGTGTTTCTAGGGAAAAGTGGAGGGCAAAATTATTCACCGAAGGGGCAAGGCGGGGATTTGTCTGCACCGCTTCTTTGCCAAAGGCGGAATTGCCGGCACCATAGGCTCGCTTCGACCAGGGCACTAAGTGCAGCAGCCAACCGTTGAGGGTAATCAATTCATGGTAGCTCGCCTGTTCTTCATCGCGCTGATGCGGCGTTTGGAAAAAGTTGAGGGCTGATTGGGCAGAGGCCACCGTTTCATGTAAAACAATCAGGGGTTCATGATCCAGCACTTGACCCTGAAAATCGCTACGGTAGCGATCGCCAAAATTGGTGGGATCGGCGGGCACACTGTACCAAGGGGGGGCAGCCGCACACTGTTGATGAACTTGGCGCACTTGAGCAAAGAGGCGATCGTAGGCAGCGCCGTTACTGGGCTGGAGAGGCAGTAGGGGAGTCTCAGGGGAGGACTCTGGCAAGGGGGACAACGATTCCGCTGGGGGATCAAATTGGGGATCATTAATAGATACGGCTTGGCTGCGATCAAGGGGTGGATCTCCCTTGGAAATAGAGCCAATCATGGCACTCCAAAGGAAGAGCACAACCACGGTGGCGATCGCTAGGGAAATCAGAAACCGCAGGCCTTGGCCACGAGGCAACATAGGCAGAATCGAGCCAATTTGGCAAAATACAATCAAAGCTTAAGCCGAAAATTGGGAATCAGCAAGCCAATGATTATCGTTCTAAGAAGTGGCACCCCCAGTGAAGAAATTGAGCGGGTCAGCAGTGAAATGCAAAGTTGGGGATTGACCCCTGAAAAAATTGTTGGCAAGCATAAAGTGGTGATTGGCCTTGTCGGAGAAACGGCAGAACTCGATCCGCTGCGCATTCAAGAAATTAGCCCTTGGATTGAACAGGTTTTGCGGGTTGAGCAACCCTTCAAGCGAGCCAGCCGCGAGTATCGCCACGGTGAACCCACTGAAGTGGTGGTGCCAACGCCCAATGGAGAGGTTATTTTCGGCGAAGGCCATGATGTGGTGGTTGTGGCGGGGCCTTGCTCGGTTGAGAATGAGGCCATGATCCTTGAAACGGCGCAGCGGGTGAAAGCGGCGGGGGCCAAATTCCTGCGCGGCGGTGCCTACAAGCCCCGTACCTCCCCCTATGCCTTCCAGGGGCATGGCGAAAGTGCCCTTGAGCTGTTGGCGGCAGCAAAAGCAGCAACCGGTTTGGGCATTATTACCGAAGTGATGGACGCAGCGGATTTAGACAAAATTGCCGAAGTGGCCGATGTGCTGCAAATTGGTGCCCGCAATATGCAAAATTTTTCTCTCTTGAAGCGGGTGGGTGCCCAACCGAAACCCATCCTCCTCAAACGGGGCATGTCCGCCACTATTGAGGAATGGTTGATGGCTGCGGAGTACATTCTGGCGGCAGGCAATCCCAATGTCATTCTCTGCGAACGGGGCATTCGTACCTTTGACCGCGAATATACCCGCAATACCTTGGATTTAGCGGCGGTTCCCGTGCTGCGCAAGCTTACCCATCTACCGATTATGATTGACCCCAGTCATGGCACCGGCTGGGCAGAATTTGTGCCCGCCATGGCCAAAGCCGCTGTGGCCGCAGGCGCTGATGCTCTGATGATTGAGGTACACCCAAATCCAGCCAAGGCGCTTTCCGATGGTGCCCAATCCCTTACCCCGGATCAGTTTGACGAGTTGATGCAGGCGCTCCAACGCCCCCTTGTCAGTTTGAGCCGCTAGAAAAGACAGGAAACAGCCAATGACCGATATGCTGGTCAGGCTCTACGATCTGGCGGTGGATTGGCCCGCCGTGATGGCGCATCAACAGCAGGGGATTCACTATCGGCAGCCCTTGGGATCGGAAGTGGATTGGATTGTGCAGTGGGTGGGCGATCGCTTTAGTGCCGGTTGGCGGAGTGAAGTGGCGATCGCCTTCACCCAGCGCCCCCCACGGGGACTGATTGCGGTTCAAGAGGGGGAACTGCTGGGCTTTGCCTGCTATGATGCCGCCGCCCTAGGACTGTTTGGACCCATGGCGGTGGCAGAACCGCACCGAGGACGGGGAATTGGTCGCCTTCTCTTGCAGTTAACCTTGGCTCAAATGCGCAGTGCAGGCTATGGCTATGCCGTCATTGGTTGGGTCGCCTCAGAGGCATTTTATGCAAAGACCGTTGGCGCAATGCCCATTCCCGATTCTCGCCCTGGCCTCTGGCAAACTGCCCTGAGGATCAGCCGATCAGGCTCTTAACGAGGAGGCCAAGGATGAACCCCAAACCGGCAAAACGCACAAATTGCCAAAAGTTTTCTTGAGCCAGAATCTCTTGCCAACGTTCCTGGGCTGCCTCCCCTAGGTGAAAAAGCAGGGTGAGGCCAAACTCCGCCTCTAGTTGCCGCAGTTCCTGTTGCAGGCGATCGCGCTCTTGATCTAAGGCAGCCTGGTTACGTTCTTGCAACCGGGCTTGGGTGGCTTTGATCTGCTCATACTCGCGGTAAAGTTGGTTGATCCGCGCCTGGGTCTCTTCATAGACTTGGCGCACCTCATCTTGGGGTTCCACCGTCTAGCCCCCATGACTACGGGGATCATCACTGCGTTGACGGGCGAGGGGACCTGGGAGTTGCGACATTTCACCCGTCAGTTGACCATAGGGCAAGGGGAGGTTATTGCTGAGGGCTTCAAGATTTTTGGCCATCACTTCCTTGGGTTGCAGGCCAATCGCCACCGCTTGGGGTTCCAATTGCCGATTCAGAAAGACAAAGTGGGGAATGCCATCCACATTAAATTGCTCAATTTCTGGTAGCCACTTGGGGTTGTCCACATTCAGCATGACAAAGTTCACGCGATCGCGGTATTGCGCCTTTAATTCCCCTAAATCCTTGGCCATTGAACGACAGGTGCTGCACCAGTTGGCATAAAACTCCAAAAGTGTGGGCTTGCCATTGACTTGAGCCTCCTCCCAAGGGGTGGCGTGTTTGGCTTGCTCGGCAAGGGTGAGGGGTTGATTGCCACTGCGTAAACCAGCCAATAGGGCAAAACTAATGAGAATGGCGACAACAGCAATCACAAAATTCCGTAGCCGTTGACCACTGGCTGCCGTTGCTGCTCCCATAGGGCATTCCTTGCATATCTCAACAGGTTGATCCTAGCGGATTTTCTTTGCAAGCGATGACTCGTGTTGACCTACAGCGCTTTTCTCGGAGATTGCCCCGGCTTGCTGCAAACTCCTGTAGAACAGGCTAGGCCCCTTTGTCTACGGATATTTTAGAAATGGGCTATCCCTTTGCTATGATAAATACTCTGGAACTGGGGCGGTTAACTCAGTTGGTAGAGTATCTCGTTTACACCGAGGCTGTCGGGGGTTCGAGTCCCTCACCGCCCATTAAGAATTCCCTAGGATTCTTCGCTGTCCTTGATCTGGGTGATCTGAGATTGTCCTTGCTGGCGTAACCATGTGGCTTCATCCAAGCTGTCTTTGGTTACAACGATGTACTCATTCTCTTGGCGATCGATAATTAAAACGTCCTGACCATGCTGGGGGGTGACCGTTGCCCAAGGCGGCAGCACTGCTGGCACAAGCAGCCGATTGCGATTGGCATCCAAAACACTTACTTGACCAATACCCGTACCCCTGCGGGGAATATGGGCAGAACTGACGTGACCACTGCACCCCAGTAGGCGATCGCGACTGGTATCTTCACTAAACTGCGCAAAAATCTGTCCCAAAGGCCGCGAACTCAGACCCCCAATTGTCAGTGCCAACAGGAGTGCGGCGATCGCAATCACGCCAGAATACACCACCCCCGGCCAGCTACCAGTCAGAGTGTAAAAGAGGACATTAAAAAACCAGCCCAGCAGGCCCAAAACGCTAAAGTCTAAGGCGAGTAAAAGGACGAGGGGCGCTCTCCCCACCCCCAACCAATGGAGAATCGCCAGAAATGAGATGCCCTCCTCTACATCGACTGCCACTTCCCAGGGATTGGCATCTCCCTCTAGCTCGACCTCGTCATTCCCCACATCCCCAAAGATCACCGTCAAAAAAAGTAGGATGCCCATACCCAAGACAATCCAGTAGGGAGTGTGAATCAGGTGAAAAAGCATTGCCTCAGTACATAAAGGGATTTTCAGGTTCAGGAATCGGCGTTATCGTCTCAGCAACTAGTACCAATTGGCGGCGGTCGTTGAGGGTTTCTGTGGTCATGCGACCTTCAACTCGAAACCACTGATCTTGGGGATAGGCTTGGCGCGATCGCCCCAATTTCACCGGCAGTCCCACCGGATAGGCATCCGCTGCACAACAGGTAATCACAAAGCGGCTGAGGGTGAGATAGGTCTGTGGCAGTTGGGGACTATGGACAGCAAATCCCTCAATGCGAGCGGGTAGCCCGCTATAGGCATCGGGTTCGGGATAGACGTCAAGGGTGCGAATCCAGTCAATGAGTGTGCGCTCCTGTGGCCGTTGATTGAGGCGAAAAGCCACTGGACTATTGCGGGTCACTGTCAAGCCATCCTCGAGACCGCGATGAATGGCCGTCGCACTATTGAAAGGACGGGGCGTAATCAGCAAGCCCGCCACTGCTGCGAAAATGAGGATAGGGAGTGTCCAACGGGCCGGTAAGAGGGCAACATGTTGCCCAGGTGTCCCTCGGCCCCGCCACAACCGCCACCCTTGCCAACCACTCAGAGCCACTAAAAGAAAACCACTGGCGATCGCCAGTCCAAAGTAGTTGGGATGAATCAGTAACCCCAGTCGCTTCTGCAACCCATATTGGAGAAACAAAATTCCCCAGAGAAGGAGGGCCACAACCGTCCACCACTCCTGCTGTAGCCAGCGACGGCGCACCCTCAGCCGTTGCAGCGGCGAAAAAGAGGAATTGGAGGAGCTAAAACCCATGGGGCGGTGGAGAATTCGCCATCCCTAACCATTCTAGGGGGAATCCAGCCACTGCGGACTGAGCTCACGAAAGTTAAAGAGGGTGGCCTGGGGATGACACTGGGCACAGCCATTGAGGGTGACTGGCTGCGGCACTTCAACACGGGGATGGAGGATGCGAAAGAAGGGCGATCGCCCCACGCGAAAGGGGATTTGGGCATCCTCAGGAAGCGGTCGCGAATAGGTGCGCAAATAGTTCCACAGCGGCACTAACTCTGGGCGGGGGATGGGTTCGAGGGTCGCGCCGTAGTGATTGGTATCTTGAATCAGCACCTGCCATGCCTGAGTGGGCAGTGTTTCCGGGGGCACCGCGAGATGGCAACTGCCACAGCGCTGCAGATAAATTTGCGCCCCCAACTGGGCATTTAAGGGCAAAACATCGACAGTGCCGCTCCCACCGGGGGTGGCGATCGCTGCTAGGGCAGTACCCACTAGGGCACAGAGCAGCAACAGGACTGCCCCTACCCCCCAGCGCCAGGGTTGTCTAATCTTGGATATACTCAAGTCCTTCATCCAAACAAAACTGTGCCCGCATCAATTCACGACCGAGATAGGCCGCATGGTCAAACATCGTCACCAGTTGACGACCTTTTTCAAAGAGTTCAATACATAACTCCTTAGCCGTTCGACCGCTCAGTACCAAATCGGGTTCCCGCGTGACTTTCCCTTTGGTGGGAATGGGTTCCCCGGTGTCGGGGTCCACTGCTAAGCCCTTCTCATTAATGGCATTGGGATAGTGTTTCATCCAGATCAGTTCTTGCTCAGGGTCAATGTAGATAATGAAATACCCTGCCGGATCGAGATGAATAAACCGCTGCGACAGCTTATTGTCAAGGGCAACGCGCTCTGCTTTGCTCAATGCCTATCTTTCCTCTAACCCATCCATTGTCTATTGTAAAGTTAACTCGGCCCTGAATCCGCGGCTTAGGGTCTTGAGTTTTGCTATATTCACGCTATAGAATAGAGATTGTGCAAAAATTGCGGCTCAGTAGCTCAGTGGTTAGAGCAGGGGACTCATAAGCCCAAGGTCGCAGGTTCGAATCCCGCCTGAGCCACTCCTTGGAGAACCCATGATGACGCAAACTAGACGGTTGCCGCCTCTAGCTCCACCCCTTCCAGCAGGTCATTCACAGGGAAGCGATCCAAGAGATAGCGTGCCTGCTGGGCACTTTGGCGCAGTTGGGGACTGGTGTGGGGGGCATGGGGAATTTGGGCAAGAAAATCGAGGGTGCGCCGCAGCAATCGCACAATGTCGCCGGCATCCAAATTGGTTTGAGCGCACAATTCATTCCAGGGCGTGCCCAAGGCCCACTGCTCCACCAAGCCAATGAGATCCCACTCGTACCACAGGGGAAAGATAATGCCGTGGCGGCGCTGCACCTGAAAGAGCCGCCGGCGAATGGGGCTAAGGGCGGCAAGGCGTTCTTCCACTTCACTGGGAATGGGGTAGTTGCACCAACTGTCGGAGCGGGGCGTTTCAGTCACTAGAGCCGCAACCGCTGCCGCCAAGAGGTGGGGGGGCAAGTCATCTAGTTCGCCAGAGGCTAAGGCCAAGGCCAACCAGAGTTCGTTCTCTCCCCGCAGGGCAGCGGCCATTTCCCCAAGGGGAGTGGGGGTGAGGTCGTTGAGGCCACCAAAGTCTTGCAGTGCAGCAATGAGGGCCAGAAATTGCTCCCAGTGGCGTTGGGACTGTTGATGGAGTTTCTGCTGGCGATCGCGCAGTTCCGTTTGTAGCCGTTCTTCGCGACGAACTAAGCGCAGCAGCGAATGGATATTTTGCGGCAGACGCCCTTGCAATTGGCTGAGTTTGGCCTCTAGGTCAGCGATTTTAGCAGCTTGGGCAGCCACTTCCGGCGCAGCTAAGACGGGTGGAAGGTCAGGGAGGGGACCAAGGTAGTGATCCGCCCCATGGCAGGGATAGCTTTCCCCTAGGCGCAGTTTCATCGCCTCTGGGAGCGGCGGCAGACGATCACAGGGGGGGCGATCGGGATAGACCCCCAAAATGTCATCAATGCCAACTACCCGCAAACGACCATCGGCAGCAAGGCACAACCAGTGGGGCAACTGGCCTGCACCGGCAACGGGTTGACAGAGGACGGCGGCTAAGGGGGGATGCTCCCGCAGGGGGGATTTGATATGGAGCCAGGTCCCCGCTGGCACGGCCATCATAAAAGGAAGAAGTGCTTGGGCCCGTTCCTGCTCCGCCTGCTGTTCGAGGATTTTCAGGAGGCGTTGATCCTGCCGTAGTCGTTCCCGCAGCTTTTGATACTGCGCTAGTTGCTGGCGATCAATTCCTGCAAGGCGTTGTTGCACGGTTTGCAGTTCCGTTTCCAGTTGGGCGATCGCCTGCCGCTGCGGGGTCAGTTGCAATGTGGCCAAATATTGGCCAAAACTGCGCTCCACCAGTTCCCGCGCTTCTTCAAGGGTGTGGCGTTGCAGCAGGTTCAAGACCATACCATAGCTGGGGGTAAATTGGCTCATCAGGGGATCCGGAGCGGCGGTGGCCAAAAATGCTGCTTCATGGGCACCCTCAAAGGGGGTTTGCAAGGTAACTACATGACCCACCGTATCCATGCCCCGGCGGCCGGCTCGTCCTGCCATTTGCAGGAACTCCGAGGCTGTCAAGAGGCGATGACCGCTGTCGGTGCGCTTCGAGAGAGTCGAAATCACAGTGGTGCGCGCCGGCATGTTGATCCCCGCAGCCAGCGTTTCTGTGGCAAAAACCAGTTTGATCAGGCCCTCCTGAAAGAGCGTTTCCACAAGGGTCTTCACCACGGGGAGCACCCCGGCATGGTGAGCGGCAATCCCTTGGTAGAGGGGGACAATCATTTCCGGGGCCACAATGTCCTGATGCTGGACCCAAAAGGCCTCGACCCGTTCCGCCAGTGCCTGCTGTTCCGCCTGGGTGAGCAGATTCATGCCCAAGACCTCTTGAACCGCTTGGTCACAGCCACGGCGACTAAAGATAAAGTAAATCGCCGGTAGCATGTCCCGCTGTTGCAGTTGACTAACCACGTAGCGAATGCTCAAGAAGTCCCGCTTGCCGCCGCGGCGCCGCAGTTCGCTCTGGCCGTGGAGCTTCGGGTTGAGGCGTTTACGTTGACCATCCAGGAGGGGAAAGAGTCCCTTGCCATTGCAAAAGTAAAAGTGCAGTGGAATGGGTCGCCAGTCGGAGTAGATGAGTTCGGCCTCCCCATGGACGGATTGGATCCAGTCGGTGAGTTGTTCGCCGTTGGCGATTGTGGCGGAGAGGGCCACCAGTTGAATGTCCTTGGGACAGTAGATAATGGATTCTTCCCAGACGGTGCCCCGCTGGCGATCGTTCATGTAATGGCATTCATCCAGCACCACCACTTCAACGCCTGCAAGGGAGGTGCCCACTTCGCCAATGGGGGTACCATAGAGCATATTGCGGAAAATTTCCGTCGTCATCACGAGAATCGGGGCATCGCGGTTAATTGAGACATCCCCGGTTAAGAGGCCCACCTGCTCCGCGCCAAACTGCTGCTGAAAGTCCCGCCACTTCTGGTTTGAGAGGGCCTTCAGGGGGGTGGTGTAAAACACCCGTTGCTGCCGTGTCAGGGCACGGTGAATTGCATACTCACCAATGAGGGTTTTGCCTGACCCCGTAGGGGCACAAACCACCACAGAGCGACCCGCCTCTAGGGCAGCGATCGCTGCTTCTTGAAAGGCGTCGAGTTGAAAGGGGAGTTGGGCAAGAAAGTCTGCTAGGGCCGGCGATCGCTCACTCATGGGGTAGGTGTCGGCTCCTGTTGCACCAGAACTTCACCCTTGAGGAGGCGCGCCGCCGCATCCAGTAATTGCTCCTCCAGGTAGGGCTTGGTAAAGTAGGCCCGTGCCCCCAGTTGGGCGGCCATTCTGCGGTGGCGATCGGCGCCCCGGGAGGTGAGCATGGCGATCGGCAGATGGTTGAGCTTAGGATCCTTTTGAATCCGCGAGAGCAACTCCAGACCATCCATGCGGGGCATCTCAATGTCACAGAACACCAGGTCACAGGGCAAGCCAGAGCGCAGTTTTTCCCAGGCATCTTGACCATCGCGGGCCTGCTCGACGCGGTAGCCTGCCCGCGTAAAGGTCATTGAGAGCAACTCCCGCACCGTAATTGAGTCGTCGATGATCAGCACTAGGGGCTCCGAGGCTTCCTCTGGCTCGGCAACCTCCATGGTGTGGCCAAACCCGCGCCACTCGCGATCCATGCGTCCTAGGGACAGGTCAATAATTTCCAGCACGTCAGCGATCGCCATCGCGCGGCCATCCCCTTGGACAGTGACCCCAGCAACCCCCACCGGCTTCGGTACCGGCCCCGACAACTGCTTGATCACGATTTCCTGTTCACCAATGACCTGATCCACCTCCATGGCTACGAGATCGTCGCCACTGCGCAGCACGACAATCGAGACCATGCCATCATCTTGGGTACTACCGCCATAGACATTGCTACGGCTGATCTGGCGGCTGTACTTCAGCAAATCCCCGAGTTTACGCACCGGCAGCTGGCGATCGCGCCACGAGAGGACGCGCTGACCATCCTCTCGGGTTTGGATGCGCTCTTGGGGAATATCCAGCATATCTTCCACGCCGTCAATGGGGAAGGCAATGCGGCAGTGGTTATCAATGCAACAGAGGGCTTTGGTAATGCTCAGGGTCAGGGGCAAGCGGATGGTAAATGTCGTGCCTTTGCCTACCGTGGAGTCAATGTTAATGGTGCCGCGAATGTCCTCCAGATTTTTGCGCACCACATCCATACCCACACCGCGACCCGCCAGGGCATCCGCTTGATCTTTGGTGCTAAATCCCGATTGGAAGAGGAAGGCATAGACCTCTTGGCGGGAAAGGTTGGGGGCATCGGCCTCCTTCAGGAGACCCTTCTCGATCGCCTTGCGTTTTACCCGTTCTGGGTCAATTCCCGCCCCATCGTCACTGACGGAGATAATCGCTTGACTACCTTGATAGAAGGCCCGTACGCGAATCAGGCCTTTTTCAGGTTTGCCCAATCGCCGCCGCTCTTCGGGCATTTCAATACCGTGATAGACAGCGTTATTGATCAGGTGGGTCATTGGGTCAAAGAGTTTTTCAAGGATCCCCTTGTCAATGAGGGTATCTTCTCCCTCAATCTTGAGTTCTACTTGTTTGCCGATGGTACTGGCAACGCGGCGCACAGCTCCCGGTAAGCGGGAAGACATTTCACGGAAGGGGACCATTCGGGAGCGGCTCAAGCCCTCTTGGACTTGGGTCGTGACTTGACGAAACTGCCGGGCCACCTGCTCCACTTCATCAATTACGTACTGGATATCGTCGGCGGCCTCCCGCACCCGCACAATCCGCTCGATCACCTCCTGAGAAAGGGTGTGGAAGCCGGTAAAGCGATCCATTTCCAAGGCATCAAACTCGACACCTGTGGCGTGGGTGCTCTGTTCTCCTTGGCCATTGGCTGCCCGTGCAGTTGTCGCGCCCAACAGTGAACTCTCTAGGAGCGATCGCTCGTAGAGGTCCTGCATTTGTTGGCTGACCTCCCCCAGTTGTTGGACTTGGTAGAGCAAGTTATCGAGGAACTGCCGCAGACGTTCTTGGGTGTCTTCGAGGCTATTGCGGTTGACCACCAACTCCCCAACGAGGTTACTCAGGGTATCGAGGTGGCGCACCGGTACACGCATGGTTTGTTCCACCAAGGAGCCGCCTTTTGCCCCTGCTGCCGTTCGCCGCGGGGTGGCTGCCTTTTCACTCCTCCCTGCGGGTTGGGGAATTAATTTCTCTAGATCGGCAAAACTATCCTCAGCCGTGGAAGGCGTTGCTGTTGGTGGCGGTGGTGTGGGTGCCCCAGGGGTGGCTTGCCCCAGGAGTTGCTCTAGATCCTCAAAGGCCGATGTCGGTGCTGCCGCCGTCTCCAAAAGCTGATCCAATTCGTGGAATGGGGCAGCCTCGGGTGGGGTTGTAGGGGTTGTACTTTGCTCAATTAACCCCTCTAATTCCTCCAGGACGCTTTCGGGGGTGGCAGGGGCGGTGGCGTCATTCACCACTGCTTCTGGCTCAGCAATGCTCGCCGCCTCAGCAGAGGGTACAGACGCCTCCAAGAGGGATTCTAGCTCGGCGATACCCTCCGTCTCGGCAGAGGCTAGGACCTCCTCCACGAGTGCTTCGGGTTCAGTCATATTTGCCGCTGTGACTTCCGGCATACTTGGCTCGGCGATCGCTGGCGCCTCCAAGGAGGATGGCGTTTCCGCCCAAGGATCGTCAGTGCTTGCTGGGGTAATAAATTCTGAAAGGGCTTCTTCCGCCCCATTATCCACAACCAAGTTTTCTAGGACATCATTGAGACCCGGTACCTCTTCGAGGAACTCAGCCACATCCTCAGCAACATCACTCAAGGCAGGGATTTCAGAATCCTCTTCTAGGGGAAGCAGATCGGGAGCCGCGGGGGTTTCCACCTCACCCCAAAACTCTTCTAGGGAAGCCACTGCCTCATCAAAAGCTGCCATCCCTGAGGGGGCTTCCTCGGTGAATTGTTCAAGGAATGCACTCAGATCGAGTTCGGCGGGCTCTGCGGCTGCCCTCTCCTCGGTAGGACGGTCAGGTGTCAGGGGCGCCTCAAGGGCTTCAGCTATGCTTTCGGCGATCGCTGGCGACATGAGATCATCAAGGGATGCCTCCCCTCCTTCTGCAGAGAGCTGCTCATCAGAAAGTTCCTGAATTTCATCGAGGATGGCCTCAAGGCTGGATTCTGCCTCAGGCAACTCCTCAGAAGCCATCATGTTCAAAAAGTCGGAAATCTCCTCATCAAAGGCCGCTTCATCGCCCGGTCCTAAATTGGCCAAATTCTCCTCAAGGGTCTCCTCTAGCCACTCCGTCGGCAGCGCCGTTGGATCACTAAAAATGTCACTCAATTCTTGGAAATCAGTGCTACTTTCCTCCTCAAAAACAGTGACACCATGGCCGCCACTCATTGGCTCGGAAATCTCAACTTCTTCAGGGGCAGCCACCTCTGGCGGAGCAACCTCAGAGGCCATTTCAAGGGGTGCCGGTGATTCGGTCACGGGGGCTGATGCCAAGACCGAAGGCTCTGGCCCTTCGGGAACAACCGCCGCAGTTTCCTCAATCACAGGGGGTTGAAGCGCCACTAAACTGTCACTGGGACGAATCGCACTGCCTTGACCATTGAGCACCAAGTCGCGAGCTGCCATAATCTCTTTGATCACCACTGGTGCCAAAGCCGTGAGGGGCTGAGCCGTGTTACTCACCGCCTGTTGAGCGATCGCCAGCAATTCAACCCACTGGGGCAGGGCAAAGGTTTCCCCCAATTGACCCAAATTAGAACAGGCCTCCGCCAATGCTTGCCGCACTTGGGGCGAATCGGTCTGCTTAAAGAGCTGCAACATTGCCCGCAGGCGATCGGGGACCTCCGTTTGAAAGACTAGGCGGTAGCTTGAATCAGCAACGGGTTGTACCGCTGGCGCAATGGGTTCGGCCACGGGGGAAGAAGCAGCAGTTACAGGAGGCGGCGCCTCTCCTCCTTGGGTCAAGTGGCTCAAGTGAGCTTGCAGTTGACTAAAGACTGGCTCCACCCGGTTCAGGGTTGCGGTTGCTGTCTCCTCCGTCAAACCAAAGGGGCCTTGCAATTCATCGAGGAGTTCCCGCAGGGCATCAAAGGCTTGCAAAAACAGTTGCTCTAGGGTTTCATCCACGGTGACGGGATGCTCCCGTAGGATTTTGAAGTAGTCCTCCAGCTTGTGGGCGGTGTGCTGAATACTGTGGAGTCCGAGCATGGCCGCTCCCCCTTTGACGGAGTGGGCTGCCCGAAACATTTCACTCATCGCCTCAGGGTCATTGACTACCTGCTGGAGATTCATCAAACTATCTTCAATGGTGGTCAGGTGTTCCTGCGCTTCCTCAATGAAGTAGCCGAGAATGCGCTTTTGTTGATCGCTTTGCATAGCCCCCTCCCGGATTGCTTAGGCTTGATCTTCAGTATTTTCAACGCGGAATCGTTCCACCGATGCCTGCAAGTTGCGTGCCACACTCACTAGACCTTGCAATGAGTCGGACACCCGCTGTGCCTCCTGAGAAGTGGCCTGCGCTGTCAGCTCAATGGATTGCATCACCTGAGCCATCGCTCGTGCCGATTCGGTTTGTTCCACTGTGGCGTTGGTAATCGAGCGCACCAGGGTATCAATTTGCGACGACACCTGGATGATGTCCTCAAGGGCGTGCTTGGCTTGCTCTGCCCGCTTCGTCCCCTCAATCACCTGCTGCGTCCCTTCTTCCATAGCGGTCATCACCGCGCCAGTTTCGCTTTGAATTTGCAAGACAATCTGCTCAATTTCCTTGGAGGCTTTGGCTGCTCGGTCTGCCAGTTGCCGCACCTCATCGGCCACCACCGCAAACCCCCGACCTGCTTCCCCGGCCCGTGCGGCCTCAATACTGGCGTTTAGCGCCAACAGGTTTGTGCGGTTGGCGATCGACGAGATCACACCCACAATCTTGGCAATCTCTTGGGAAGATTCCGCTAGGCGCTTCACCTTGCGGGTGGTTTCCGCTACTGTTTCCCGAATCTGCAAAATACCTGCCACCGTGCGTTCCACTGCCTCACCACCACGGAGGGCTGTTTCTGAGGCATTGCGGGCCACCTCATTGGCTTCTTGGGCACTTTCGGCCACCCGCTGAATCGCATTGGTCATCATCTGTACCGAGTTCAGGGTGACGGCTAGCTCCTCCGCTTGCCGCAGGGCATCTGCTGAGAGACTACGGGCGAAGGTTTCGTTTTCTGCGGCACCACGACTCACCTGCTGGGCGGCAATTTTCACCTGTTGCACAATCGTCCGCAGGTTGTGAATTGTCAGGTTAAAGGAGTCAGCCACTGCTCCGAGTACGTCCGCTGTCACTTCCGCTTGTACGGTCAGGTCCCCGCGGGCAGCCCCCTCCACATCATCGAGGAGTCGGATCACTTGGCGTTGCAGGTCATCCCGCTGCCGCTCGATTTCCTCAGCTTTTCTCTGAGCATCCGCGGTAATTTGCTGGATGGTGTCCGTCATCTGGTTAAAGCTTTGGGCGAGAAGTCCCAGCTCATCATCACTGCCCACTGGCATTCGGGCTGTCATGTCACCGGCAATCACGGCGTTACACTGGGCCTGCAAATCTGTACAGAAGTGTTTGATGCGACTGACAGTGCGCCGTCCTAAGCCATAGGCTGCCCCACCGGCAATCAGACCGGTAGCAGCAGTACTGATCAAAGGAACAGGCAGCGGGGTACGAAAACCCACACTGACAGCGCCAGCGGCTAAGGCCGAAAGAACACCTGTTAACAGCGCTGCGGTAATGGTTTGTTGCTCTAAGGAGCCTGCGGCTGCGGCTGGGGTGGACGTT
This sequence comes from Thermosynechococcus sp., assembly GCF_025999095.1. NCBI lineage: Bacteria > Bacillati > Cyanobacteriota > Cyanophyceae > Acaryochloridales > Thermosynechococcaceae > Thermosynechococcus > Thermosynechococcus sp. The sequence continues at coordinate 1,643,848 of NZ_AP024678.1, read as the reverse complement.
GCTTTGCCCTCAACTACAGGTGAAGCCGTAGAGGGTGAAGCAGCGACACTGGCAACCGACGCTTGCTCAGTAAAGGTTGAGAGATGTTGTTTTTCTTTCGAGGCAGGCGCTTCGGCATGGCTGGCCGTGCTTTGGCTGAGATCGAGGCTAAAATCAGCCAACTCCTCAAGACTTTGCTGGTTGAGATCAAATTCATCCGGTAGAACCGCAAAGGTCTCAGTGCCAGCATCGGTCATCACTGCGGCCTCTGAGCCAACGGCACTCATGCCCATGCTATGGACTTGGGGATTGGCAATGGTCATTTCATCATCAAGTCCAGCATCGGCCAGATCTGCACTGCCAAAGGAAAGATCTTCTAGATCAAAGTTGGCAATGGATTCAACCGGTTCAGCACCACCAGAGCTGACTTCCCCTTCAGCGATCGCCGGTGCCGCCAACCCCGCCATGTCTTTGGCAATAGCTGCACGTGCGGGAAACTCAGAGATGGCGATTGTTTGCGCATCCTCAAAAGTTGGGGGGTCAAAGGCCTCAGGAGACAGGGGTTCTGCCACACTACCTGGAGCTTCAAAAGCTTCAAGGGAAGCTGGGAAGTCACCAAAGAGATCGTTTTCTTCCTCGGCAGCCTCAGGAGAACTGAATTCCGGCGGCGGCAACAGCTCACTGGCCTCTGCTTTATCATTAGTTAACAAATCACTGATGCCAGCGGCAGGGGTAGAGATCTCAGGAACATTGGTCTGAACGGATTCCGTCAGATTTGGCAAGAGGTTCTCTTCAGAAATGCTGGCTGCTGGGGCTTCCTCAATATCAGCAAAGAGACTTTCTGCCGAGATATTTACTGCTGGAGATTCCTCAACATCCGGAAGAAAGTTCTCCTCAGAAACATTGGTTGCTCCCGATTCTGTCAGCCCCCCAAAGAGGCTCTCTTCAGATCCGGCCACTGCAGCGGCAAAGGGATTATCAAATGTTTCTGGGGTGGGCGGCGTCATTTCTTGAAAAGGATCCGCAGTAGTTGCTGCCGCCTCACCCTCAAAAATAGGACTAGGGCTGGGCGGTTCGGACGGGGTCAAAGGAGAACTTCCCATGAGCATCGTCACATCATCATCCCCAATGGCTTCAACGCCTAGGGGTTGCATGGATTCACCAATGGGAATTTCTGGAATGTCTGCGACTTGCTCTTCCAAAGGATTAACCGAAAAGCTAAAGGGATCCTGAACCGCTGCATCTTCGTCGAAGGGGTTAAAGGTACCCTGTTCTAAACTGGCGCCAAACTCTTCCTCAATGCCAGCAAGCTCGAGATCGTCGAAGGGGTTGCTCGTTCCTAAATTGCTGCCAAAGTCATCAAAGTGTCCCAGACTTAATTCTGCTGCTGGGGGGGGTGCGGCTTGGGGTTCTCCCATGGCTGGGGTGGTTTGCAAGATGGTATTCTCCCCCTGAAGTTGGGTATACTCTCCTTGCAGAGTCGTGTGGTATTCTTCGCCCCCATTCTTGGCAGGTTCAGCAGCAGGAACGAGATCCTTAATCTTGGCGAGGCTCTCGTTGGCCAGAGTGATTAATTCTGGATCAGTTGTGGCATTGAGAACCGCCTGGTAATGCTCTTGAGCCTCCCTGTAGCGTTGTTGGCAGCAGTAAATGTGCCCCCGCAGCAGCCGTAGGTTTGGATCGCCCGGTCGGTTGCCTACCAATTGGTCAGTGATTTTGGCTGCTTCTTCGTAGTTGCCTTGCACATAAGCGGCAACCGCTTTTTGATATTCTTGGGTGTGTTGGGTGCTGCTGGATGCCATGGGTTTACTCCCAGAATGGACGATCAAAAGAGGCAGATAATTCTCAGAACGAAATCAAGGAAGCTTTAATTACAAAGTATGCGCCAATCCCTGGGAAAGATATCATGGGTGTGTTAATTTTTCTAAAGTGACTGGTCTCGATGAGTTCCAGGGTGACGCTTGAGGGCGAATCTCCATTGAGATTCTACTTTTTCTAGTTTAGAGTCCCCAGCGAGCACTGCGTAAAATGGCGAGGGGATCCAAAAGCTTGACAATGTCCTGTTGCTCGGCATCAAAGACCCACTCGCCACGTACAAAGGGAGCCATCTGATCGCTGACATGGGTAGCGGGCTTAATGGTGTCATTGTTGAGCCACTCCATACCCCGCACCTGATGAACTGCTAGCCCCACCATTAACTCATCATCCTCAATGGCAATAATCGATAGCTCAGAGCGATCGGTATTCAAGGGGGTGTCGTCCCCCAGAAACTTACCCGTATCCGCTACCCAAATCACCTGGCCCCGCAAGTTCAAAATCCCCAGTAGGAGATTGGAGGTATTGGGCACTGGGGTAATGCGATCGGGACCCACGGCCACGACTTCGCGCACCCCAATAGCCGGTAGCGCCAAGGTATCACCGCTAGGGATCGTAAACAGGATATGTAAATCTCCCTCGGGGGTTCTGAGGTCATCGATACTGCCACTTTCGATGGGGGCAGTGGTGGCGAGTAGATCTGAACTACTAAACATCTTTTCTAGCCTCGCAAGAGTTGCTTGATCGTGCCAACAAGTTCTTTGGGATCAAAGGGCTTCGTAATGTACGCATCGGCCCCCTGTTTCATGCCCCAATAGCGATCAAACTCCTCACCTTTGGAGCTACACATAACCACGGGAATTGCTTGGGTGCGGGGGTCGGACTTAATTTGGCGGCAGACTTCATAGCCATTCATCCGGGGCATGACAATATCGAGGACAACGACATCTGGGGTGCTCTGCTGCAATTGCTCCATTGCCTCCACACCATCGGTGGCAACGGTCACGTCAAAGCCTGTTTTTGCTAGCAATTCGCTAATCATTTCCCGCTGGGGTGGACTATCTTCGACAACTAAGACTTTGGTCATAGGGGGTTACACGTAGAACTAAGGTTTTGCTTTATATTCTAAAAGCCTAAGCGTATGACAGCTTCATAACAGTCAACCTGGGGAGGTTAAGGGGATGTCTCGAGGCCTGATTTTGGTTCTAGCACGTCGCCAAAGCACTCGTCTGTTAAGGAGGTTACAGGTGGGGCTGCGCCAATGTAATGATGGGTAATTGTTAATAATTCTTGGGTGGAAAAGGGTTTACTGAGGTAATCAGTGGCACCCGCTACCTTGGCTCGCAGGCGATCGCTCCAACCGACGAGGCTAGTCAGCATAATAATCGGCGTATAGCGGAAGCGCGGCGTGTGCCGCAGGAGGGTGCAAAATTCGTAGCCATCCAATTCGGGCATGGCAATATCGAGGAAAATCAGATCGGGGTTGAGTTGGAAAATGAGACTCAAGGCAGTCAGCGGGTGGGCGATCGCCGTGGCTTCATAGCCTGCTGCCTGCAGAGTGGACTCAACCACTTGACGCACAGTGGCGGCATCATCCACACACACGACCCGGGGCGATCGCCGCCCAGAAAGGGATGGAAATGTACGGGTGTGGCCATTGGTTCCCCAAGAACTGACTTGTAAGTACCCTTTATGAAGATAGGGCAGCAGGAGTTTGCCCACAGTCACGCCATCTCGTCCCAGTTGTCGACTCAGGCGGCGCAAGGTGATTGGCGCGCGCACAAAGGGTTCCAGTTGCCGAAACCACTGATCCGCTGGATCGTTGCCCGTGGGTTTAATATCCGTCAGTTCAAGGGATTGATCGAGGGAACGCAATTCTGGATGCAGTTTTTTCCATTCCCGCAGATGACTCAGGCTGTCATTGAGCAGGGCCGTTAGGGAGAGATTGTGCCATTGGGGAGTGAGGGGACTCGCACTATAAAACTTGAACCAAGCGCGATTGCGGTTAACAACGTCAAAGAGACTCTCCCGCAGCAGCGCACGCCACACGCTATGGATTTGATTGAGCTTGCAGTAATCAAGGAGCCACCACAGGCATTCGTATTCTACCCAACTGGCACCGGCTTTGCTTTCGATCAAGCTATCGGGACTTGGCCAAGGAATGTCCTGTCCATAGAGCAGATCCTGCAACCGCTCTAAACTGTGGCTGTGGCGATCGGCAATGTAGACCAAATAACCATGATTCAAAAAGAGCAGCCACGTACAACCGGCATCATCTTCGAGGTACAGTTCCCCGGTGCGCTGGCCAAGGGCGAGGGTTTGGCACAGCGTGTAAATATCGGTATCGTTGAGGCATCCTTCCATGGCGCTATTATAGCGATCGCCGGCGAGCTGACCGCGGCACAGGATATTTAGTCTCGGCTGGCGCTCTCAATTAGCGCTGGGTATAGCTAGAGAGCAATTGCACCAGTTGCTTCACTAGGGCTTCCTGATCGCGATTGATTTGGGGAAAGTTAAAGTCATCGCGAATATGAACTTCAAAGCCGGGCGCCACCTCAATGCGCTTCCAAGACTCTGGTTGCGGTGAATGGTTCGGGGGCGTTACCTCGCGGCGGCTGATGGTGGGACTGACGCGCATGGGCTCTCCAAAGCGATGCTCGGAGCGCTCCTGTACCTGCTGCAGAAAGGCCAAAGCGGGGTTGATTGGGGGTGGATTCAATTGAAGATGCACCCCTTGCTCAAGGAGGGCCCGCAGTTCTGGGGTGCTCATGCGATACACCAGTTTGTAAATGGCACCTGCGGTATAGCCCTCCATCAACAGCCGCCGCACCACGAGCAATTGCACAAGGTGGCGATAGCCGTAGCGACCTTCGCGGCCAATGCGAGCGGGACGGTCAATCAATTTACAGGAGGTGTAATGGCGCACCAGCCGCGGGTTGACCTCTTCTAAAACACGGTTTTTGGAGTCCTCCTGGGGGAGGTGCTGCGGCAAGAGTTCGTTGGCGATTTCCACCAACTCATCTAATGACCATTGATCCTGAACATGAACGAAGTCTTGAATTGTTGCCATGATGAACAAACTCAACCTTTTTTGGATAAAAACAGAGAGTCAGGAAAGTTTCTAAAGCCTAGGTTAAAGGCAGCAGCGCTCCTAGGGTAGAAGGGCAGAGGTGAAACTATGATATCGTATTTTATTGATCGTGTATCATTTTGGTGCTCAAGTGAGTCGCGGCATCCCCGGGAACACCCACACTCCATTACCTAGGGGTACGCAGAATTCAGCTTCCGGCCAGCCGCGATTGTGATGCCAAAACAATTTATTTGATGTTAGCATACAGCGTTTAGTGTTGAGTGAAGTTTTCCCAAAAATTCCTGGGATTTTTGTGCTATCAAGCAATTTGTTGCAGAGTTGTTACAAATTCTGGATAGGAGACCGCTGCTGCACTGGCGTTGTGAATTTCACTGGTTCCCTTGGCATTGAGGGCAGCGATCGCCAGACTCATGGCCATGCGGTGATCGCCGTAGGTTTCTAGATGGCCGCCTTGCAAGGGCACGCCCCCTTGAATATCGAGGCCATCACTGAGTTCGGTGACGTGAGCGCCCATTTTTTGCAATTCTGTGGCCACGGCCTTGAGGCGATCGCTCTCCTTGACCCGCAGTTCTGCCGCATCACGAATTTCGGTGACCCCCTCCGCAAAGGCGGCAGCCACGGCCAAAATGGGAATCTCATCAATCAAGCGGGGAATCAATTCACCGCCAATACGGGTGCTCTTGAGCCTCGCCGATCGCACCCGCAGATCTGCCACCGGTTCTCCCGTAACCAGTCGCTCATTTTCAAGGGTAATCTCTGCCCCCATTGCCCAAAGAGCATCGAGAATGCCGGTGCGGGTGGGGTTGACCCCCACATTGGTCAGCAGCAGTTCTGAATCAGGAATAATCGAGGCTGCCACCAACCAAAAGGCAGCTGCACTGATGTCCCCAGGGACAATGACCTTCTGACCCTTTAAGACTGCCGGCCCTTCCAAACTGACTGTACAGGTGGCCTCATCCACGCTCAAACGGGCACCAAAGGCCTGCAGCATCCGTTCACTGTGATCCCGTGAGCGGTGGGGTTCGCGAATAATGGTGGTGCCTTCGGCGTGGAGGGCGGCCAGCAGTAGCGCTGATTTTACCTGAGCGGAGGCAATGGGACTGTAGTAAGTAATGGGCTCGAGGGGCTGTCCCACAACGGCCAAGGGGGCACGACTGTGGTGTTGACGGCCCCAAATCTGAGCACCCATCTGTAGGAGGGGGGTGACGACCCGGGCCATGGGGCGCGATCGCAAGGAGGCATCCCCAGTCATCGTAAAAAAGCGCCCCGTTTGGGCGGCCAATACCCCCAACAATAGCCGCATCGTTGTCCCGGAGTTGCCGGCATTCAGCACATCCCCAGGCTCTTGAAGGCGGCCAATTCCCAAGCCTTGTACGGTTACTGCTGTGGCATTGAGAGGCGAAATCTCCGCCCCCAGGGCACGGAAACAGGAGGCGGTACTACAGGTATCTTCACCCACGAGCAATCCTGCGATATGGGTAGTGCCCTCTGCGATGGCCCCCAGCATCAGGGCACGGTGGGAAATGGACTTATCCCCCGGGACTTGGAGGGTGCCCCGCAGGGGATGGCCATCGGCTTGAATCTGCCACGTGTTGTCGGAGGTAATCTGAATAACCGCCATGGGACATTTGGATAAAACCGCGTTCTCGATTGTCCCACGTCTGTTGCCCTATAACCCCATCGAGCGTTTCAGTTCCTCCAGGGCAGTTTGCAATTCCAGGCGGCGAAACTCAGCTTCAATTGGATCGTTGAGGTCACTGCTGAGGCGCGGCGGGGGGGGGTGGGGGTGGGGCTGCACTGGCGGCAGGAACGCGGTTCATCACTTCCTGACGGCGATCGCGAATCTTTTGCAGGAGCTGCTGGGTAACGGGAATTTGATTGAGGGCATTGAGGCGCTGGGTCCACAATTGCTCTCCGCGGCGGCGTAATTCGCCCTCCCGTTGCTGTGCCAATTCCGCAAGATCAGGACGCTGAGCGGCCAGCGCCGTTTGGGTGCGATCGCGCCAGCGGCGAATCTCGGAAACAAGGCCTAAAATTTCTTGTTCACAGGCATTGACCTCCTGTTGCAACCGCAGTAATCGCTCTTGGGTTTCCCGTTCTTGATCCTCTAGCTCCAAAAGCAACAGATTGAGTTCGAGCTGAGGATTGGCTCGGATAAAGTCCTCGAGTTTTTGCTCTAGGAATGCATTCAAGTCTCGAAAAAAGCTCATGGGTGCCCCTTCTCTAAAAACTTTGGCCAACGGTGAGGGAGCGCACTTCCCCTTGACGTCGTAGCACCACCCGCTGATTTTGAATCTGTACCAATTGCCAGCCGTCGTTGCCAATGGTATCACCGACACTCAAGCGCAGCGTTTGGCCATTACTTTGAAAAAGTGCCATCGAGCGATCGCCCAGTTCTAAGATGCCAACTAGCGTATGTTGGGGGGGAGCAGGCGTCGGGGGCGACGCTGTTGGGGCTGGGGTTGGAGCTGTTACTGTGGGCAAATTGGGCAGTGTGACTGCCGGCGGGCTGGGGGCTTGGTACAGCGGAATATAGATGCGCTCAACCGTTGGGGCAGAGGCGGAGGGGCTGAGACCAGCAGAATTACTGGCGATCGCCGGCGGTGAAGGAGAGGAGGTGGCCGCCTGTTGGCTAAGGAGTTGCAGGGAGGTTTGGAGATACTCAGCGAAGGCCATGTCGGCAGGGCTAGTGCTTGGGGTCACCGCAGCGTCAGGGGCAACTGCGACCGGTTGGCGATTCAGGCTGATCCAAAGGCCAACCCCCACGACAAAGGCGGCAATGCCTACCCCCATCAAAAAGCGATCGCCCCAAGAAAATGTTTGCTGTGGCTCTGGACAGTGCAGCCAGCGAGAAGGTTCCGAAGGAGGAGTTGTTGGTTCAAAAGGGACGGCGAGGGAAGGCTGAGGCTCTAAAACCGCTGCTAGGGATTCTGGCTCATTGGGGTTGGCCTCCACAGTGGCAAAGACCTCATCCAGCAAGCGATTGGCTTGGACCTCTGTCAGACAGGTTTCTATGATGTAGGGGTCTGTCCGCTGCAGATTATCACTCTGTGTCATCGCCCATGCCTCACAATGATCACGAAAAACCCCCAAGTTTGCCCATTTTGCCTACGATGGATGACTAAATTCTATGCAATCCCTCTCCTATTGGCCACCACTGCCCCTGCACTCTGGCGTGATCCACACCGTTTTTACCGCCTATGTTCAACGCTGGGGATGTCTCTACCCTTGGCAAGGGCAAACCAGCCATGTGTTCCACGGGGCTGAGGGGGTGCCCCTGTACGGTGAGGGGTATCGGGTTGACCAAGCCCGCGGCACCATTATTGCCACCTACGGCATTACCGGTGATCTCAAGAATCAATGGTACCTACATACCCTCGCCCATTGGGCGATCGCCCGCGGCTTTAATGTGGTGCTCTTTGATTGGCGCGCCCATGGCCGCAGCGCCGAACTGTCCCCAGTGCTAACCAGTGATGGCCTCTACGAAGGGCAGGACTTTGTGGCGATCGCCCAGCAGTGTCAAGTCCTTGGCTATACCCCTCCCTACTGGTTGGTTGGCTATTCCTTGGGGGGTCAGTTAGCCCTTTGGGGGGCATGGTATGCCCAACAGCAACGGCAACAAGAGATTGGGGGCGCCGCTGTGATTTGCCCCAACCTTGACTCCAACCGGTCCCTAGCCTACCTAGGCACCACGTTTTGGGGACGGCAATTTGAACGCGCCATCAGCCGTCAACTCCGACACTTGGCTTGCCGCCTCCATCGCTTGCATCCTCAGAGCTTTGACCTCAACACCATTGCCAAGATTGACACCATTGCCGGTTTTGATGCTGCCCTAGTCATTGACCGCCTTGGCTTTAGCAGTGTGGCTGAGTACTACGCTGCCAGCAGTCCCTTACCGCTGCTGCCCCAACTGAAAATACCCCTATGGATTCTCTATGCCGCTGATGATCCCCTATTTGATCCCTGTCTTGTGTCCGAGCTGCTCACAATTGCCGAAGGCAATCCTGCCCTTACCCTACTGCTGACCGAACAGGGGGGTCACGTGGGTTTTACCAGCGATCGCAAGTGCCAACGCCTTTGGGGCGATCCAGACTACTGCTGGGGTATCCATCGACTCTTAGATTGGCTTGAGCAGCAGCTTGAAACGGCAACCTAAGGGAAGGAAGGCGGCACCCGGATTCGAACCGGGGAATAAAGGTTTTGCAGACCTCTGCCTTACCACTTGGCTATGCCGCCCTATTTGGCGATTCCTCATTATAGCCGATAGGCATCCTATCCTTGCTTGTTTTGCCGCGATTGCTCAAGGTAATGCTGAATGGCTTCACGGGTCACCGCCGCTAGAGACCTGCCCTGCGCTGCTGCCAATTCCTTGAGTTGTTGGTATTGATCAGCCCGCACATCCACGCGATAGCGCTTTGTTGTGGCAGGGGGCACGTAATTTGCCGCAAACTGTCGCAAGGCTGCAAAACCAACCCGATGGCAAAAGTCACCAAAGGATTCTCCCCGCTGCCGGCGATCGCGATAAAAGACCAGCAATGGCTCTAGGGCCGTTTCCAGTTCGGCAATAGGTAACCGCTCAATGTAGACCTCCGCCAAGCGGGTTTGATCAGGACTCCCCCCTAACCAAATTTGATAGGCGCCGGGGACAATGCCGACAAAGCCCAATTCCGCCAAGTAGGGACGGGCACAGCCATTGGGACACCCTGTCATCCGAATCACAAAATGTTCGTCCTTCAGTCCCAGCCGATCCATGAGGCGGCGGATCCGCTCCAGTACCCCCGGCATCGCCCGTTCCGATTCGGTAATGGCCAAGCCACAGGTGGGCAATGCCGGGCAGGCCATGCTATAGCGTTCGAGGGGATCAATGGTGCTGACATCCCGAACGCCGTGCTGCTCAAGGAGGTGCTGAATCGCAGCCTGTTGCTCGGGAGAGACATCGCACAGGAGCAGATTTTGGTGGGGCGTCACCCGCAGGGGGAGATGAAAGTCCTCAACGATTTTCCTGAGGGCCGACTTGAGTTTGAAGTTCCCCCGATCCAGGATGCGGCCATTGGCAATGGACAAGCCATAGAAGAATTTGCCATCCCCTTGGGGGTGCCAGCCCAAAAAGTCCTGATAGCGCCACGGTGGCAGTGGGCGAAAGGGTTCGAGGGGTTTGCCAAAGTATTCCTCCACCTTAGCCTTGAATTTTTCGACCCCCCAATCGTGGATCAGGTATTTCAAACGGGCGTGGCGCCGATTATAGCGATCGCCATAATCCCGCTGTGTCGCCACAATGGCCTTCACCGCCTCATAGACATCTGCCGCTCGCACAAAGCCAATTTCATCGGCCATGCGGGCAAAGGTCTCTTCTTTGTTGTGGGTGCGCCCCAAGCCACCCCCGGCATAGATGTTAAAACCCTCAAGCTGCCCCTGGGGGTCGGTGATCACCACCAGCGTCAAATCTTGGGAGAAAAGATCCACCGAGTTATCCCCCGGCACCGTGACGCAGCACTTAAATTTGCGGGGCATATAGTGATCGCCGTAGATTGGCTCTTCGTTATTCGGGAAAATGGTGCCATTGCTATTACGTTGCCGTGCCGCCTTGACCTCGGGGTGCTCTTCGGCGGAGATCACTTTTTCTCCATCGAGCCAAATCTCGTAGTAGGCACCCGTTTGGGGTGTTAGGAGATCGGCAATGCGGTGGGCATACTCATAGGCAAGGGTATATTCCGGGCGATCGCGAAAGGGGGCGGGGGGCGCCATAACATTGCGGTTCAAATCACCGCAGGCCCCCAACGTCGATCCCATGTTGCGAACAATGGCGGCGATCGCCGCTTTTAGATTCTTCTTGAGAATGCCATGCAATTGAAACCCTTGGCGGGTGGTGGCTCGCAGGGTGTGGTTGCCATACTCATCTGCCAAGCGATCCAGGGTCAAGTAGAGCTGGGGCGGAATATAACCAGCTGGACTGCGGGTGCGCAGCATGAACTGGTAGTCTTTTTCCTGCCCTTTGACGCGGTTATCGCGATTGTCCTGCTGATAGGAGCCATGAAACTTGAGGATCTGTACACCCTCTTCACTAAAACGATTCGTTGGTTCCAGTAATTCTGTGGCCACAGGCTCTCGCAGATGTTGGCTCTGTTCCTTGAGCGTTTCAATTTTTGAGCGTTTTAGTGCAGCATCGGCAGACGGGGGCGAAGCAACCATAGTATTTCTGTCTTCCCACAGGTGAAGGTAACCAAAATGATGACGGCTAAAAGTCCCTAATCTTGATCGGGAAAGTGAGCTATCTCATTTTAGCGAACCTGTGGAATGATTAAAACGATTAAAACGACTAACAGGAGGGTTCTTCCTTGGAGGCGCAGTCCTTTTGCCAGCAGCGTTCGAGGTAAGCATCGTAATACTGCCGCCAGAACCGTTTGGGATTCAGGGTAAAGCCTGGACTGAATAGCCGTTGGTTCAAATACTGCCAGAGGGGAAAGGCAAGGACACGACGCGTAGCCATAAGCACACCGTGAGCGTGAGCGATTCAAAAACTGCAACTTACCTTGATCATAGATGAGGGTTCGCGGGGGCAAGGGTCTCTGCCAAGTTTCTTAACGCGCAGGAAACCAGCGGCGGGGCGAAAAATGTTAAAATCTGTAAAGTTTTCTGGGATTACCGATGCGGGTTGTCATTGTTGGTGCAGGGCTGGCTGGCCTAGCCGCCGCAGTGGATTTGGTGGATGCCGGTCACAGTGTTGAAATCTATGAATCCCGTCCCTTTGTGGGGGGCAAAGTCAGCAGTTGGCAAGATGCTGAGGGCAACCACATTGAGATGGGGTTGCATGTTTTCTTTTACAACTACGCCAATCTCTTTGAATTGATGACCAAGGTGGGGGCGATCGCCAACCTCCTGCCCAAGGCACATACCCACACATTTATTAATCGTGGCGCTCAGGTGGGAGAACTGGATTTTCGCTTTCCCTTGGGGGCTCCCTTCAACGGTCTCAAGGCCTTCTTTACGACCAGTCAACTCTCAGTGGCCGATAAATTCTTTAATGCCATTGCCCTGGGTACCAGTCCCATTGTTCGCGGTCTTGTGGATTATGAAGGGGCGATGCGCCAAATCCGTGCCCTAGATCGCATGAGTTTTGCCGAGTGGTTTCGCCGCCATGGCGGTTCAGAAAATAGCCTCAAACGTCTTTGGAATCCCATTTCCTACGCTTTGGGTTTCATTGATACCGAGCACATGTCCGCTCGCTGCATGCTGACGATCTTTATGATGTTTGCCGCCAAGACCACCGCCTCGCGGCTGAATATGCTCAAGGGCTCACCGGCGGAGTACTTGCTCAAGCCTTTGGTGAACTACATTGAAGCGCGGGGGGCTAAGATTCACCTGCGGCGGCGGGTGAGGGAAATTCTCTTTCGCGGCCAGGATCCAAGGACTTGGTACGTGGAAGGTTTGGTGATTCCCCTGGGGGAGCAGTTGGAAATTGTAACGGCAGATGCCTATCTCTGTGCCTGTGATGTGCCGGGGATTCAGCGCCTGATTCCGCCAGCGTGGCGATCGCACCCAACCTTCGACAACATCTTTAAGCTCGAAGCGGTGCCGGTGGCCACGGTCCAACTGCGATTTGATGGCTGGGTTACGGAACTGCAAGACCCCAGTAAACAAAAACAGGTGGCGGCAACGGGTATTGATAACCTGCTGTACACCGCCGATGCCGATTTTTCCTGCTTTGCCGATTTGGCCCTCACTAGCCCTGCGGATTACTATCGCGAAGGCCAAGGCTCCCTGCTGCAAGTGGTGCTCACCCCCGGTGATCCCTTCATTAAGGCCAGCAATGCCGAGATTGCCCAACACGTGTTGCGGCAAGTCCATGAGCTTTTCCCGTCGTCGCGCCATCTCAACATGACATGGTACAGTGTCGTTAAATTAGCGCAGTCCCTCTATCGCGAAGCCCCCGGCATGGATCCCTATCGGCCACCCCAAAAGACGCCTGTTCCTAACTTTTACTTGGCGGGCAGCTACACGCAGCAGGACTACATTGACAGTATGGAGGGCGCGACGATGTCCGGACGACAAGCCGCCCAGGCGATTTTGGCAGGAGGTCACCCATGGCTTGGTTAGAGCACACGGTGCAGATTGAGGTGGCCGCCGATGTTGATCGCGTCTGGGCCCTGTGGTCCGATCTGGAGAAAATGCCCCTGTGGATGAAGTGGATTGAATCGGTGGTCATCACCGCTGAGGACCCCACGCTATCCCGCTGGACATTGGCCACGGGAAACTGGCACTTTAGCTGGCGATCGCGCATTTGCCGCCAAGTAAAGCACCAAATTATTCAGTGGGAGTCCGTGGATGGCCTCCCCAATCGGGGGGCCATTCGCTTTTACGATCGCCAGGGCAGCACCATTGTCAAGCTCTCGGTCTCCTATGCCATTCCGGGGGTCTTGGCACAAATGATGGATCGCCTGTTCTTGGGTCGGGTAGTTGAAAGTACACTGCAAGCGGATCTCGAGCGCTTTCGGGAGTATGCCCAACGGAGACAACCCACGCAGGTTTCCTGAGTTTGGCTTAAAGTTGCGCCAGAAAAAAAGAGATTGCCATCGCCAGCAGGGCTGCACCGGGAAACGTCAGCAGCCATGCCATGAAAATTTGGCCCCACACTTGCCAGTTCACTTTCCCTTGATGGCGATACCCGGCACCCGTAATCGCCCCCACCACGACTTGTGTGGTACTGACGGGAAAGCCGACTAGACTAGCGGCTCCGACTGTCAAGGCGGCACTCAGGTTAGCTAAGCAGCCACTCACAGGGTCAAGGGAGGTAATTTTCTCCCCCGTGGTGTGGATAATGCGCTCGCCGCCGCCATAGGTTCCGATCGCGATCGCTAGAGCACAGGCAGCAATGACCCAGCAGGGCACCCCCGCCTCTGGCGACAGTTTTCCCCAACCCACAAGGGCGAGGGTGATTACCCCCATGGTTTTTTGAGCATCATTGGCCCCATGGGCCACAGCCATCAAGGCACCGGAGAGCATCTGCAACCGTTGCCAGTGTTCTGGGGGAATGTCTTGCCATTGCAGCCATTGCTCGACAAGGGTCATGAAACTCAGGCCGACGGCGATCGCCACCAGAGGGGAGACAACCATGGGAATGAGAACTGCCTGCACAATTCCCTGCCAATAGACAATCGCGGGTGAGACTTGGGACATCCCCGCCCCCACCAAGCCGCCAATGAGGGCATGGGAAGAACTACTGGGCAAGCCCCAATACCAAGTGAACAAATTCCAGGCCATCGCACCAAGGAGGGCAGCACCAATGACGCCAAACCAATGACCACCCAAGGCAGTGCTGTTGAGAATGCCTGCTTCAATGGTGAGTGCCACCCGCGTACTCAGGAAAGCACCACCAAAATTAGCCACAGCAGCAAGGAGGAGCGCCGAGCGCAGGGAAAGGGCACGGGTGGCCACCACCGTTGCAATGGCATTGGCGGCATCATGGAAGCCATTGGTGACATCAAAAAGGAGGGCGATCGCAATCACCCCCCCTCCCTGCCAGTTCGCTGCCATGTCCTAGGCGGAAGCGCTCACTTGGTGTTTATCTTTGGCCAAGAATTTTTCCAGTTCCGCAAGGGCCTCGGCATCCACTTTCGTTTGCATGGGGCAAAATTTGGGCCCGCACATGGAGCAGAACTCGGCGGTTTTATAGATATCTGCCGGCAGGGTTTCGTCGTGGTATTCCCGGGCCCGCTCTGGATCTAGCGCCAGTTCAAACTGGCGGTTCCAGTCAAAGTTGTACCGTGCCCGCGACAGTTCATCATCGCGATCGCGCGCCCCCGGCCGGTGACGGGCAATATCCGCCGCGTGAGCCGCAATTTTGTAGGCAATCAAGCCATTGCGCACATCTTCGGCATTGGGTAAGCCGAGGTGCTCTTTGGGGGTCACATAGCAAAGCATGGCCGTGCCGTACCAGCCGGCAATGGCAGCGCCAATGGCACTGGTAATGTGGTCATAGCCGGGGGCAATGTCAGTTACCAGAGGACCAAGGACATAGAAGGGAGCTTCAGAGCATTCCTCCATCTGCTTGCGCACATTAAATTCAATTTGATCCATGGGGACATGGCCGGGCCCTTCCACCATGACTTGGACGTCGTGTTCCCAAGCCTTGCGGGTAAGCTGACCAAGGGTTTTCAATTCCGCCAGTTGGGCTTCATCGGAAGCATCATGCAGACACCCCGGCCGCAGCGAGTCTCCCAAGGAGAAGGAGACATCATATTTTTTGAAGATCTCAATAATGTCGCGGAAGTGGGTATAGAGGGGATTTTGTTTGTGGTGATATAGCATCCACTTGGCAAGAATGCCACCCCCGCGGGACACAATTCCAGTAATACGGTTTTTTACCAAGGGCAGGTATTCAATGAGAATCCCTGCATGGATCGTCATGTAGTCCACCCCCTGCTGGGCGTGCTTTTCAATCACATGGAGAAAATCCTCAGGGGTGAGCCGCTCAACGTTGCCGTGGACACTTTCAAGGGCTTGGTAGACGGGCACTGTACCGATGGGCACCGGTGAGGCATTAATAATGGCGGTGCGAATGGCATCGAGGTCACCCCCCCCTGTGGAGAGATCCATCACCGTATCGGCACCATACTTCACTGCAAGCCGCAGCTTTTCTAGCTCTTCCTCAAGGCTGGAGGAGTTGGGGGAAGCACCAATGTTGGCATTGACTTTGCACCTAGCGGCAATTCCAATTGCCATCGGCTCAAGGTTGGGGTGATTGATATTGGCGGGAATAATCATCCGCCCGCGGGCCACTTCATCGCGAATCAATTCAGGGGGCAAGTTTTCCCGCCGTGCCACATAGTGCATTTCTTCGGTGATCATCCCTTGGCGGGCATAATGCATTTGGGTGACATTGTCGTGCCCTTTGCGGGCAGCAATCCATTCGCTACGCACCATTGATAGAATCCTCTCTAGACAGCTTCCCTGCGCCAGCATGATCTGGTTCAGGTTCTAAGGGTTTGCTCTCAGCCTGCTGTGACCGCAGACACCCCTAGCATGTCGTTCATTCTATCACTTTGCCCTTAGGGGGTGGGCTTAGTCCAAAACGTCAATGCGTACATATCCGACACCGGCCCCAATGAGGCCAATGGCAGCCGCCGCCCCCCGCGAGAGGTCAATTTCCCGTCCCCCCGTAAAAGGCCCGCGATCGTTAATCCGCACCACCACTGAGCGGCCATTTTGGAGATTGGTCACCCGCACCCGTTTACCAAAGGGCAGTGTGCGATGGGCGGCCGTCAGGGCATTTTGATCAAAGCGCTCACCATTGGCGGTGCGGCCACCATGGAAGCCGGGGCCATACCAGGAGGCAATGCCCGTAAACTGCATCCGAATTGGCCCCACGGCCACAACTGTATTTGGGCTGCCCTCTACGCTGGTTAAAGCAGGGGCATTGCCCAACTGGCGTCGGATCAGGTTGGCAATTCGCAGGGCGTTTTCATCGTTGCGTTGTGAACTATTCGGGAGGATTACCTGATTGTTCAGGGTCAGGAGAGGTTCTTGATCGGCGTAGATGCGATAGCTCTGTTGTTGGGCATCCCAACGCACACGCACAAGGTTGGCGTCAAAGCCCTGTTCGTGGAGCTGATTGAGGCGAGCAGTGAGAAGGGTTGCCTGTTGGGCTGCCTCTGAGAGGGTGGTTTGCTCTGGCATGCCAGCGCTATTAGCGGCAGCGACTTTGACGCCCTGCGTGGCTGCGACCCGCTGCCCCAAGAAGGTGAGTACAGGAATCCCCCGCAAGTAGACGGTTACGGCTTCGCGGCCTTGCTGTTGGTGACGATGGAGACTGGCGATCGCTCGCGTTATCACCGGGGCAGTGGCTTGGCGTTCCCCAACTTTGGTGGCAACGGCGGGCGAGGCTGGGGCTGAAACAGAGTCTGGGGCTGGTGTGGGTGTAATTGCCCGGCTACTGGAAAGCGTTCCCAACACAGCCAACGTGGTTGTTGTCAGACCCACATAAAGCGTTTTTTTCATAGGCGTCCGTTAAAAAGGGCATCCATACGGCTGGACAGTAGGGCACCAACATCACACAGGGGTACCCCCTACTGGTGCCGTGTTCGCTCTCATCGCGGAACTGTTTCAACCTACCACGAAGGCCTAGAATCAAGCATCAGGAGCATTTTGTTTGTGGCAAACATTTTGAAAGAGAATAAAAAAGCGCTGAAGGCGGTGAAACCTACGCAGACTGGCACATTGACGGAATTTACAGTTGATAAGAGAAAATAAGGAAATTTTATAAACTTTTAATAAATTGTTTTTAATTTCCGAATGCTTTTGTGACTCAGATCACCAAAAATAAAAATTTTTCTAAGATAGAAAATTTGCTTTTTGTAACCTTTTCTGTGTGTTACAGGACGATGGCTGACCCAATTTTGTTTCTCTTTTACTCCTGTGGCGATGCTCCTCCAGCCACTCCATAAAGTGCATTGCCCAAGGAATTGCCCTCCCCTGGAGCGCATAAAACGGGGATATCGTCCGTAGGGAGTCAGATTATGGAAGACAGGGATGACTTGCGGCGTCGTCTGGACAACTTAGAAGCCGCTGTGGCTGCTCTCCAGCGATCGCTCGAGATTCTGCAAACCGCTATTTTCCGTGAAGACCGCTCTTCTTCTGGAGTCCCAGAACCTTCAACACCATCAACGCCACCTGAGGAACCGGCGGCGATCAAAGCACAATCCCAAGCTCCTGAATCCCCATTGGTGGCACCCACCCCTGCCCAAGCTGACTGGCTACAAAATTGGGAACTGTGGCTCAACCGTCTCGGCATTGGCCTGCTGCTGTTGGGGATTGGTTTCCTCTTTCGGTATGCCGTTGAATTGGGCTGGATTAGCGATGCAGTTCTCGTTGCCATGGGTTTTGCGATCGGGACTGCCTTGATGGGCTTGGGCTGGCGGTTGCAGCGGCGAGCTATCTTGAGCCAGTTTTTGCAGGGGGGTGGCCTCGCAACCTATTACCTCACGATCTTTGCTGGCTATCAGTTTTTGAGGGTCATGCCTTGGGGGGTGGCCTTCCCAGTGATGGTGTTGCTAACCCTGGGGGCGTTTTTCATGTCGTTGCGCCAAAATCGAGCCATCTTTGCAGTGATTGGTGTGGCTGGCGGCCTAGGGACCCCCTTGCTGCTCTACAACCCAGAGACTAGTCGCCCTTTGGCCTTGGCCAGTTACACCTTTTTAATCCTCTTAGGCAGCTGGGCAATTTATGCGGTAAAGGGCTGGCGATCGCTCCTGCTGTCAACCTTTTGGCTGGGATGGGTGATGTTAAGGGTGTCTGTGACCGTTCAGCACGTTGATCAGGTGGTGGCGTTACAGGGGATTCTGGGGTTGACTTGGTTGGGCTTTACGGTATTGCCCCCTTGGTATCAGTGGCGCGATCGCAACAGCGCAGCGGAGCTATATCGCCCCCAAAAGACTTCCCCACAACCCTATGGTCAAACGATCGCCCCTTTTAACCCACTGATTGCCCTCAGCTTGAGTGCTGCCCTCTGGGGGTGGTCAGCAACGATAACGGGGCGGATGTTTATCCTTTTTGGGGTGCTTTACCTCGGAACTAGTCTGCTCTGGCGACGCCTACCGCCACCTTGGCGCTGGGTCTATAGCTTGACGGGACTTGTGCTGATTGCCTTTGGCATTGTTGTTCGCTCCTCCAGCAATCGCTTTATCCTGGCACCCCTGGCGATTGAGGGACTGATTTTGCATTATCTGAGCCAACACTATTCCTCGCGACCCCTGCGGATTATTGCCCATCTTTGGTGGGGACTACTCAGCCTTGGCTTTGTTGGTCACCTGCTTTTTACCGGCGCCGATCGCCCCCCGCTGTGGAATCTGGCTTTTGTCACCCATTTGGTGGTGCTTGGCGCCGCAGCCGTCAGTACTCGTTTTTTGCCCCCACCCACCCGCCCCCTGTACTGGACCTTGGGCTATGGGGTAACGATGAGTTGGATTCAGCACGAACTAGCACCCTTGGGCACGGGGGCAGCCACCCTTGTCTGGGGACTGTTTGGCGTGGGACTGCTCATCGCTGGGTTGCAACGGGACAGCGCCGCGGTGCGCACGGTGGCCTTAATCACCCTCATCATTACTTTAGGGCGGCTTTTCTTGGTTGATCTCATCAATCTTGCGCCGGTGTGGCGAGTGCTCCTATTCATGGGGTTTGGTTTAATTTTTTTACTGCTGAGCTATTTTTTCCGCGCCCTCTGGCGGCGATCGCCCGTGGAATCCTCTAGGATCAGTGAAGAATTCCCAAACAAGCAGTCCAAAGAAAACCCATGACCAGCATTGCTGATCTGCGCCGTGATTACCGTCGTCAACGTCTCCTCGAAAGCGAGGCTGCCGAGGATCCCATCGAACAGTTTCGCCTCTGGTTTACGGAGGCGGTCAACGCCGAGTTGCCGGAACCCAATGCAATGACACTGGCCACAGTTGGCCTGGATGGGATGCCCGCTGCCCGACTGGTGTTGCTCAAGGAAGTGGACGATCGCGGGTTTGTCTTTTTCACGAACTACCGCAGTCGCAAAGGTCGGGAATTAGCCGCCCATCCCAAGGCTGCCCTTGTGTTTTGGTGGGCAGAGCTAGAACGGCAGGTGCGCATTGAGGGCAATGTTGAGCAAATTAGTGCGGCGGAGTCTGATGCCTACTTTCAAAGTCGTCCCCTGGGTAGCCGTTGGGGGGCATGGGCCTCCCAGCAGAGTGAGGTTTTAGAGTCCTACGCCGAGCTGGAAGCCCGCCTGGCGGCAGTGGAGGCCCGCTACGGCGAAAATGTCCCTCGGCCAGAGCATTGGGGAGGCTATCGTGTCCTACCGACTCTGATTGAATTTTGGCAAGGGCGACCCAATCGCCTCCACGATCGCCTGTGCTATCGTCGCCAAGGAGACCACTGGCAGCGGGTGCGCCTCTACCCCTAGGATAGGGATATCTTTAGAGATGGGCTGCGACCCCCATGATTCCCGGTGAACTGATCCCCGCAGAGGGAACCATTGAACTTAATGCGGGCCGGCCAACGGTGACTTTAACGGTCGCCAATACGGGCGATCGCCCAATTCAGGTGGGGTCTCACTACCACTTTTACGAAGTCAATCCGGCCCTCCAGTTTGCTCGTGAACAAGCACGAGGAATGCGCTTAGATATTCCCGCTGGCACAGCCATTCGCTTTGAGCCGGGGGATGAGCGGGTGGTGCCACTAGTGGCCTTTGGTGGCACTCGTCAAATCTATGGCTTTCGGGGGGAAGTCAACGGTGCGCTCTAGTCGGGATTCCAAGCATCCTGTAGATTAAACAGTATGGATGAGAATGATTTCCCCCTTCTGGACAGTTCCGAGGATGCCCTAGCGGCGCTACCGAATGAGGAGAGCGATCGCCCCGATCCGGAAGCCATGCTGCCCCTGCTGACCTCTGCCGATGTGACAGAGCGGATGTTGGCGGCTCGCGCCTTTTGCGAATTGCAGGATGAACGCGCCACACCCTATCTCATCCATCTCCTGCAAGAACCCTGTCCTCTGGTTCGCCTCAGTGCTGCCTATGCCCTTGGCCGTAACCCCAGTTTGGCAGCGGTGGATGCCCTTATTCAGCAATTGGAGCGAGACTGGAATGGCTATGTCCGCAAAGGCATTGTTTGGGCTTTGGGCAACTGTGGCGTCCGCTTTCCCTTGCCAGAAATTTATCGCCGAACCCTTGACCCCTTGATTCATGCCCTGCAAACGGATATTTCTGCCGTGCGCCTGTGGGCAGCTAGTTCCTTGGGTCAGGTGGCAGACGCAAGTGAAGAGGCGGCTACGGTTGCCATTCCTGCCCTTGCCCTTGCCTTGGCTCAGGACGCGATCGCTGCTGTGCGTAGTAACTGTGCTTGGGCCTTGGGTCATGCCTGTCGCAAAATTCCCCTTGGGCCCCTTTACACCCAAGCCATTGATCAACTGATTGCTGCCCTCCAAGACAGTGATATGGGCGTCCAAGAAGATGCTAAGGCGGCGCTGTTTAAGCTGGGGGATGCGCGGGGACTGCAAGCCATCGAAGATTTACAACTAGAAGCCTTTGGCTAAGGGATGGGTCACATGGCCGAACCATTGGTAGAGCTGCGCGGTGTCTGCAAAGCCTTTGGCAATAAGCCTGTCCTCAATGGTGTGGATTTAGTGATTTATCCCCAGGATGCCCTTGTGATTCTGGGACCTTCTGGGACTGGCAAGTCAACGCTTCTGCGAATTATTGCTGGGTTACTTGCTCCTGATCGGGGCGAAGTTTATGTGGCCGGTCAACGCCGCCAAGGCTTACGCCAGGATGGTCTGTGCCGGTTGCGCATGAGCATGGTCTTTCAGCAATCTGCCCTCTTTGACTCCCTCACGGTTGCTGAGAATGTTGGCTTTTATTTGTACCAGCACACCCGTTTGCCCGAAGCCCGCATCCGCGAAATTGTCAGTGAAAAACTGGCGATGGTCGGCCTCTCTGGCATCGAAGACCTCTACCCAGCGCAGTTGTCTGGGGGGATGCGCAAGCGAGTCAGCTTTGCCCGTGCCATTGTCGATAATCCGGAAGACCCCGATGATGATCCCTATCTCCTGCTTTACGATGAGCCAACGGCAGGGCTAGATCCCATTGCCTCGACAGTGATTGAGGATCTGATTCGTGAATTACAGGAGAAGACGGGTCATGCCTACGTTGTCGTGACCCACCAAAACAGTACGATTGAACACACGGGGGATCGCTTGATCCTGCTCTATCAAGGGCGCATTTATTGGGAGGGAACCCAAAGGGAAGCTCAGACAACAGATAATCCCTATTTGCGGCAGTTTCTCAGCGGCGATGTCAATGGTCCCATCCGCATCATTGATCAAGTGGGTACCGCTGCTCTATAAATAGGCTCCATGGACAACGCATAAAAAGGAATCCCTAATTGTGGCTTTACATATCGCGTGGCTTGGCAAAAAATCTCCCCCCTGTGGCAATGTCACCTATAGTCGTGAAATTACCAATGGCCTATTGGATCGCGGTTATCAGGTGAGCTTTCTGCATTTTGCCCAAGAGGATGAACAGGAAGCTGAGCGCGAAGGTGAGATGCCAGATGTAACGCTCCCTTGCCTCTATAAATCGCAAGTCTATACCCTGCCCTCCCTGCGAGCCAACAAAGTTCTGGTTGAATCCCTCAAGAAACTCAAACCCGATATTGTCCACGCCTCATTGACCCTGTCTCCCCTCGATTTCTTTCTTCCTGACATCTGCGAAGAGTTAAAGATTCCCCTAGTTGCCACATTTCATCCTGCCTATAGCGAAAAGTATCGTACCCTAACGGCGGGTACCGCCTTGATGACTTACCAGCTCTATGCCCCCTTTTTAGCTCGCTATGACCGCGTAATTGTCTTTTCCCAATCGCAAAAGGAACTGCTGATTCGTCTTGGGGTCGGTGCTGAGACCCTGCGAGTGATTCCCAATGGGGTGGATACGCGCAAATATACCCCAGGACCTTCTACGGCCAAAGAGGACTTTAAGGCGCGCTACCTCTATGTCTACCAAGGGCGAATGGCCATTGAGAAAAATGTTGAAGCGCTCCTGCGCGCTTGGTGCGCAGCAGAAATGCCCTCGGATTGTAAGTTGCTGATGGTGGGGGGTGGGGCGCTGATGCCCTCACTGATGGCGAATTACGGTCCGGAGCAAAATATTCTCTGGCTCGGCTCGATCATCAATGATCAAGAACGGCTGCAAATTTTACGTGGCTGTGATGTCTTCATCCTGCCCTCGCAAATTGAGGGGTTATCCCTTTCGCTCCTAGAGGCCATGGCCTGTGGCTTGGCCTGCTTGGCCACTGATGTCGGTGCTGATGGTGAAGTGCTCACCGGTGCCGGCATTGTCTTGAATCCCCAGTATGTGAAAACCCAGTTGCAGGCGCTGCTGCCCATTTTTTATCAACATCCGGAAATGATTCGCCTCCTGGGGGACAAAGCCCGTCAACGAGTGCTGCAGCGCTATAGCCTTAGTCACAACTTGGATCGCCTAGAGGCCTGTTATCAAGAAGTGATGACCTCCTATTCTTTGCTGCGACCTGCGGCCAAGGTGAAAAGCTAGCTCCCTTTAGTCTGGCAAACGTTCAAAGCGAGCATTGAGACAACACCACTCGTTCCGTCGCCAGACACTCCCCAAGCTCCAGCCCTGTTGTTTCAGTTGTTCTGCAACACGATCTGCTTGATCCAAGAGAATGCCACTAAAGATACCCCAGCCCTTGGGTTTCACAATTGCGGGCAAGTGGGGCAGAATCTCAATAATCACAGAGGCCAAAATGTTACAGACGACCCCATCAACGAGTTCGAGAACCTGCTCCCAACTTCCTTGGCGGACAATCAACTGGTCGGCTCCAATGCCATTCAGTTCTGCATTCCGTTGAGTGGCGGTGACGGCAAGATCCGAGGTGTCCACGGCATAGGCTTTTTGTGCCCCCAGCGAGAGGCTGGCGATCGCCAGAATGCCACTACCACAGCCAATATCAGCAATTACCGTGGGCGGCAGCGGCTCAAAGGTCTGATCCAATTGCATCTCTAGGGCTTCAAGGCAAAGCTGGGTGGTTTCATGGGTGCCTGTGCCAAAGGCCATGCCGGGATCCAGTTTGATGACCAAGCGTGTGTTATCGAGGGGCGGCATTTCCCAAGCGGGACAAATCAGCAGGCGATCGCCCACGGGTATCGGGTGCCAATAGGCTTGCCAACTATGGGCCCAATCCTGCTCGTTCACCAACTGCCAGTGGAGTTTTGGCGAGAGATAGCCCTGGGCCACCACATCCTGCTCAATCCAAACCCCTAGGGCAGCAATATCCAGTAAGGTCACCTGCTGCTGCGGCACATAGCCTTGGATCAACACCCGTCCCTGCTGTAGTTGAGTTGCCGTTCCTTGACAGCCAAAGGATTGCAGGCGCCAATAGACCAGCTCTTCCGCCTCAGCTTGGCAAGTGACGGTAATTTCCCACCAACGCTGCACCACAACCGTGCCTACAAATTCACGATATAGGCATCCCGAATACCGGGGACCTTGAGGATTTCCTCCAAGAGTCCTTCGGGTAGGGGATCGTCCAAGCTAATCACCATCACCGCATTGCCGCGCACCATCTTGCGTCCCACCTGCATACTGGCAATGTTGACATTGAAACTCCCCAACTGGGTGCCAATCTTGCCGATAATGCCGGGCATATCGCGGTGCAATGTCAGCAGCATATAACGGGTTGGCGCCACACTAATGGGAAAGTCATCAATACTGGTGATGCGCAATTCATTGTGGGAGAGCAAAGCTCCAGACACCGAGCGCGTCACCGATGGGCTTTTGGCAATCAACGTCAGGGAGCCGGCATAGTCGCGCTGCGACTCATCGCGAGTCTCAACTACGCGAATTCCCCGCTCCTTGGCTTCTAACCCAGCATTCACATAGTTGACCCGCTCCCGCAAGGCTGGGGAAAGCAACCCCTTCAGCGCAGCAATCACAATGGGCTGACTGTCATTAGTGGCCAGTTCTCCTTGCAAACGGACTTCCAGAGACTCGACCCGACCACCAGCCAACTGCCCCACCAAGTTACCAAGGGTTTCCGCCAACTGCATATAGGGCGCTAGTTTTTCTAGGACCTCTGGACGCAGACCGGGGATATTCACTGCCGATCGCGCCGGCAATCCCAGGAGGACATCGCGAATTTGCTCAGCGACATCAATAGCCACATTCACCTGTGCTTCCTCAGTAGACGCCCCCAAGTGGGGAGTCAAGATGGCTTCCATGCCCAGACCCCGCAGGGGAGAATCGGCCTCAAGGGGTTCATTTTCAAAGACATCGAGGGCCGCCCCCGCCAGCCTACCACTCTTGAGCGCTTCCACAAGGGCTGCCTCATCAATAATGCCGCCCCGCGCACAGTTAATAATGCGGGCCGTGGGCTTCATCTTAGCAATAGTTTTAGCGTTGATCAGATGCTGCGTTTCGGGAGTCTTTGGCAAGTGCAGTGTAATAAAGTCTGACTCCGCAAAGAGAACATCCAACTCCACAAGGCGGCAGCCCAGTTGTTCAGCTCGCTCCGTTGAAAGATAGGGGTCATAGGCAAGGAGTTTCATCCCCATGGCCCGGGCAACCGTGGCTACATGGGAGCCAATTTTACCCAAGCCAATAATGCCAAGGGTTTTCTTGTAAATTTCTACCCCTGTGAAGCGTTTGCGATCCCACTGGCCCGCTTTAACCGCAGCATTGGCATCGGGAATATGACGGGCAAGGGAGAGCATCATCGCTAAGGTGTGCTCCGCAGCAGCAATGGTGTTGCCCTCCGGAGAGTTGACCACCATAATCCCTTTGCGAGTGGCGGCAGGCACATCAACGTTATCTACACCCACCCCAGCCCGGCCAATAATTTTCAGTTGGTTGGCAGCCTCAATCACCTCTTTCGTGACCTTGGTTCCCGATCGAATCATGAGGGCATCGTAGTCGGGAATAATTTTGATCAGTTCTTCCTCTGAGAGGCCGATTTTGACATCTACTTGTGCCACTTGGGCAAGCAAATCAAGCCCCACCTGTTCAATGGGATCGGAAACCAGAACCTTGGGCATAGCTAAACACTATCTATAATGCCAGAGCAGATATGCTACCACATTTTATTTCGCTCAAGGTAGGGGTAGGATGGGTTTTAGGGACAGGCTCCCCCTAAAAAGAGTGGTGCATGCTTTTTCTTCCTGATGGCGCTTCTCCATTCAAACCCATTCAAATTAAGAGGGATTACCAAAAAAGAGCTGAGAGAGCAGGAGGATGACCCCCGCTGGCGCAGCAATTCCGAGACCGGTCCTAACGGGATGCTCCCACTGCTTATCCTTTTCTTCTTGTTTCATGGCCAAGAGCAGAAAAAACTGATCTTCGTCACTGAGATTTTGAACAAAGGATTCTGAAAGCATCTCTAAGGGTAGGTTTTTGAAATGCTCAATACGGCGATGAATATATGCTGATTGCTGGTGTAATCGTGTTCCTTCTTCCGAGGAGCATTGGTTTTGGCTGCTTCAGTTTTCCTGCTAATTTGGCACATATTTTAATTTGGTACATAATATTGAGACCACTGCAACCCGCTAGGGTGTGCCTCTAGCGATCGCAGCTAATGTGTTATCCGGCGCAGTTAGTCGGAATAGGCAGCAGGGATACCACAAAAAATCTTTTTTCTATTTTTGAAATGATTTACCCCCCTTGAGTTGTGGCGGCGAGGGGTTTGAATCAGTCAGCAGCTCGCATCTGGCGTCACCCTAGGCGGCAATCAGTGCTGAGGATGGTTTAGAACAACTAAAAACTAGAGGCGATCGCCCGCCTCAAGAATTTTTTCTAATTCGTCAGCCACCTGTAAGACGATACGGATACTCATATTGAGGGCTTCTGCATCACAATCAGCGGCGACTTTGTTACAGAACACAGCAATGTATTTATTATCAGCAAGGGGGCGCAATTCCCAAGCGCCAATTTTCTTAGTGCTATTTTCAATTAAGAGATAGTTAGCTATCTCTTGGTCAAGATAGCCGTCACAGATGTAGCCAATTGACCAGACATCGCGAATCTCGTAGCTGCCCAGTTGTTGGGTCTGCGAGTCAATAAAGGCTTGTTGCGATCGCCCGTTACCTAGATCAAAAATAACACGGTAATCGCCATCCTCATCCACTTGGTAACGAATCCCCAATTGATCTAAGAGACGCCCGACACGCACATCTGCTTGGACTCGCCGCTGACCAAACATGCGAAAACTCCTACTGGCCAGTGTAATTTGCACTACAGGCTATCCTATCAGATTGTTATGCTTACAGTGGCAGTTTCAGGAATGTTCATGTATGCGGCAAGGGCGAGAGCGTGGTATTGTGACTAAGTATCTAAAAACTCCCCATTTATGCGGGGTTGCCCGCTCAGCCAACTCAGTTAAGGGGCTGCCATGCTGTCAAAGGGCTTTGAGGTTGAACTCTATACGGGTAAACCCACAGGCAAGATTGTGGGATTGTCCGATCGCATTGTGAGGGACTTGCCGGGGTTTGTGCGTGAACCGGATAGCCGCAATGTGGAATTTACGACGCCCCCTGTCTATCTCTATGATCAAGCCCTCTGTGACTTGCTGCGCCCCCGCTTTCGGCTGCGGGCCTATCTGCAGTCCTTGGGGGACTTAACGCTGGTTCCGGGCAGCACCCTGAGTCTTGGTGATACTCAACGCTTTTATCGTTCTGACCCCCAGAATCCTTATCACACCTACATTGAGCAAACCTACGGCACGCGGGTGGTGACGGCCAGTGTCCACATCAATATTGGTTTGCGCGATCCAGAGGAGTTGATGCGTGCCTGTCGCTTGGTGCGGTTAGAGGCACCCCTGTTTCTAGCCCTCAGTGCTGCTTCACCGTTTCTCGATGGCCAGGTTACGGGCTATCACTCCACCCGTTGGGCCATCTTTCCTAAAACGCCACCCCAAGTGCCCCTATTTACTAGCCATGCCCACTTTATTGAGTGGACGGAGGCGCAACTGCAACAGGGCACGATGCAAAATGTGCGGCATCTCTGGAGTGCTGTGCGTCCCAATGGCGATCGCCGGCCCTACGATCTGAATCGTCTGGAACTGCGCATTTGTGATTTGGTGACGGATCCCATTGCCCTACTGGCCATTACGGCTCTCCTAGAGGCGCGGCTGCTGCAATTGCTCGACACCCCTGACCTGGATCCGTTGCGCTGGGGCGATCGCGAGACCTTGGTACAACTGGCAGATGCGAATGAGCAGCTTGCTGCAAAACGTAGCCTTGAGGCGGTGTTGACCCACTGGCGCGATCGCCGGCAACTAACGGCAGCTGCCTGGATAGCAGAGCTCTATGAGGAGGTCTGGCCAATCGCCAAAGCACAGGGCTTTAGCTGCTTTCTGGCACCGATCAAGAAAATCCTGCGACAGGGAAATACCGCCCAGCAATGGTTGGCTCAGTATGCAGCAGGACAATCCATCCCTGAGATTATGGCCGCAGCCGTACAGGAAATGGCCGCCAGCGAACAGGAATTTGCGGATCAAGTCTGTCAACCAGTGGCGGCAGTGCGGGGCTAAGCATGGCGCATCTGTTCATTAGTACGGGGGAAGTGTCCGGGGATTTGCAGGGTGCGCTACTGGTGAAGGCACTCTATCGCTTGGCTGCAGAGCGGGGAATTCCTTTGGAAATTTCTGCCCTGGGGGGCGATCGCATGGCAGCAGCAGGGGCAAAGGTGCTCTTTAATACGGGGAGTATTGGCTCGGTGGGACTGCTAGAAGCCCTGCCCCTCATCAAACCCACGATCGCCCTGCAACTGAAGGCACGTCGCTACCTACAGCAGCATCCGCCGGACTTGGTGGTTCTGATTGATTACATTGGTGGCAATGTGGCCATGGGGCAGTTTATTCGGCGGCACTTTGCCATCCCAATGGTCTATTATATTGCCCCCCAGGAGTGGGTCTGGTCCCATAGCCTCAAGACGACCCGGCAGATTGTTGCCCTCAGCGATCGCCTGCTGGCCATTTTTCCGGAGGAGGCAAGCTATTATCGCCGTCACGGGGCCAATGTGGTGTGGGTAGGGCATCCGCTGTTGGATCGTATGGCCGCCGCTCCTAGTCGTGAGGTGGCACGCCAAAGTCTGGGGATTGCTGCCGATGAGCTGGCGATCGCCCTGTTGCCCCTTTCGCGCAAACAGGAAATTCAATCTCTGTTGCCCTTGATCCTAGGGGCGGCTACGAATATCGGTAAAGCCTATCCTAAAGCCCGCTTTTGGCTACCTTTGTCTCTACAGCAGTATCGTCCAGCCATTGAAGCAGCTCTCAAGCAATATCCCATTTGCGTCACCCTTGCGGCAGACTCACTGCAAGTTCTGGCGGCCGCCGATCTGGCGATCGCCAAATCGGGCACAGTGAATTTAGAAACGGCGCTTTTGAATGTGCCCCAAGTGGTCATCTACCGTGTGCATCCCCTAAGTTTGTGGCTTTATCGGCGCTTCCTCAAATTCGATCTCCAGTTTGTATCGCCTCCGAACCTACTGGTTGGCAGAGAAATTGTCCCCGAGCTCCTACAGGATCGCGCCACGATTGAGAACATCACCGCCGCAGCTTTTGCCCTATTGGAGCACCCGGAAAAACGATTGGCCATGCAGGCAGGCTACGCGGAAATGCGAGCGGCCATGGGCACTCCTGGCGTCGTTGATCGCGCCGCTACAGAAATTCTGAACTTAATCGCTCAAAATTGCTGATCTTTCAAAATTGCTGATCTAAAATTGCTGATCTTAGGTTGCTGAGTGGCCCTCCTGCCTTAAAGCGCAGGGCGGGAGTTCCCATCCCCTTCAGGAAATATGGGAGTCAGGATGCCATCGACTTTTGCCAATCGAAAGAAAACGGCCAGAGCCTGATGCCCTGACCGCCAAAAGGCTCAAAGCCCTATAAAACAGTTACCTAGCGCTCTAGTCGCCGCTGACCCTGACGGTTTTGCATGCGTTCTGCCAGGGCTTGGCGCTGCTCAGGGGTCAAAATTTTCCGTGTGGCCAGCATGCTTTCAAACCGTAATGTTGCTAGTTTCTGCTGAAGCTGTTGCACTTGGGCATGTTTGGCGCGGATTTCCTCATCGCTAGCATTGCTGGCCATAAGCCGCCGCAGTTCATCTTTGGCAGTCCGCAGTTGGGCACGGGTTTGCTCCATTTGGCTTTGATATCGCTGCCGCACCGCCTGTAAGTTTTGGCGTTGTTCAGGGGTGAGATTGAGATTCTCCACTTTGGCACCCCAACCAATGCCACCGTCAGCGGGACCTGCAAAGGTGGGCAACACAACTGCCAAGGAACTGAGGGTGCTAAAGAGCAAAAGGGTAGTAAGGGATTTTTTCAACATTGCTGTGGTCTCCTGTGTCAAAAGTTAACAAAACGAACGTAAAAATCACGTGAGAAAAGATTTACTCGAAGGGGACAGGTTCCACACTCTCAAACAGCGCTTGCCAATTGCTGGCAATGAAGGTTTCTAGGTCATCGGCAGGTGTCTGCTCCGCCACTTGAGCCGCAGGTTTGAGGAACCAGACACTGGTGGCAGTGGCGATCGCGCCAACCCCCAAAATAGACACGAGCTGCCCACGTCGCTTACGCGGTTGATATTGATGCAAACCGGCTTGAACAATACGCTGTTCCAAGTAGGGAGGTGGTAGCGGGGGCGTTCCCGCGTACATCTGCAAAAACTTAACCAAATTTGTATCCTCCGTAGGTGGGGGTTCACGTTTCATAGGCTGACTCCGGCTTCGGTAAAGTAAGTCCGCAAGGTGCCACGGGCACGAAAGAGGCGGGATTTTACAGTACCCACGGGAATGCCCAGAATTTCAGCAATTTCTTTTTGGGGTAAGCCCTGGAGATCGTGCATGACCAAAACGCTGCGATACTCTAAGGGCAATGTAGCCAACCCTCGCTGTACCAAATCTTCATAGTGCAATTGCCGTAGATCTAGTCCAGGGGTGAGTGGCTCCCTTTGAGACAAGTATTGCTGATGTCGCAATTTGCGCATTGCCAATTGACGGCGGTAGTCGCAAGCCACATTCCAAGCAATCCGGTAGAGCCATGTCGAAAACTTTGCCTCGTGTTTGAGACCCTTTAGCCCCTTCCATGCCCGTAGGAAAACCTCCTGCACCAAATCATCAAGGGCAACTGCACCGCACAACTGAAACAGGAGCGATCGCACCCGTTGCTGATGCCGTTGATACAGCTCCCGAAAGCCGTTGGGATGCCCGGCAAGGCACTGCTCAATCAGGGGGCGATCGGGATCGTTCACTTGGGTCACGATATCCGTTGATGCGGTTGCCGCTGATAGGGGTAAAGATACACTCATGCGAGGTATCGCTCCATTAACGTAATCACTGTATTAGACGGGACATCAGAAACAGTGGTTCAAGCCCCTTGGCCGTGCGGTTTGCTAGAAGTTGGGAAACAATTGCCGCCACCGGCTGGACTATACTAAACGTCGGATGCTCTGACAGGGAACTGGCCGTGAATATCGCTGAAATTTTTAACCGTGGTGGCTTGGCCATGTGGCCACTACTGATCCTCTCGATCTTGACCTTAGGCACCATCTTTGAGCGGCTTTGGTTTTGGGGCATGGTTCTGCGAGGAGAGACCAAACTGGCGGAGCAAATTCTAGATGCCGCTCGCCACGATTGGCAAGAGGCGCTTGAGTTGGCGGCAAATGCCTGTGATCAACCCATTGGGCGCTTCCTCTACACTCCTTTACAACTGATTGACACCAACCCAGAAATCTTTCGCTTGGCTCTAGAGGCTGCGGCCGATGAGGAACTAAGTGCCATGCGGCGGGGCGAAAAGGTCCTAGAGGCAACGATTACGATGGCACCTCTGTTGGGTTTGTTGGGAACAGTGCTAGGTCTCATTAGTGCCCTCAGTTCTATTCGCTTGGGGGATATTGGCACACCCGCAACCATGGGGGTAGGTCTCGGCATTAGTGAGGCCTTAATTAGTACTGCTTCTGGCTTGGTGGTCGCGATTATCGCCCTTGCCTTTCAGCGGCTCTTTCAGGCTTTTCTGTTGCAGCAGGCACAAATTTTTCGTCGCACTGGCAACGAATTAGAACTCACCTATCGCCAAGCCTGGCTTGAGCAGCGGCTCAAGGGGGAACCTGAAAAAACATTGTTCTAATCCAAAGTCTATTTTTGGCATTCGGATGACCCGGAACTCAAAAATCCTACGGGTAGGGTGAACTAAAATCGTTATAATCGCTGTTGAGATTTCATTGGCGAGGCATCATGCGCGTTTACGTGTTGCTCTATAACCCGGGGACTGAAAATGAGGGTATTCATTCTCTGCAACTGGGCGATCGCAACCTGATTCTGATGTTTGAAAGCGAAGACGATGCCAATCGCTACGCCATGCTCCTAGAGGCACAGGATTTTCATCCCCCCAGTGTCGTTCCCATTGATGCCAAGGAAGTTGAGGACTTTTGTGAATCCTCAGGCTATAGCTGTCACTTGGTTCCCGCGGGATTTGTGCCGACAAATGAGGCTGAGCGTCTCTTCTTGGCGCCCCCCGAACGCAATGTTGAAGAAACCGACTGGGAACTGGAAAATCGCGTGCCGCCCGCTGCGGAGAGTGAGTTCTCCGAAAGTGAACTGAATCGCCTGCGCCAACAATTGGAAAAGCTCCTGTAGATGGTGCGGGTTTCTGCCTGTCTGATTGTCAAAGATGAGGCTGCCCATTTGGCACGCTGTCTGGGCAGTGTTCAGCCCTGGGTGGATGAAATTGTTGTTGTTGACACTGGCTCCAGGGATGAGACGCCGGCGATCGCACGCCAGTTTACAGACCGCCTCTTTCACTTCTCCTGGCAAGACGATTTTGCCGCCGCTCGTAATTACTCCCTAGAACAGGCGACAGGCGATTGGATTTTAGTGATGGATGCCGATGAGGTGCTGGTGACATTGCAAGAACCCCCTGTGCCCCTCGGACAACAATTGGCGGGCAGTACCTTCACTGCCTACCAGCTCCTACGGCGGGAAATCGGCACGGGGGAGCAATTTTCCGACTTTGCCATTGTGCGGCTCTTTCGCAATCTGCCGACACTGCGCTATCAGGGGCGCTTCCATGAGCAGTTGGTTTCCACAGCCGCAGCATCCTTGACCATTGGTACTCTGGAAACCCTGCGCATTGATCACTATGGCTATCAACCCGCCCAAATTCAAGCTAAGATGCGCGATCGCAACATCCCGATTTTGGAGCGCATCCGTGCCAGTGAAGGTCTGCCTTTGAATCTCCTTTTTGCCTTGGCAGATATGTACCAGGCGGTGAATAATGCCGCTGGGGCGGAGAACTGCTACCAGGAACTCTTTGACCGCCTCCTGCCTCACCTCCTCAGCGGCCAACTGCCTGAGAATGCCCCCGGTGCCCTGCCGGAAATGCTCAATCAACTGGGACGGCGCCTCTTGGCCACAGGGGATCACGATACCTTGCAACTTCTGTGTCAGCAAAGTTTGGCTTGGTTTCCCACCTATCCGCCCCTCAATGATTTGGCCGGTCGCTGGCTGATGACCTTGGGATTTCCTTTGGGGGCAACGGCCTATTTTCAGTATTGCCTTGAACTGGGACGCACCAATGGCTACAGCAAACAGATGATTTTTCCTTTGGGTTATGTGCGGGAAATTGCCGCGGAACAATTGGGGCGTGCCTATGAAGCCTTGGGCGATCGCGCGCGGGCGGCGGCGGCCTTTGCCCAGGCGGCAGCCTTTCGCCAAGGGAAGGAGCATCACCAATGAAAAACAAAAAAGTTAAAAAAAATAAAAAATAATAAAGTGCCGCTGTAACCAACGGCACCACAGGTTGGGGTTTGGTGATCCAAACCTTAGGCAAATTGCTGCCACTCTTCTTCTAGCAGACTGATGAGTTCCTTGTTGCCCTGACTCCGGGCCACTTGCAGCCGCCGCTCCAGCGTTTTCAGAATCGCATGGCGATGGGCTTCGACCCAGGAGTCGCGCCTACGCTGGGGCACTACCGAAGGGGCAGCACTTGCCTTTGGAGCGGTTGTGGCCACTGGCGCCCGGTTGGTTTGGTAGGTCACCCCCCGCCAGCACAGAACATGATTGGGTTGCGGAACAGTTTCAGCCGCCTTCTGCCCCACCCATTGGGCACCGCGGTAGAGCCCCTTGGTCCCCGATTCAACAAGGGCAATGTGCTGCTCAGAAGTTTCGTATTTAGCGCCGCGATAGATTAGTTGCATAATTAAATCAAGGCTCCTCGCTGAATCCTATTGACTCGTCTTTAGGTGTTTAGGTGGTCTCTCTGAAGGAACAACCTGTCCCTAACTTTCTGTATTCTATTATACGATTTTCCGATATTCAGCCGGTAAATGCCAGTTTTTGTAATCAATCTTTTGGCCTCTTAATAGTTTTCCTATGAACTCGTTGCCACTCTCCCCCACGGTGAGTCACCTCCTCGGGACACTACGTCCAGGTCAACGGGAAATCAGTGAATGGCAAGGGGGAATGCTGGCAGTCTCGGCAGTGCCAGGGGCGGGCAAATCCCACGGCATGGCGGTAGGGGCAGCGATCGCCATCGCGCGGGAAAGGCTCCATCAACAGCGGCAACTGGTGGTAGTCACCTACAGTCGTTCAGCTGCCGCCAATATCAAGGGGCGCATCCGCAAGTACCTACAAGATATGGGGCTGCCCCGCAATGGCTTTAGTGTGCAGACGCTCCACAGTTTGGCCTTGAAAATTGCCACCAGCCACCCCACAGCGGGTCTGCGTTGGAGTGGGGAGAATTTAATCAGTGAGCATGAGCAGCGCCGCCTCTGTATCACCTGTGTTCAGGAGTGGGCGCGATCGCACCCCGACATCCTCGAGCAACTCATCCAAGGTTGCGATACCAGTCCCCTGAGCGACGTTGAACACGATGGCCGCAAAAGTGCACTGTTGACCGACATCTTGGTGAAGTTGGCCCAGACCGTTATGAGCAGTGCCCGCAGTATGGCTTTGATGCCCCATGATCTGCGGCAGTTGTCCCAGCAGTTGCGCTCCGAAAGCGCAGCCGAAGCAGAACCCTACCCTTTTTTAGAGATTGGTGCCGACCTTTTGGAACTGTACCAGAATTATCTGGCGCAGCGGGAGCAAATTGACTACGATGAAATGATTTTGGCAGCTGTTCAACTCCTAGAGGGCGATCGCCAGTACCGCCAGGAATGGCAACAGCGCGTGTATGCCGTCTTTGAGGATGAAGCTCAAGACTCAACCCCCCTGCAATCGCAGTTACTGAAACTGCTAGCCGAGGACCACACCACCGGGCAAGTTCATTTTGTGCGGGTGGGGGATCCCAACCAAGCCATTAACTCCACGTTTACGGCAGCAGACCCGCTCTTCTTTAATGAATTCTGTGATGAATGTGCTCAGCAGCAGGCCTTTTATGAAATGACCCAAGCGGGGCGATCGACCCCTCTGATCATTCGCGCCGCTAACTATTTGGTGCGATGGGCGAATCAGGCACTCAAAGATCAAGAACCCCCCTTCCGTGACCAAGTCATTCAGTGTGTGTCGCCGACGGATCAACAAACGGAGGCCAACCCACCCCCCTGGGGACAAGGGGTAGAAATTGCCCGACCGCCAACGGTTGTTGAGACGGTTAAGCATCTGGCGCAGCGCATTGCTCAGGTGCTGGCGGCCCATCCAGAGGCTGCAGTAGCGGTGCTGGTGCGCACTAACCGCCAGGCTGAATTTGTTGCCGATGTGTTGCGATCGCCCAGTGACTTCAACCTGGATATTGACCTTTGTGCTCAAGGAATTTTGCTGCTGGACGTGGCCGGCATCGAACGGCGATCGCAGGTGCCCAAGGAATTGCTGGACATTCTCTACTTTCTCCACTGTCCCTATTCTCCGGCAGCGGTCAAGGCAGCCCTAACGGTGCTTCAGGAGCGCAAACGCATTCCACCCCAAAATTTGGATCGCTTGGCAGCCCAGCCAGAGGTGTTTCTCTACCCCGGTCCTTTAGACCCCCCTGCCGAGGAACCGGTGCTGAAGGCACGCCACTACTGCCAACGTCTCCTCAAAGCCCGCCTAGAGCTGTCTCTCTTTCCCTTGATCACCTACTGCGCCCAGGAATTGGGCTATGATGCCGCTGAATTGGCCACTACCGATCGCCTGATCTGGGAATTGACCCAGCAGGAACCAACGCAACTGTGGGAGCGTATCTATCCCCGTTGGCAAGAATTGGTGGCAGCGGATCGCTTTCAAGCGGTGGAGATGGAAGATCTCCATAGCCGCCTAGTGCGACCGGGTCAGGTAACCATTATGACGATGCATCGCGCCAAGGGGCTGGATTGGGATGCGGTTTTTGTCCCCTTTTTAGAGAAAAGAACCCTCCCCGGTGAGAGTCGGGTTGCTGCCAATGCTAAGTTCCTCAGTCCTGAGGTGGATTTTATGGACGTGGTGCGATCGCAACTGCGGGCCTACGGCCATAACCAGCCGCTGCCCAACTGGCAAACTGCCTACAAAAAAGCCACAGCAGCCAAAACCGCCGAGGAATATCGCCTGCTCTACGTCGCCATGACCCGTGCCAAGCGCCTCCTGTGGCTAGCAGCTGCCAAGCAGGCTCCCTTTAACTGGCAAAACTTTAATTGGCGAGGGTTTTATCAACTACAGGACAGTGACCCTTGTCCTTTTATCGAACACCTTGAGAGAAAGTTAAAGGCCCATGCCGCAGCTACTCCCGGCGATCGCTAAAACTATCGCGCCCTGGTAAGCGTTCCATGGCAGCCAAGACTGCCCGTTCCGCCGCCAGAATATCCCGCTCTGCGCCCCCCAAAAAGAGACGGCCAAAGCTGCCCACAGCGGAAATCTGCAAGATATTAATGAGTGCTGCCTTTTCAGCCTCATTCGCTGCCAGTGCCGCATAGGCTGCCGGTTCCACCTCAAAGACATAGAGGGTTTGTCCCGCTAGAATCATGTTGCCCCGGCGGGAGCGGTTAATCAGTTGGGTGTGGTGGGCATCAATGTTGCGAATGACTTGACTTGAAATCACCCGTGGCCGCAAGCAATCCTGGACTCGAGCGCCAATGGCATCTAAAATGGCCTGCCCCGCTGCCCGCACTTCCCCCTGATTGCCTGAATGCACCTCCAGTAGTCCGTAGAGTCGCTCAATAAATAAGACTCCCGGCCGCACCACCGCAGACTTCAGGGCAATATCCAAAAGGCGGTTCACATCAATGCCCGGTGAAATCTCCACCCAAAGGGAGCAGTCCCCCGGCAATGGCAAAAACCCTTGGGCCACGGTTCCCAAATAGGCCGCGTGTTGCGGTTGGATGGAATCGAGATAGACATAACTGCGCAGATCAACGCCCAATGTGGTGGATTCCTAACGCGCCAGTACCCATGATCGCCGAAAATTCCCTAGGACAATAGCCGTTGAAGGCGTGGATCGGTAAAGTCCTCAATACAGACCTCTGCCCCTGCGGCTTGAAGGGTCATTGCCGATTGCGTTGTCAACACTCCCCAGCAGAGCATCCCTGCCCGCACCGCTGCCACAACCCCCGCCACGGCATCCTCAAAGACAAGACAGTGCTGCGGCACCACCTGTAACCGCTCCGCCACCAGTAGATAGCATTCTGGATCGGGCTTGCCCCGCTGCACATCCTGCTCCATCACCACCGTATCGAAAAAGTGACCCACCCCTTCACAGGAGAGCACCAATTCCACATTGGCGGCACAGGCGGAGGTGCCTAAGCCCAAGCGGTAGCCTTTTTCCTTGGCACTTTTGAGAAAGGGCAATAACCCCGGCAACAGTTCCAAATGGGGTGCTAGCAGTTCCCGAAAGACCGCCTCTTTGCCCGCGCCCCAACGCTCTATTTCCGCTTCGCTCAGCGATCGCCCTAGAAGTTCCGGCAACAGTTCCGCATTGCGTTTGCCCCCCATGTGCCGCAGGTGTTCCAGGTTGATGTGCTGCCGCAGTTCAGGGGTGCGCTCCACATAGACGCGCCAAGCTTCCAGGTGATAGGGCATCGTATGGCAGATGACCCCGTCCATGTCGAAAATCAGGGCCCGCTGCGAGGGTTCAACGGCGAAAAACTGCGAAGAATTAGCCATTGTGGAAAAATTTGGGCATCAGCAAGTGTAGTCTATCGCCTTTTGAGCCTAAAGAGGCTGGCCAATTCATCAATGGAGTGTTGCCGCAGGAGAGCCCCCCAAATCTCAACTCAAATACGGGCAACCACACCTGCAAAAAAATAAGTCAACATCTATAGTAAGAGTACAGCCCTGTATCTAGACTATGCCATAGGGTAGGTCAAGGGACATTGATCCTGTTTGAAAGTGGATTTGACGGTTCTGAGTCTGTTCCATATTTTGGCAAAAGGGCTGTAAATTGGCATACAAAAACACGCCAAAGTGGACGTGTTAAGATGAGTGTTACCAGCACGCAGGAGCCATTAGGGGAAGGGTCATGTTTGAACGCTTTACAGAAAAAGCCATCAAAGTCATCATGCTGGCACAGGAAGAGGCTCGCCGCCTCGGCCACAACTTTGTCGGTACCGAACAAATTCTCCTCGGACTGATTGGGGAAGGTACCGGTGTGGCTGCCAAGGTTCTACGTTCCATGGGCGTGAACCTCAAGGATGCCCGCATTGAAGTGGAAAAAATTATTGGCCGTGGGTCTGGTTTTGTCGCGGTGGAGATCCCCTTTACCCCCCGTGCCAAGCGAGTGTTAGAACTCTCCCTTGAAGAAGCCCGCCAACTGGGTCACAACTACATTGGTACCGAACACCTCCTGCTGGGACTGATTCGCGAAGGGGAAGGGGTGGCCGCCCGCGTCCTTGAAAATTTGGGTGTTGATCTATCGAAAGTGCGCACTCAAGTGATTCGGATGCTGGGGGAAACCGCAGAGGTGACCGCGGGGGCTAGCCAAGGACGTACCAAAACGCCAACGCTGGACGAATTTGGTGCCAACCTCACCCAGATGGCTATTGAGGGCAAGCTAGATCCCGTGGTGGGTCGGCAAAAAGAAATTGAGCGGGTGATTCAAATTCTGGGTCGTCGCACCAAAAATAACCCCGTGCTGATCGGTGAACCGGGGGTGGGTAAAACCGCGATTGCTGAAGGTCTTGCCCAGCGCATTGCCAACAAAGATGTCCCCGATATTCTTGAAGACAAGCGGGTGGTCACCCTTGATATCGGCCTCTTGGTGGCAGGCACAAAGTACCGGGGTGAGTTTGAAGAGCGGCTGAAAAAGATCATGGATGAAATTCGCCAAGCCGGTAACGTGATTTTAGTGATTGACGAGGTGCACACGTTAATTGGGGCTGGGGCGGCGGAGGGTGCCATTGATGCAGCCAATATCCTCAAACCCGCCCTGGCTCGCGGTGAGTTGCAGTGCATTGGGGCCACTACGCTGGATGAGTACCGCAAACACATTGAGCGGGATGCCGCCCTGGAGCGGCGCTTCCAACCGGTGATGGTGGGTGAGCCCTCCGTTGAGGAAACCATTGAGATTCTCTATGGTCTGCGGGAACGCTATGAGAAGCACCACAAACTGAAAATTTCCGATGAAGCCCTTGAGGCGGCAGCGAAGCTGTCCGATCGCTACATTAGCGATCGCTATCTACCCGACAAAGCCATTGACCTCATTGACGAAGCGGGCTCACGGGTGCGCCTGATTAACTCGCAACTACCACCTGCGGCCAAGGAACTGGATCGCGAATTGCGGCAAGTGCTC
Organism: Thermosynechococcus sp.; assembly: GCF_025999095.1. Classification (NCBI taxonomy): domain Bacteria; kingdom Bacillati; phylum Cyanobacteriota; class Cyanophyceae; order Acaryochloridales; family Thermosynechococcaceae; genus Thermosynechococcus; species Thermosynechococcus sp. The sequence continues at coordinate 1,604,777 of NZ_AP024678.1, read as the reverse complement.
AAAGAAAAAGATGATGCCGTGCGGGCCCAAAACTTTGACAAAGCGGGTGAACTGCGCGATCGCGAGATGGAACTGAAAGCACAAATCCGTGCCATTGCCCAGCAGAAAAAAGCCGAAATCGCCAACGGTGAAGAGGAAACCCCCGTCGTCACCGAAGAAGACATTGCCCACATTGTGGCCTCTTGGACGGGTGTGCCCGTGAGCAAGCTCACCGAAAGCGAGTCGGAAAAACTGCTGCACATGGAGGAGACCTTACACCAGCGGGTCATTGGTCAAGATGAAGCGGTGAAGGCGATCTCCCGCGCCATTCGCCGTGCCCGTGTCGGTCTCAAAAATCCCAACCGTCCCATTGCCAGCTTTATCTTCTCTGGGCCAACCGGTGTCGGTAAAACGGAGTTAACGAAAGCCTTGGCGGCCTACTTCTTTGGCTCTGAAGAGGCGATGATCCGCTTGGATATGTCCGAATACATGGAGCGGCATACCGTCTCTAAGCTCATCGGTTCGCCCCCCGGCTATGTGGGCTACAACGAGGGCGGTCAGCTCACCGAAGCCGTGCGGCGGCGTCCCTATACGGTGGTGCTCTTCGATGAAATCGAGAAAGCGCACCCCGATGTCTTTAACCTGCTGCTGCAAATCCTTGAAGATGGCCGTCTTACTGACTCCAAGGGGCGTACCGTTGACTTCAAGAATACCCTCTTGATCATGACCTCGAACATTGGCTCGAAGGTGATTGAGAAGGGGGCGGCTGGCCTTGGCTTTGAGTTTGGTACTGAGGATGCCGCTGAATCCCAATACAATCGCATTCGCTCCTTGGTGAATGAGGAACTGAAGCAATACTTCCGCCCTGAATTCCTCAACCGCCTGGATGAGATTATTGTCTTCCGCCAATTGACGAAGGACGAAGTCAAGCAAATTGCCGACATTCTCCTCAAGGAAGTGTTCTCGCGCCTCACCGAAAAAGGCATCACCTTGGAGGTGACCGAGCGCTTCAAGGACCGGCTCATTGATGAGGGCTACAACCCCAGCTATGGAGCACGGCCCCTGCGGCGAGCGATTATGCGCCTTTTGGAGGACACCTTGGCTGAGGAAATGCTCTCTGGCCGCATCCGCGAAGGCGACACTGCCCTCATTGATGTGGATGAATCCGGTCAAGTGAAGATCCAAGCTCAACCGCGGCGTGAGCTATTGCCCCAGGCGGTTGAGTAGGGTATTTGCTGCCTATGCCAGAGACACCGGCACAGGGTTATGGGGACTCCCTCAGCTCCCGAGCCCTGGATCACAATTGGCGCACTATTTATCCCCTAGGTGCTTACCAGCTCTCCGGTCTGGCATGGGTCGATCCCCAAGCCCTGTGGCTACGTCAATTGCCCCGTTTACCCTTTTGCCAAGCAACCCTTGGCGCCAACTTTTTGGCCTTGGATCGGGTACGGGGCTTTATTTTGCTCATTAACGGCGAAAACGACCACAGCGAGATTCTCAATCCCTACGATCTAGAGCCATTTCTTGATGCCCATGGCCTCTGTCTCTATCGCGAGACCCTCTGGTTTTGTCGGGACACATGGCTCTACCGTTGTCATCTCCCTGACTGGCATGTAGAAAAGGTGCTGGAGTGCCGCTATCCCATTTACGGTGTGGCGGTGGATGACACAGGCATCTATGTGGCCTGTCAAAAATCCGGTTACATCCACTGTTTTGATGAGACCGCTCGAGAGCAGTATCGCCTGAGTGCCCCGGGCATTGGCTGTGAAAATTTAGCCCTCAAGGATGGCTATTTGTGGGTGAGCGATCGCCTAGAGCAATCCATCTATTGCCTCGATCGCCAGAGCGGCCGTGTTGAATGGGTGGCCTTGACCCCCTTTGCCCAGCCAACGGCCTTTACCTTTGATGCGACGGGCCAGTTGTGGGTGGCCTATGGCGGTGAAGAGCCCTATCTGCGGGATAACCCCAACAACCGCGAAGCCCCCCTCGAAATTGCTTATCGCGATATTTGCCTGATTCACCCGCTGCTCTACCACACCCATAGGGAGCAGCATTACACAGTCTCCAATGGCTATCTGATTGAGATGGCCTACGTAGAGGAAATGTCTCCCCTTGATGCGCTGCACTTAGATAACCTCGAGTGGCGGATTGCGCTGCCGATCAATTCCCTGCGCCAAAAACTACTGCGGGTCGAACCCGTGGGTACCCCCTTTCGCTTGGAAACGGTGGCGGATCAGCCAGTGGCAGTGTTTGAGTTTCCTGAGGTGCGTCCCTACGAAGCCCGCCTTTTTGGTTGGCGGGCTTGGCTAGAAGTGAGAGGTATGAAGTACCATCTTGGCTTTGACGACATTGATGAGACGCTACCGCTGCCGCCGGAATTTGCAGCGCAGTATCTGGTGGATAACGATGAGTTGGCAATGGATCAACCCATAGTCCGCGAGGCGGCGCGGGAAGCCGTGGGCACAGAGACCCATATCCTGCGCCAGATGCTCAAGATTCGTAACTATGTCTACGATCGCCTCAGCTATGCTATGCGGCCAACAATTGACACGCCCGATGTGGTTTTGAAGCGGGGAACGGCCTCCTGCGGCGAGTATGTGGGCGTACTGCTGGCCTTAGCCCGACTGAACGGCATTGCTTGCCGCACGGTAGGTCGCTATAAATGTCCCCCCTATCCCCAAAAGCGCGGCATTCCCCTCCAGCCTACCTATAACCATGTCTGGTTGGAATTTTATGTGCCGGGAATTGGCTGGCTGCCCATGGAGTCCAACCCCGATGATGTGGTAGAGCGCGGTCCCTATCCGACACGGTTTTTTATGGGACTGCCCTGGTACCACGTGGAAGTGGGCAAAGGCATTCGCTTTGAGACCACCAATTATCGCGATCGCGGCCTACGCCTTGGAGATTTAGCCCTCAACCATGTGCGCTTTACCATTCACGGTGAACTGCCCCCGCTTGTCTAAACAGTTTTAAGGGAAGAGCAATTGCAGGAGGCCCAAGGGAGCCGGCTGCCAATCGCCGCGCCAATCCAAAAGCTGTACTAACACCAAGTAGCCAATTCCCAATAGTAGGGAAATGGCACCGGTGACGATCGCCACCCATTTGCCCGATGACCGTTGAGACACCCTGAGCCTCCTATTCATTCTTGAGTCGCAATACCGCCATAAAGGCCTCTTGGGGCACATCCACCCGCCCGATCGCCTTCATTCGTTTTTTACCCGCTTTTTGTTTTTCTAGGAGCTTGCGTTTGCGGGTCACGTCACCGCCGTAGCACTTCGCCAAGACATCCTTGCGCAGGGCGGGAATGCTTTCACTGGCAATCACCCGTGAACCAATGGCTGCTTGAATGGGAATTTTGAATTGGTGGCGCGGGATTAGATCCTTGAGTTTGCTAACCAAGGCACGTCCCACATAGTAGGCCTTATCGCGGTGGACAATGGCTGCTAAGGAGTCCACAGGGTCGTTATTAATAAGGATATCCAGCTTCACTAGATCATTGGGACGGTAGCCAATGAGGTGGTATTCCATACTGGCATAGCCCCGCGATCGCGACTTCATTTCATCGAAAAAGTCCGTCACAATTTCCGCCAAGGGCATTTCATAGACCAAGGTGGTACGCCCTTGGGCAAGGTAGCGCATATCCTTAAAGATGCCCCGCCGCGACTGTGCCAATTCCATGAGGGTGCCGACATAGGTTTCGGGGGTAATCATCTCCAGTTGCACGTAGGGTTCCTCAATTTTTTCGCGGTATTGGGGTTCGGGCAACAGGCTGGGGTTGTCAATCATGAGCACTTCCCCTTTCACCGTGGTGACCCGATAAACCACCGAAGGAGCGGTAATGATTAAATCCAGATTGTATTCCCGCTCGAGCCGCTCTTGGATAATCTCCATGTGCAGCAGTCCCAAAAAGCCACAGCGGAACCCAAAACCCATGGCACTGGAGGTTTCCGGCTCATAGTGGAGCGCAGCATCATTAAGCTTTAATTTCTCAAGGGCTTCCCGCAGATCTTCAAACTGATCCGCATCGGTGGGAAACAGGCCACAAAAGACCATGGGTTTGGCTTCGGCGTAGCCAGGGAGGGGTTCCTTGGCCGGGTTTTGCGCCAATGTAATGGTGTCGCCGACACGGGCATCGCCAACGGCTTTAATGGCGGCGGCGAGGTAGCCCACTTCCCCGGCATGGAGGCTGTCCACCGGTTTTTGGTGGGGGGCAAGGACCCCCAGTTCGTCAATCTCATATTCTTTGCCGGAGGCCATCAAGCGGATGCGATCGCCCTTGCGGACCACACCATCCATGACTCGAAAATAGACAATTACCCCACGGTAGGCATCGTAGTAGCTATCAAAAATCAATGCCCGCAGGGGTTGATCCAGGGTATCGCGCGGGGGGGGCACCAAATGCACAATGGATTCCAGAATTTCCTCGATGCCAATCCCTTCCTTGGCAGAGGCTAGAACCGCTTGGGAGCAGTCGAGGCCAATAATCTCTTCGATTTCTGCCTTCACGCGCTCGGGTTCAGCCCCGGGCAAATCAATTTTGTTGAGGACAGGAATAATCTCTAAATTGTGTTCCAAGGCCAGATAGACATTGGCCAAGGTTTGGGCTTCTACCCCTTGGGAGGCATCCACCACCAGGAGTGCCCCTTCACAGGCGGCCAGCGATCGCGACACCTCATAGGAAAAATCCACGTGGCCGGGGGTGTCAATCAAATTCAAGATGTACGTTTCGCCATCGCGACTGATGTAGGTCATGCGGGCGGCTTGCAGCTTAATCGTAATTCCCCGCTCCCGCTCCAGGTCCATATTGTCGAGAAACTGCTCCTTCATTTCACGGGGGTCCACCGTGCCCGTAAATTGCAGCAGGCGATCGGCAAGGGTTGACTTACCGTGATCAATGTGGGCAATGATCGAGAAATTGCGAATGTGGGAAACGGGGACGTCGGTCATACCAGCGAGGGCAACCTTAACAAAATGAAAAACTCCTTATCTTGATTCTAAGGGTCCCCGTCCTATTGTGCTGAGAATTCAGTGGTAGGATAGAGATTAACTGCCGGGATGTAGCGCAGCTTGGTAGCGCATCTGCTTTGGGAGCAGAGGGTCGCAGGTTCAAATCCTGTCATCCCGATTGGGAACCGTAACCCTAGAAGATTGTTGCCAATACAATCCTGCGATAGATTAGCCTCAGGCCTTTTGGATACGCATTCATTGATGTTGACGGTTCCACGGACAATTTGCCTTGGATTTTTGGCAGTGATTATGGTAGGGACGCTCCTCCTGTGTCTGCCCTGGTCCACCAGTAATGGGCATTGGAATCCCTTCGTTATTGCCCTATTTACAGCCACCTCAGCGGTTTGCGTGACAGGCCACATCATTGTTGATACGGCCACCCATTTTTCCCCCTTTGGCCAACTGGTGATTCTGCTGCTGATTCAAGTGGGCGGTCTGGGGTACATGACGGCCACGACATTTTTGATTATTTTACTAGGGCGCAAGTTTAACCTACGGCAAAAAATAGCGCTCCAGCAGGCCTTGGATCGGCGGGGCATCCAGGGGGCACGGCAACTGGTGCGCTCGATTTTGGGCTTGACCTTTCTCTTTGAATTGACGGGTGCCTTTTTGCTGTGGCTAATTTTTCGCCAAGACTTTAGGGATCCACAGGCCCTGTGGCTGGCGGTGTTTCACAGTATCAGTGCTTGGAATAATGCCGGGTTTAGCCTCTTTAGCAACAGTTTAATGGGGTATCAAACCTCAGTGCCCTTGAATTTGGTGATTTCCCTACTGATTATTTTTGGTGGTATTGGCTACGAGGTCATCTTTGAGTTCTACCTTTGGCTCCGGGAGCATCTGCGCTACTGGGGCAAACCCGCCTACTTGATCCGCAAAGCCAGCCAGATGACCTTTAGCCTCAATTTCAAAATTGTTACCAGTACCACAGCAGTTCTCCTAATCTTGGGAACAGTCATGCTGTTCCTGACGGAGCTGCGATCGCCCGAGCGATTTGGTCTTTTTTCCTGGGATCAGAAGCTCCTCTTGGCGTGGTTTCAGTCGGTTACAGCGCGCACAGCGGGCTTTAATACGGTCAACATTGGTGAATTCAATAATAGCGGGCTATTTATTATGATTGCCCTGATGTTTATTGGCGGCAGCCCCGGTGGCACGGCAGGGGGCATTAAAACAACTACGTTACGAATTTTGGCAGGGATTACCAAGTCGGCGCTCCAAGGGAAAGAGGTGGTACTGCTCTACCGCCGTCAAGTGCCCCCCTCCCTCATCATGAAAGCCGTTGCCGTTGCCTTTGGGTCAATGTTTACGGTGCTGGTTTCAACCACCCTGATTGCGATCGCTGACCCGGAAGAAAATTTCATCAATATCCTCTTTGAAACCGTTTCTGCCTTTGCCACCGTTGGGCTTTCCACCGGTATTACCAGTGATCTAAGCATCTTTTCCAAGTTGGTCTTGATTGTAACGATGTATGCCGGACGGGTGGGTATCCTGCTGCTGATGGCGGCAATTATCGGTGATCCCCGGCCTTCTAACGTTCAATATCCCGAGGAGAATCTGCTGGTGGGTTAGGGTGCGGCGTACTCGGCAATCGCAGCAGCCATCTGTTGGGTACCTACGGGGTCTTTGCCCGGTGCCGCCAAATCGTAGGTGACAAAGCGCCCCTCAGCAATTACTTTTTCGACAGCCGCTTGCAGACGCTGTGCTGCCTCCATTTCACCCAGGTGTTGCAGCATCAATACCCCTGAGAGAATCAAGGCGGTGGGATTGGCTTTGTTTTGACCTGCATATTTGGGGGCTGAACCGTGAATCGCCTCAAAAACCGCATATTCATCGCCAATATTGGCGCCGGGAGCCACCCCCAGACCGCCAATCATCCCGGCACACAGGTCTGAAAGAATATCGCCGTAGAGGTTGGGCATCACCATCACATCGTAGAGTTCGGGCTTCTGCATCAACTGCATGCACATGTTATCGACAATGCGATCTTCAAAGGCAATCTCGGGGTAACGGGTGGCAATTTCGCGGGCCCGTTCGAGGAAGAGGCCATCGGTAAATTTCATGATGTTGGCCTTGTGAACAGCTGTCACTTTCTTGCGGCCGTTGGCCTTGGCATATTTGAAGGCAAACTCAAGGATGCGATCGCTCCCCAGCACAGAAATGGGCTTGACACCAATGGCTGCATCCTCCCGAATCGGCTTGCCCGATAGATCACTCAAAAAGGCGCGGGCTTTAGCTGCTTCGGGACTGGTGTATTCAAACTCAATCCCGGCGTAGAGGTCTTCGGTATTCTCGCGAACAATGATGAGGTCAATGTTTTGAAAATAGCTTTTCACCCCCACAATGGATTTGGCAGGCCGTAGGTTCGCATAGAGATTCAGCCGCTTGCGGATCTCGACATTGACAGAACGAAAGCCTGTCCCCACGGGGGTGGTAATTGGGCCTTTGATGGCAGTTTTCGTGCTTTTGATGGCATCGAGAACCTGTTCGGGCAAGGGAGTACCGTAGCGTTCCATCATGTCCACGCCGGCATCCACAACTACCCAGTCAATTTTGACGCCTGTGGCATCAATGGCGGTGCGAGCTGCAGCGGCAACCTCAGGACCAATACCGTCGCCGCGAATTAAGGTGACAGCGTGGGACACGAGTTCTCTCTCCCTATGCAGAACTTCAATCCAGAGATACGAAGAGGGTAGGATGCAGCTAAATGAGCTTCACGGTGCGTAGCGTGTGAAACAAAATCGTGGCTAGGGCGATCGCGCCAGCAACAATGACAAAGTACAAAACAACTCCCATTCTGTTTCTCCTCAACTTGCAATAATTGACCCTGGGATTGAGAGCACCCTAGGCTGTGCCTACAAAACTAACATCACTAAAGCGTTTTTGGGCCTCACTAACGGGACGATTTTTGCCCTCCTCTTGCCAGTAGTTAATGATTTCGGTGGCACGGTTGAGGAGTTCAATGCGCTCGGCTTCCGTAATCCAAGATTTCTTCTCTAACTCTGCCTTGAGGAGTTCCCAAGCGTCGGTGCGGGGCCAAAAGAAGTAGGAGGTGAGGGGGCTTGTCCCTTTGCCAACAATTTGATCGACAGCGATCGCCACGTCTTTCTCTAACCAAAGCACTCTTAGGGTAAAACGGGACAATTCTAACCTCCTAAAACGTATTTTTTACCGAAGACCATCTTCTATAATAACCAATCAGGCCAACTGCATACAAGTTTCTGGAGAGGGACAGTTGAGTACCCCCTGTGCCTGTGTCTTTTTTGATATTGATGGGGTGATTCGCGACGTCAGTCGTTCCTATCGCCGTGCCCTAGCGGATACCGTTGAGCATTTTACAGGGGGTGCCTATCGCCCCAGTCAAAAGGAAATTGACAACCTCAAAGCAGAGGGCTGCTGGAATAACGACTGGGAAGCCTCCCGCGAACTCATTTACCGCTACTTTGAACACCAAGGAAGCCCCCGTTCCCAAGTGCCCTTGGACTACGAACAGTTGGTGATCTTTTTTGAGGAGCGCTATAGCGGTGAAAATTGGTCAGGCTATATTCAAGATGAGCCGCTACTAGTGGATGTTGCCTATTTTCAGACCCTCGATCAAGCGCAGATCCACTGGGGCTTTGTCAGTGGTGCCCCGCGGGACTCGGCAGAATATGTCCTGAGACACCGCTTGGGTCTGGATCAGCCCCTGTTGATCGCCATGGAAGATGCTCCTGGCAAGCCTGACCCCACAGGACTCCGCATAGCCTACCGTCAGGCCAGTGATCAAGAAACGATTCCCGCCTTTTATGTGGGGGATACTGTGGCGGATATGCAAACCGTTGTCAATGCTCGCAAAGAACAAGCAACAACGCCCTGGATTGCCCTTGGGGTGATTCCTCCCCATGTCAAGCCCGAAGATCGGCAACGCTATGGCGATCGCCTGCGCTCAGCGGGAGCCAGTGCAGTCTTTGAACGCACCCGCGACATTACCCCGGCGGTGGTGGCAGCGTTCTTAGGGCAATGGGCTGCCCACGGCTGAAACTGCGGGCAATCAGATCGCAGCGTTCATTCCCGACATCGCCCCTATGGCCGCGTACATGGTGCCATTGGATTAAGGGATGATTGAGGGCATCTAACTCCTGCCACAGGTCTTGATTGAGAACCGGCTTTTTGGCGGCCGTTTGCCAGCCCCGCCGTTTCCAATTGAGGATCCACTCAGTAATGCCCTTGAGGACATACTCGCTGTCGGTGTAAAGGGCGATCGCGCTCCCCGGCGCCAGTTGGTGCCATGCCTTGAGGGCTTCAATAGCAGCCTGTAATTCCATGCGATTATTCGTAGTAGCCGGGTGGTGTCCCCCAAGCTCCTGCACAGAGCCATCGGTAAAGTAAATAACCACGCCCCACCCCCCCGGTCCTGGATTGCCTGCACAGGCACCATCGGTATAGATGGCACGAATAGGGGTCATGGGTCTCTATACTCCCCAAATACTAAGAGAGGGTGGCCAGAACACCACCCTCCAAACAAATGGATACCAAAGATTACTTGATGCTGACTTTGGCGCCGGCCTCCTCCAGTTCTTTCTTGGCGGCTTCGGCGTCTTCTTTGGTGGCACCTTCTTTCACGGGTTTGGGTGTGGATTCCACCACTTCCTTGGCTTCCTTCAGACCCAAGCCAGTCAAGGAGCGCACCACCTTGAGCACAGCAATCTTCTTGTCCGCGGGGACTTCTTCAAGAATGACATCGAAGGCGGTTTTCTCTTCGACTTCTTCTGCGGGAGCTGCCGCCGCACCGGCCACAGGCGCCGCCACCATCATCCCACCAACCGGCGCCGCGGCACTGACGCCAAAGGTCTCTTCAATTTGCTTGACCAGCTCGGCCGCTTCCAACAGGGTCAAGGATTTCAACTTTTCGAGAATTTCATCGGTTGCAGCAGACATTGTAAACTCCTATCGTTTCAAAGTTGGAAAACAAGAACAGGTGGCTTCCCAAGGGAAACCGAAAACAGGATCGATCTATTCCGCACCTTTGTCGGCGATCGCCTGCGTTGCCCGCGCCAAGGAAGCAGGAACCTCCTTGATGCCAATGGCAATCTTTGCTGTGACGGCGTTGAGGGCACCGGCAATCTGCGCCATGAGTTGTTCTTTTGAGGGCAGATCACCAATGGCCTTCACTTGCGCTTCGTCAAGGGCACGTCCCTCCATGACCCCACCGCGGAGGGTGGTTTTTTTCGTGGCCTTTTGGAATTCTTGGTAGGCCTTAATTGCGCCGCCAATGTCATCCTTAACCAAGAGAAACGCTGACGGTCCCTTGAGGAATTGGGTCATGGGTTGCCAAGTGTCACTTTCTTTGACCGCCAATGCCATCAGGGTGTTTTTCGTGACCTTGCAACTGGCATTGCACTTGCGCAAGCGTTGCCGCAAATCCTTCATCTCAGCATCGGTGAGACCCTGGTAGTCAATCACCAGTGCCATTTGGGACTCCCTCAGGCGTTCCTTGAGCTCCGCCACAATTTCTTTTTTGTTTGCTAGCGTGCGTCCCACGCGCATCACCTCCTCTAGTCAGTGAAAGAAAAACCCCAGCAGTGGTGCCGGGGCGATCGCCCAATCGCAATGGATGGACTTCGCAAACCTCGGCAGGAAGATTATGTCTCAGCCAGACCCCTGCGGTCTTCGGTTTTCGTCTTGAGTTGTCAGGTATTGGGCAATAGGCAAGTCCTCCTTAGGCGGCTTCGGCCAGTTTTAGCTCCCGCAGAGCATTAATGTCCACCTGAATGCTCGGCCCCATTGTCGCAGCCACATAGACACTGCGCCAGTAGCGCCCCTTGGCACCACTCGGGCGGTTGCGGTCAATACTTTCTTGCAGGGCCTTGAGGTTAACGAGCAGGTCTTCGGCGCTGAAGCTGGCTTTGCCAAAGAGCACATGGACAATCCCGGTGCGATCGGCACGGAATTCCACTTTCCCCGCTTTGAACTCCTGAATTGCTTGGGGCAAGTCAAAAGTCACCGTACCCGCCTTGGGGGATGGCATTAGTCCCCGCGGACCGAGAATCCGGCCCACTTTGGCCACTTGGGGCATCATATCGGGGGTGGCAATGAGGAGGTCAAAGTCCATCCGCCCCTTTTGAATTTCCTCAATCAGCTCCTCTGAGCCTACAACATCGGCACCGGCGGCACTAGCTTCGGTCACTTTTTCACCCCGAGCAATCACGGCCACGCGAATGGTTTGACCGGTGCCCTTGGGGAGCGCCACGGTAGTACGCAATTGTTGATCTGTATATTTCGGATCAATGCCCAAGCGGATGTGGGCCTCGGCCGATTCAGGAAATTTGGCGGTGGCCGTTTCCTTAAGCAATTGCAAGGCCTCAAGGGGAGCGTAGGGACGATCCTCCACCTTGGCATAGAGTTCGCGCAGTCGTCGCGAGAGTTTACGCATCAGAATTTACCTCCACGGGGTACCAACGAAACAAAGTTTCTCCCCCAACACAACAAAGGACTCAACAGGAACACCCTCAGAAAATTTTAGTCGGTAATGGTCACGCCCATATTGCGGGCCGTGCCTTCGATAATCCGCATGGCCGCTTCAATATCGTTGGCATTGAGATCCGGCATTTTCTTCTCAGCAATTTCCCGCAGTTGGGCACGGGTGATGCTGCCCACTTTTTTCTTGTTGGGTTCGCCGGAGCCCTTTTCAATGCCAGCGGCTTTTTGGATCAATACGGAAGCGGGTGGAGTTTTGAGAACAAAGGTGAAACTGCGATCTTCATAGACCGAAATTTCAACGGGAACCACCATCCCCACTTGATCGGCGGTGCGAGCATTGTACTCTTTGCAGAACATCATGATGTTCACACCGTGCTGGCCCAGGGCTGGGCCAATGGGGGGAGCAGGGTTGGCTTTACCTGCTTGAATGGCAAGTTTAATAACTGCGACGACCTTTTTCGCCATAGTGAGTTAGCGTCCTAATCTACTTTTTCCACTTGAGTTACTTCGAGTTCGACCGGCGTTTCGCGGCCAAAAATCGAGAGTAATGCCTTCAGTTTGCTGCGCTCAGCACTGACTTCAATCACCTCTCCCTCAAAGTCCTTAAAGGGACCATTGAGAACTTTGATCTTATCACCACTGTTGAGATCAATGCGGTGCACCGGTTCCTGTTCTTGGGCTTTGCGGAAGATGCGCTCCACTTCAGCTGGACTCAGGGGCATAGGCTTGACGTGACCGCGTCCCCGGCCTGTACTGCGGCGCTGCTCAGCACCGACAAAGTTAATCACATTGGGGGTGTTTTTAATCACCTGCCAAGCTTCATCATCAATTTGCCATTCGCCGGTTTCGGGAGATTGCTGTGCCCGTACTTGGACAAGCACATAACCGGGAAAAACTTTTTCCTCCATGGTTTGCCGCGAGCCATCTTTTTTGATTTTGATGACTGGGGTTTGGGGAATTTCAATACGAAAGATGCGATCGGCCACATCTAGCGTATGGAGCCGCTGCTCGATGGTGCTTTTCACTTTTTTTTCGCAGCCAGAGGCCACCTGGACGGCGTACCAAAACCGTTTGACCTTACCCGCTTGCTCCCCTTCAGATACTTCAACGGTATCGTCAAGAGGATCGTTGAGAGCGGAATGATCAGTATGATCAGTAAATTCACTCACCATAGGCGCGTACTCGTAGAAATCTTTGGCTGTCTAAAAAATCAGTGTGGCCAGCCAACGAAAGAGTTCATCCACTAGGTAGATGACCGCAGCGGAAAGGGAAACAATGAGAATGACCGCCGCAGATTCGCCAATCAGGCGCTGGCGATCGGGCCACACCACTTTGTTGAGTTCTTCCTTGGTTTCGCGGAAAAACTCGGTTAGATTAAAGCCACTAGTGGGCTTTTCGCCTTCGGTACTCTTGCTCACGGCGGCACTCCATTGGGGCGGGGCAGCCCGTTGCTACCCGTTTAATTCAGCGCGATTTATCATCATAGCAGGTTTCTTCTCTTTAGGAAATCCCCATGTTTGATTGCCTGCGATCGCGCACCCTGACAACGGCTATGGGTGAGGTGGCCTACGTGACGAATGATGTCAGCACGGCGAACCATGCCCGGCCGCCTCTATTTTTTTGGCATGGCTTTGGCGGTGGCTCGAGCCGCTATGAGTGGTCGGCGGTTTATCCAGCCTTTGCAGCCGAGTATTCCCTTTTTGCTTTGGATTTGCCCGGTTGGGGCGCCTCTGAGCATCGCGATCAACCCTATACGGTGGCGGCCTATGTGGATCACTTGCTGGAGTGCCTTGGTCAATTGACGGCGGAACCAGCGGTGGTGATCACGTCGTCACTGACGGCAGCCTTTGCCATCCAGGGGGCGATCGCCCATCCCCAATGCTTCCGCGGCCTCATTCTCACCTGTCCAACGGGGTTGAGTGATTTTGGTCAAGATTACCGCCAAACCCCCCTTGCCCAGATTGCCCGCCAGCCCTACGTAGATACAGTCTTTTATCGCCTTGGCGTGGCCAATTCCCTGAGTGTGCAGTCCTTTATGGCCAATCAACAGTTTGCCCGACCCAGCCGCATCAGCCCCGAAATGGTTGCCACCTATACCCAAGTGGCACAGTCACCGGGGGCGGAATTTGCGGCACTGGCTTTTGTGCGGGGTGATCTCTGCTGCGATCTCGGTCGCTGCCTGCCCCATTTGACGGTGCCGACCTATATCGTTTGGGGAGAGCAGGCAAAACTCCCTCCGCTGGCGGTCGGTCAACGCTTGGCACAGTTAAACCGGGAGGCGATTCGTGCCTTTGACGTGATTCCGGAGGTGGGACTAACGCCCCAGTTGGAGTGCCCGGCGGTGATGATTGGCTTCATTGACCGCTACCTCAGCCAACTGAGATAATTGGGGCGCTGGGAATTTTGGATAAAATTTCTTTCCATCTCTGAATGGCCCTAGGGAAGGAAACCTAGGGCTGACGTTGGGCATTGGCAGTGGCGGGTAGGGTGGTGCCATAGACACGGGGGCGATCGCCCTGGGCCAATTGGCTGCTGCCTTGGGCATCCACTGCCCAAATCGTAGCTTTGGGATTCCCCATCGTTTGGGTTTGAAAGAGTACCCGTTGCGGATCCGTTGTGCTCCAGCCGAGGAGGGTGGCAAAGTCGTATTCCGCAGCGGTGGGATAAACTGTGGCCACATGACCCACCCCCGCCTGCCAAATCCACGCACCGTCGCTGATTAAATCCGTGGCAAAAAGCCCACCGACCTGTCGCACCAAAAGACGATTGCCCGTTGCTGACCAACCCACAGGAACCAGCACCGCAATTAGACCTTGGCCTTGGGGCACCTCTGCCAAAAATTCAGGCGGCATTTCCTTGAGACTTGCAATCCGCTCTTGAGTGCCCCTTTGGCGATCGCGAATTTCAAGAACACTCACCAGTTGTTGCCGATGAGCTTCTGGATGTGCCGTGAAATAGAGGGTGGCCTGTGCCACATAGCGGCCATCGGGAGAGATATATTGGGGGGTCTGTTGCGTGAAGCGGAGGGATTTCTTGGCTTTGACGGCGGCAGCGTGGCCGTCCTCAATCCATTGCCAAGGGAGCGGGAGGGAACTCTGGCGGGGATCCGCCCCAACAGTTTCCCCAGGTTGATCGGGGGCAGGGGGGCGTTGGGATTGGGCAAGCATCACTGGGGCGATCGCCAGGGCGGTCAGGATGCCACAGACCGAGGAGAGCAAAAAGCCCCGCCAGGGCTCACGTCGGGTTACCATGAGGTCACTCCCCTTAAATAAAATTTTTTATTGACAGTTTGGTTAAATAAATGACGACAGCTCCTCACACCTCCAGCATAGCAATTGGCCTAGGCCGATCGCCGGCAAATTAACGAATTCTTATGGTCTTGACAGAATTAATCAAAGAATCTCGTAACTATTTACATTCATTGGCAGTCATCGAGATTCATTCCCAGTGGCTTCCCCTCACCTCACCCTCGCTCCAGGATGCAGGGACGACTCCCTATGCCGTGAATGTTAAGGGTCATCTGGCGTGGCCCAAGGGTCGGCACTCCCTGTGGTTGGGGCAGCGGATCAGGGTACCGGCGATGGTTCAAGGCTATAGCGTGGCAGGTTTAACTCTACGCCTTGATCTCACGTGGTGGGCGGATCAGGCAACGGTGTATGTCAATGGCCAGGCGATGCATCAGGGGGATTTATTCGATCATTCGGTGAGTCTTTGCCTAGGGGAAGCCGTAACCCCCGGCCAAACCTGGGATGTGGTGTTGCATCTCATCAGTCCCGGCCACGATGACGGTGCTTTGGTGAGATCCTGCCTGCGGTTTGAATCGCCCCTGGGAATTGACCCCGACTTTGTTGCCACTGAGTTGCACATTTTGGAGATTTTTGGTGAAACCCTCAACCTAGAACCCCTTGAACCGCTGCTTAAGGAAATTCTAGAAAGTCAAGGGCAGCGCCCCATTTTAGATCCGTTGCTGGCGGAGATTCATGACAGCATGCTGGCGATCGCCACCCCTTTACGGGAGTTCACAATCCACCTGTGTGGTCATGCCCATTTAGACTTGGCGTGGCTCTGGCCAATCGCAGAAACATGGCAAGTGGCACAGTCCACTTTTCAATCTGTCTTGGGGCTCAAGAAACGCTACCCTGAGCTGACCTTTAGCCACTCCACCCCAGCGTTGTATGCCCATTTGCAAACCCATGCCCCGGAACTCTTTGGGCAAATTCAGGCAGCCGTTGCCGCCGGTTGGTGGGATGTGGCAGCGGGTCTTTGGGTGGAACCGGAGCTAAATCTCATTAATGCTGAGTCCATTGCCCGTCAAATTCTCTATGGGCAGCAGTACGTGCAGCGGGTCTTTGGTGACATTAGCCCCATTGCTTGGTTGCCCGATACCTTTGGCTTTCCGGAACGCTTGCCCAGTTTCTTGGCCCAAGGGGGGATTCGCTACTTTGTCACCCAAAAATTGCGCTGGAATGACACCAGCCGCTTTCCCCACGGTTGGTTTGTCTGGCGGGATGTGGCGGGGGCTCAGATCAACGCCCTGATGTCAGCGCCCATTGGCGAGGGGATTGATCCAGTGAAAATGGCTACCTACGCCCAACAGTGGTGGCAACAAACGGGATCGCGGCGCAGCCTCTGGCTCCCCGGTGTTGGGGATCATGGCGGTGGGCCGACGGCAGAAATGTTGGAACGGGTGCGACGCTGGCAACACCTTGGCGGTATTGGGCCGCAGTGGCAATGGACAACCCTGCGGCAGTATTTAGAACAGTTGAGCCAAGAAACCCCGCCGACCACGCAGTGGCAAGGGGAACTGTATTTAGAATTCCATCGCGGTTGCTATACCAGTCATGGTGATCAAAAGGCTGCCCACGATCGCGCCCAACGGCAACTGCAAGAGGCAGAGCGCTGGTGTGCCCTCGCCGCAATGACGACTGCTTTTTCCTACCCCAGGGAAGAACTCAAAACCTGTTGGCAACAACTGCTCTTTAACCAGTTTCATGATATTCTGCCCGGATCCTCAATTCCTGAGGTCTATGCTGAGGTCAATCTAACATGGCAGCAACTTCTGACAACGACAGAAACCTTACTTAAGGCGGCCCAAACCGCTCTGTGGGCCTCTATAGACTACGGCACCCCCCCCGTGGCAGGGGCAATTCCTGTGGTTATTTTCAACAGTGGGGTAGGCGATCGCGCTGGGGTTGTCCACATTGATTTGGCGCAGCTACCGCCGGCAATCCCCTCTTGGCGGGTGTATTGTCCACGGGGGGACTACGACTTACCAGCCCAGTTAAATACTCCCCAAGGGTGTCTGACGTTTTGTACCCCTGAGGTGCCGGGAATTGGCTACACACTCCTGTGGCTCTGCCCGCGATCGCGCCCCGACCCCTTACCCACCCCGCCCTTGGGCTATGTCTTGGAAAATAACTATCTCCACGTTGAGATTGATCCGGCAACGGGGGAAATCACCAACCTCTACGACAAGTTGAATCATCGTCCCTGTTTGGGCGATCGCGGCAATCAACTGCAATTTTTCCGTGATCAGGGGCAGTACTGGGATGCCTGGAACATTGATCCCAACTATGGGCAGCACCGACTGGCGGGCGCGATCTTAGAGTCAATTGCATGGGTGACGTGGCACCAACTGGAGCAACGCCTACGGGTAAGGTGGCGCTTTCAGTCCTCGTGGATTCAGCAGGAATATGTGCTGCAGTATCAAACCCCCTGGCTGCGCATTGATACAATAATTGACTGGCAGGAGGAACATATTCTCCTCAAGGCAGCGTTTCCCTTGGCAATCAGTGCTGAGCAGATCACCTGTGAAACTCCCGGTGGTGTTACGGTGCGCCCGACACTCCCTAATCCGCACCTCAGTCCCCATGAGCAAGCAAAGTGGGAGGTGCCCTTTCTCACGTGGGTAGATCTAAGTACACCGGAGTATGGGGTGAGTCTTTTCAGCGACGGCAAGCATGGCCTGGATGCCCAAGCCAATCAACTGCGCTTGACCCTCTTGCGATCGCCCACATGGCCTGATCCGACCAGCGATCGCGGTCAGCACCGCTTTAGCTATGGTGTGTTTCCCCACAGTGGCTCATGGCGGGCGGCGGCTGTCCCGCAATGGGCGGCTCAGTTTGATCATCCCCTCAGGAGCGCGATCGGCCACGGTGCAGCGGAGCTGTTTGGCCACTGTACGGGAACCTTACCCGCCCACGCCCATCTGCTCCATTGGTCGGAGGCTGGCATTCAATGCCTTGCTCTCAAGGAAGCTGAAGATAGAGAGGGCTGGCAATTGCGAGTGGCAGACGTGGTTGGGGAAGGGGGCACCTTGGCACTGCACTCAACCCTCATCCCATGGCAAGTCAAAGGGGCACAAACCCTTCTGGAGATGTCCACCGACCGTGGAGACCAAATGACCCTGGAGCCATGGGAAGTGGTAACCCTGCGGCTGGAAATTTAGAAGGGCACCTCGTCCAAGCTAATATCCTCCGGTTCGGGGGGTGGGGAGGCCACCCTGGGTGTCATGGGTACGGTGGCGGCGGGTGTGGCCATTGGGCTTGCTGCAGGTTGTGCCGCGTGGTCCACAATGTTGCCCTCAACTGTGTAGAAACGGCTCACCACTAACTCGGCGCGTTTTTCTTTGAAGCCCTCGGGGCGGTCAATGGTGTCCATTTTTAGCCGACCTTCTAAAATCAGGCGATCGCCCACCTTGCATTCTGCCTGCATTTTTTGTCCCAAATTACCCCAAGCAACTGTTCGCAAACTCATGGGGGGGTCTTCACTGCGAAGGCTGGCAAACTGCACCACCATCGTCGCCACTGCCATCTGATGTTCTTGGGTGTAGCGCAGCTCTGGGGCTTGGATCACTTCCGCAAAGAGGACGCAACTATTCATCTGTGGACTTCCAACAGCTCATGTTCCTTCCAGTATAGTCCCAATCGCTGCCGCAACAAGGCCACAGGATGAATACAGTACCACTCTGGGGGTTGCCTCAGCACAGACGCCTGTGGCCAATTTTATGTTCTTATACTACCATATAGTTAATTAAATAAATTTGTAGAGGATACAGTCATGGCACGGGTGGTTGTCCTTGGGGCGGGCATTGGTGGATTGCCCACAGCCTACGAATTGAAACATCGTTTGGGCGATCGCCATGAAGTGATCTTGGTCTCTGATGGGGATCGCTTTACCTTTATCCCGGGATTAGTGGCGGTTGCCCTCGGATACAATTCCCTCGAACACCTGCAAGTGCCCCTAGAGACAGTGAGCCGGCGCCATCGGCTGAGATGGGTGCAAGGCAAAGTTCAGCGGCTTGCTCCTCAGGAAAAGAAAATTGACTTGCCTGAACAAACCCTTGACTACGACTATTTGGTGATTGCCACAGGGGCAGAACTCGCTGTCGATCTGATTCCTGGCCTTGGCCTCCACAGCCATTCCGTGTGTACTCCCGCCCACGCCGTTGCCGCCCAGAGAGCATGGCAAGAATTCCTAAAAGAGCCAAAGGACTTAGTTGTGGGGGCCGCTCCCGGAGCCAGTTGCTTTGGGCCTGCCTATGAATTTCTCTTTTTGGCAGAGCACACCCTGCGGCGTCATGGGTTGCGCGATCGGGTCAAGATCACCTTCATTACCCCTGAACCCTACGTTGGCCACTTGGGGATTGGCGGGTTGGCCAACAGCGATCAACTCACCCGCAACCTGATAGAGAAACGAGGCATTGCAACAATCACCAACGCTGAGATAACTGCCATCGAGCCGCATCGAATCCTGCTGCGGGATGGACAGGTGATCCCCTTTGGCTACAGCATGATTTTGCCACCTTTTCGCGGCGTGGGCTTTGTGCGCGCCTCTGGCCTTGGCAATGAGAAGGGGTTTTTGCCCCTGCTGCCCACACTTCAGCATCCCGACTATCCTGAGATCTACGGGGTTGGCATCAGTGTTCACCTTCAGCCTTTAGAAGTGACCCCTGTGCCTATGGGAGTGCCCAAAACCGGTCAAATGACGGAGGAGATGGCGATCGCTGCCAGCCACAACATTGCCGTTGCCCTTGGGGAATTAGCGGCTGACCCTGTGGTACCGACACTGGATGCCCTATGTTTTGCTGACTTTGGCAATACCGGTATTGCCTATATTGCCGCTCCGGTGATGCCGGAACCCCCTGGGGAGAGGCGTCGCTTGGCCTATGCCATTCAAGGATCGTGGGTCAGTTGGGTCAAGGCCGCCTTTGAACGCTACTTCCTGCTGAAAATGCGGTGGGGACTGAGTGTCCCTTGGTTTGAACAGTGGGGACTGCGGCTATTCTTTGGCCTTTCCCTTGTGCGTCCCCTGCGACCCACGGTGTTTCCAGAGCAGCAACCCATCATCAAAGTTTGATAGACAAACATTGACAAAATTTAATAAAGGAGTAATGTCTATGGTGCGCATCTTGCTCATGGTTCTGTTGATGGCGTCCCTATGGATCCAGGGTTCTCCGGCCACCTTGGCCAGTGTGAATCCCGATGAACTGGGGAAAGTGGTCACGGCCATTGAACAGTTGGATCAAATGCGCATTGGCCTTGCCTCTACCCTAGAAGGGGGTACTAGCGAACCGACCCTTGACACCTTTAAGGCCGTCTGTGCCCCCGTGGGCAAGCAAGCCAAGGAAATTGCCGCTGCCAATGGCTGGCAAGTGCGTCAGGTGGCACTCAAGTATCGCAACCCCAACCATGCCCCGCGCACAGCCCTGGAAGTGCAAGCCCTCAATCAGTTTGATAACAACCGCCAACTGCAAGCCTTTTGGCAAACCGATAAGGAAGGGGTGCACTACTTCCGTCGCATTGATGTCCAAGCCAGTTGCCTTGCCTGCCATGGGGCTAAAAATCGCCGTCCTGCCTTTATTCAGGAAAAATATCCCAGCGATCGCGCCTATGGCTTCCGTGTTGGCGATCTGCGGGGCATGTACGCTGTGACGATTCCGCAAATTCAGCAGGCACTCCAAACCTCACCCTAAGGAGGTGCTCCCATGGTCCGTTGGGAACGTTGCTTACTTTTGATCCTGTTAATGATTCCCCTGTGGCTGGCGGTGTCCCCCAGTAGCGATGCCATGATTCGCACCATTGAAGAGGCTCCCAATCAAGTGGTGGTGCAGTCGCGGCATTCGTTGCGCGATAACCGGGGCTTTACGTGGCAGGTGATTCTCTTTTCGCGTCCCGAGCAGTTGCAGTTGCGCTTGGTGGGGTTTCCAGAGCAGTACCATTTTCGCCATCCCGATCCCTTGGTGTTGGTCACGTCCAGCGGTCAAACCCTCACAGCTGCGGATGACTTTCCCAAGGCAGACACTGTTGCCAATGTAGGACAGTTTGATCTATTGCCCCTCGCCTCGCAACTGCCGCGGAGTGAACCCTTGGTTCTGCGTCCACCCCTAGAGGAGCAGGGGATTGAGATTGCTGTTCCTGCCGCGGTGGTCATTGAGTGGCAGGCCCTGATGGCGGAAGTTTAGGAACGGGTGGCAATGGGCGTTGCTGTTCCGAGGGCAAGGAGCAGGGCTTGGGCTTTGCTCAGGGATTCTTGCCATTCCCGCTCTGGATCGCTGTCGGCCACAATACCGGCACCTACTTGTCCCCAAGTTGTCTGGCGATCGCGCCCCACCAAGAGGGTACGGATGAGGATATTCAAGTCCAGATGCCCTCGCTGATCCCAGTAGCCACAGGAACCGTAGAACAAATTGCGGGGAAAGGGTTCAAGAGCTGCCAAAATCTCCATGCAGCGCACCTTGGGACAGCCGGTAATGGTGCCACCGGGAAAGAGGGCACAGATCACATCCACGGGGGATTTCCGCGGCTGCAACTTGCCGCGCACATTGCTCACGAGGTGCATCACATGGCTGTAGTACTCCAAACTTAGGAGTTCATCCACCACCACACTGCCCCATTGGCAGATCCGCCCCAAGTCGTTGCGCTCTAAATCCACAAGCATAATGTGTTCTGCCTGTTCCTTGGTATTGCTGCGGAGTTCCTCAGCATGGGCGCGATCGGCCGCAGGGGTTTGGCCGCGGGGACGGGTACCGGCAATGGGTCGGGTTTGCACCCAATCTCCCTGCACCTGCACCAAGCGTTCCGGTGAGCAACTGACAATGTAGCCCCAAGGGGTTTGCCAAAAGCTGGCAAAGGGAGAAGGGTTAATCTGCTGTAGCCGCAGGTATTGTTGCCACGGATCAACGCGGCCATTATGGCAAAAGCGCGCCGACAGATTGGCCTGAAAAATATCGCCGGCGCGGATATGGTGGAGAATTTGCTCAACGGCTGCTTGGTAGGTATCGGACTGCCAGCCCGCCGCGAGTTCAATGCGGCTGGGGCGATCCGGGAATAAAAGCGACGGCTCAGGGGGGGGATCTTCAAGAGTTTGTTGCAGCGCCGCCAGTTCACTCGCGCTCGAAGCCGCCAGATACAGGCGATCCGCCTGATGATCCAAGACCGCAAAGGCTTGAGGCTCATACCAAAAGGCCACTGGAAAAGGGAGCGGATCGGGCTTGGGCGGTGGTAGCGCTTCAATTTCCCATGCCAATTCGTATCCCAGCCATCCCAACCAACCGCCTGCAAAGGGCAGATGGCTGACTTCTTCAGGCACGGCGGTTGCTTGGGGAAATGTTTGTAGGGTTGGCAACACCTCACCGAGGGATAAAACCCACTGGCGATCGCGCCGCGGTGACCCCGCACAAATGGAATAGCGAGCTTGGGGTGTGGGGGCTTGGGCTGGACTTTCCAGTAGGACAGCAATCGGCTCCCGCAAAAACAACTGCTGAAAAATAGCGCGACCCGGGCGCCCCCACAGGGGCAGCGAACGCCAAAGCCACGGCTCACAGGGGCGCATCACGAGTGCTCAACCCCCAACCAACCCAAGCGAATTAACCAAAATAGCCCCATACCCCCCAAGGCCAACCAATCTCGCCGCTGCAATCGCAGATGGTGCCACGGATTATCGTAGGTTCCCGGTTCTTGAAAGCCCCGCACGTGCATTGCGCAGGCCACCTGTTCTGCCCGCAGGAGCAAATTTTCCAACAGCCGTACCGCTAAGGTGAGCCACAGCTTGATACTGCCTTTAATGCCCACGAGTCGCCAATTGATGGCACGAGTCCGCACCGAGCGGCTCAGGTTTTGCACTTCTTCCAAGACCAAGGGAATAAACCGCAGTGAAAGTGTCAACGTCAGGGCAATTTCGGCCACCGGCAGCTTAAAGCGTTTCAGGGGCTGCATGAGATTTTCTAAGCCAGCGGTCACTTCCTCAGGAGCAGTGGTGAGCAAAAACAAATGCGTACTGTACAGGAGTGTAAACAGGAGGGTACTCAGGCGGATGCCTAAATCCAGCGATCGCTGGGAGACTTGCAGCTGAAGGGGAAACTGACCCACCTGGGCGTGAAATTGCCACAGGATATAGCGGTAACTCGTGGCCGGAACTGCCGCTGCCAAGGGACGGCGGGGTTGATAGGTGACAGCCATCCCATCGGGCATCAAAGCTGTGATCACTAGAATTAAACTACCCACCAGGAGGAGCCACAGCAGTTGCCGCCGCCATACCCGTGCGGGAATTCCCCCTACGAGTGTCAGCAGAATTAAGCTGACCACTAGCCCCAACCGCCAAGTGACATCCGCTAAAATGGGGGCCAACAGAAATGTCATCAACCATGCCAACTTGACCCGTGGATCAAGGCGGTGCAGCCAAGTGATCGGTTGTTCAAGGTAGAGCCCTAGGGGGAGCGATCGCAGCAAATCCATGGAAAATAGTTAGTTTTTCTCCAGTTGCCGCCGCAGCGCTTCCAACTCTGGATCGTAGGCAGGGGTGCTACTGGGGGACAGTTGCGGATTGGCTAACTCTGCCTTCAGCCGCGCTAAGTCCTCCTCCACACTGCCCGCTTCGAGGGCAGCAAACTTGGCCTCGAGGGTATCGCTATTGAGTTCAGCCACCGCTTGGGAGCGAGCCTCCAGTTCCTGAACCCGCTCTTCCATGCGCTCAAAGGCGGCCATGGGGGCGTTGATGTTCATACTGCTAAAGGTTTGTTGCAGTTGCTCTGAGGCCTTGGCTGCCCGTGCCCGTGCCACTAGCATTTCTTTGCGGGTTCTCGCTTCAGCAATCTTGCTTTCAAGTTGTTGCATTTGTTTTTTGAGCGTTTCTACTTGAGTCACAGACTGCTCCAGTTGCCCTTTGAGGGCCATGGCTGCATTGAGTGCTGTTTTTTTGCGACTCAAGGCCTCCAGCGCCAGTTGCTCATCCCCATGTTGTAGGGCAATTTTGGCCCGGCGTTCCCACTCAGCCGCCTGCTGTTGATTTTGGTTGAACTGTTGCTCTAACCGCTTTTGGGAGGCGATCGCTTGGGCAACGGCTTGCCGCAGTGTTACCAGATTGTCCTGCATTTCGATCATGGTCTGCTCGAGAATTTGTTCAGGATCTTCGGCAGCACCCACCAGCGCATTGAGCCAACTGCGAACCACACGGCTGACGCGATCAAAGAGTCCCACAGCGTTATCTCCCTATTGGTTCCTTATCTATAGCAGTATGCCACTTTCTTCAGATCCTGTGGCCACGAGTCTCAAAAACGCTTGCTGCCCTAGGCTTAGGCTATAGTAAAATCATCCGAATCCTGATCCTAACTTTCGTAACTTTAGTGATGTCTGCTTCTTCGGGGCGATCTTCAGACTCCTTTGATAAACATGGTTTTCTCAGTCGCTACGCCCCAGCCATTATTAATCAAAATAGAGCCAATCAAATGCTGGCGGATTATGGCAGAGGGCGGCGTGACTTTCGGCGGCTTGATTTGCGCGGTATCACCCTAGAAGACGTGAATTTAGCAGGGGCAGACCTCAGTGGTTCGGATTTAAGCAATGCCACACTCACCAATGTAGATTTGACTGATACCAAGCTGATTGAGGTTCAGCTGATCAATGCTGAACTCACGGAGGTGCAACTGCACCAGGCGAATCTGAGTCGAGCCAATCTGCGAGGTGCTAAACTCACCCGTACTTCCTTGGCCGCGGCAACCCTGCGGGGCACAGTTCTCCCCAATGGCCGGTTGTCGGATTAGGTGTCGGATTAATCGTGTTGGTTCAAATAGGCTTGCAGCCGTTGCCAAAAGCGCTCCATCTGCGCAGGCGTGCCAATGGTTACCCGGATGCCGCCGGCGATCGCCCGCACAAGGGTCCCCTGACTCCTGAAGGCAGCCCACAGGGGCAAAGTGTGTTGGGGTTCCCGCAAGCGGAAAAAGAGGAAATTGGCCACACTCGGCCACACCCGCAGTTGGGGGCAGGACTGAAGCCGTTCATAGAGCTGATCCCGCTGCGCTAGCACCGTGGGAATTTCTGCGAGCAGGGCCTGACGATGGTCAAGCACAACTTGCGCCGCCACTTGCGAAAATGTAGGCAGGTTATAGGGCAGACGAACTTTTTCTAAAACCGCAATCACCTCTGCATTGCCAATGGCATAGCCGACCCGATGTGCCGCCAGTCGAAAGGCCTTGGAAAACGTCCGTAGAATCAACCAGTTAGGATGGGCTGCCAAGTCCCCCACTAGTGTCTTGCCGGAAAATTCAAAATAGGCCTCATCAATCACCACTAAAATATCCTCAGGAAGCTGCCGTAGCCAGTCCACCTCAGCTGCAGTGAGGGGGTTTCCGGTCGGCGAGTTGGGTTGCAGCATAAAGAGAACGCGCACCGGTGGAGCCGCTTGGGCAATGAGGGTATTGGCGGCGGCAATTTGCACTGCAAACGTGTCAGGATCACGGGGTGCCCGATGGACGGGAATCCCTAGGGTTTGGGCGAGGATCCCGTATATGGAAAATGTCGGTTCTGCCACTAGGATAGAACCGTAGCCCCCAATCGCCGTGGCCAGCAGTATGGAGCGAATCAGCTCATCGGAGCCGTTGCCAACCGCAATTTGGTGTGGGGAAATTTCAGTTGGGCTGTGTTCACTGACGTAGCGGGCGATCGCCTGCCGCAGTGGCCAGTGGTGACTATCGGGATAGCGATGACTGGCTAGGGTGCTGACGTACTGCTGAGCTAACGCCTCCTTAAGGGCAGTGGGCAAATCCCACGGAAACTCATTGGTATCGAGGTAGTCCAGTTCTAGGGGTAGGGAGTCGCTCGTGGGGGTGGAGTAGGCGCGGAAGTTGCTCAGTTCTGGACGAAGAAACGTCGCCATGCCAAGACGGTATAAAGGGATTCAACTATAATAGCACTGAGCTTTTTGCCCTAATTTGCTGCCAGCCCTGATACTCAACCTTTATCTTTTGATTACGTAGAGGCGAATGTTCCTATGGCGCGTACCGACTTCAAAGATTACTACCAAATCCTCGGGGTCAGCAAAAATGCCACGGAGGCCGAAATTCGGCAGGCCTTTCGCCGCCTTGCTCGCAAGTACCACCCCGACTTGAATCCGGGGGATAAAGAGGCAGAAGCTCGTTTTAAGGAAATTAACGAAGCCCACGAAGTGCTTTCAGATCCGCAAAAACGACGCAAATACGATCAATTTGGTCAGTATTGGCAGCAGGCCAGTGCCGCGGAGGCGGGTGGCTTTAATGTCAATGTGGGCGACTTTGGCGCTGATTTTAGTCAGTTTGCCAACTTTGAAGAGTTTATCAATGAATTGCTGGGGCGATTTGCGACAGGCACAGGGCGTACCCGCACTTGGAGCACGGTTGGGTTTGACACCTCAGGATTTGGCAGTGCCGATGCAGAAGCGGAGATCCAAATTAGCTTTCAGGAGGCCTTTCAGGGCTGCCAAAAATCATTTGCCATTGGTAATGAACAGGTGACCGTGACGATTCCCGCTGGCATTAAGCCAGGGACAAAGTTGCGGCTGCGGGGCAAAGGTCAATATAACCCCTATAGTCAACAGCGGGGAGATTTATATCTCACGGTACAGGTGGCGCCCCATCCCCTCTTCCGCTTTGAGGATGATCAACTGGTGATTGATTTGCCTATCACTCCCGATGAGGCGGCTTTGGGTGCGCAGGTGACGGTGCCGACACCTTCGGGGAATGTGGTTTTGAATGTGCCGGCGGGAACGCGATCGGGGCAATCGCTGCGGTTACGGGGCAAAGGCTGGCGCAGTAGTGGCGGCATGGCTGGCGATCTCCTTGCCAAGGTGCAAATTGTCCCCCCCAAATCCCTGAGTGCCCAAGAAAAAGACCTCTACGAAAAATTGCGATCGCTCCGTACCTTTAATCCCCGTGCCCATTGGCCGATCTAAGTCAGGGAAATTGCCGCGATTTGACGGCTTGGCAGTAATTTTCAATGGCGGCGATCGCCTGTGTTCCCAAGTCGGCATATACCTTGGCAAAGGGCGGCACCTGGTCGCTTAAACCCAAGATATCAGCCGTCACCAGTACCTGACCATCGCAGTGGGGGCCGGCGCCAATCCCAATCGTGGGAATCTTGAGCTGGGCAGTAATCTGCTGCGCCAAAGCCGCAGGAATATGCTCCAAAATCACGGCAAAGGCACCGGCATCGGCAAGGGCAAGGGCATCCGCTAGAATCCCGGCTGCCCCCTGGGGAGTATTCCCCTGTTGTCGCCATCCCCCCAACTGATGCACCCGCTGCGGCAATAGACCCACATGACCCAGCACTGGAATTCCCGCCTCCACTAAGCGCCGCGTGGCTGCCTGCACCACAGGGGAGGCGCCTTCCATTTTCACCGCTTGCACTTCTGCCTCTTTGATTAAGCGCCCCGCCGATCTCAGAGCCTGTTCAGGGCTTTCTTGGTAGCTCAAAAAGGGCAGATCACACACCAGGAAACTATGGGTAACGCCTCGGCGCACGGCTTGGGCATGGTGAATCATCTGGTCAAGGGTCACAGGCAACGTGGTTTGATATCCCAGGGCAACCATCCCCAGGGAATCCCCCACAAGGATCACATCTACCCCTGCCGCATCCAACAGGCGTGCCCACAGGTAATCCCAAGCCGTGAGCATGGTAATGGGTTCTCCCAGCACTTTTTTTTCTTGGAGTTGGGGTAATGTTACAGGGCGACGCACCATAGCCATATCTAAAAGGGTTGTATCCCCATCCTCTAAAGGAACAGAGAAAACGTCAATTGAGCTTTATCAGCAGGAAGCCGCCCATTGCGAATTCTGTTCACTCAAAAGTAAATTCAGTGTCGAGGTCACAGCTGTATAGGGTATGATTGATTAAAGAGAACTGAGGTCTCGGGAGAGTTTCCTTGATAGGTCTTATATGTCTGCGCCCTGGATTCCACGGTGGCAGCACCCTAAGACCGGTGTATAAAGATATCCATAAAACGTGAAGCCCGATCCCCCTCTGAAATGTGTTTATTCAGGGAAGAGGAGCGTCGGGGGTCGTTCACTCACAATACACATGTCTTTGCCTGCCTTTGTTGAAGCCCTATTAACCCCTGCTGCCTACCCCCATGCGGTCACCGCGCCGATTGAATTGCTGCAAACGCATATTTCCTATGTGTTTCTGACGGGGGAGTATGCCTATAAGGTGAAAAAGCCA
Organism: Thermosynechococcus sp.; assembly: GCF_025999095.1. Classification (NCBI taxonomy): domain Bacteria; kingdom Bacillati; phylum Cyanobacteriota; class Cyanophyceae; order Acaryochloridales; family Thermosynechococcaceae; genus Thermosynechococcus; species Thermosynechococcus sp. Next base: position 1,576,872 of record NZ_AP024678.1, on the reverse strand, counting down.
GCGGACTTTGGTTTTTTGAACTTTACAACTCTAGACAAGCGGCTGTTTTACTGTCAGGAGGAGTTGCGGCTTAATCGCCGCTTGGCGCCAGATCTCTACTTGGGGGTGCTGCCCATTGTGGCGGTGGGCGATCGCTATTGTGTGGCGGATCCCCAAGACTTACCCGCGGGGGCTGAGGTCATTGACTATGCTGTGCAAATGCGCCAATTTGATCAGTCGCAACTGTTTTCTCACCTCTTTGCGGCTAACCAAGTCACCCCTCACCTGATTGAATCCCTCGGCAAAGAACTAGCCGGCTTCCACCGCAGCGCTGCTACGAGTCCCCACATTAGTAAATTTGGCTCTCCGCGGGCGATCGCCCAAGTGATTAACAACTGCCATGCCTTGGCTGCCCAGTTTGTCGGTCGGTGTCAATCCCCAGCGCAGTACGCGGCCATTCAAGCCTTTACCGATGACTTTTTGAGCCGTCATCAAGAGTGGTTTGTGCAGCGGCAGGCAGGGGGCAAAATTCGCGAGTGCCACGGCGATCTGCACCTGAATAATATCTGTCTATACAGGGGCAGGGTCCAAATTTTTGACTGTATTGAGTTCAACGAAGAATTTCGCAATATTGATGGCATCTATGACGCCGCCTTTTTGCTGATGGATTTGGAGTTTCGCGGTCGTGGTGACCTGGCCAATCTTTTCCTCAACACCTACTTGGAATGGAGTGGTGACTATGAGGGGGCGGTGCTCTTGCCCCTGTACCTGTGTGTGAGAGCCTATATTCGGGGCAATGTGAACGCCTTGGCCCTCAATGACCCGGCCATTAGCACCGCCGCAAAGGCCCAAATCCAAGCCACCGCCTCTGCTTACTATGCAGCCGCCTATCGCTATACCCAGCCGCGTTCGGCAAAACTCTATGTCATGTGCGGTCTTTCAGGGGCAGGCAAAAGTACGCGGGGACGGCGACTAGCCCAGGCGGAGCAAGCAGTTCAAATTCGCTCCGATGCCGTGCGCAAGCACTTGGCAGGCTTGCCACTAGACCGCCACAGTAGAGATTTTCCCGAACTAGATCTCTATTCTGAGGCCATGACCCAAAAAACCTACGATCAACTCTTGGTTTATGCAGAACTGTTGCTGCGTCAGGGACAAACGGTGATTTTGGATGCGAAGTACGATCGCGTGGCGCTGCGCCAACCGGTGATTGCCCTAGCCGAGAAACTGCACACGCCCCTGGAGATCCATTTCTGCAATGCACCGCCGGAGGAACTGCGCCGCCGCTTGAGCGATCGCCAGGGGGATATTGCCGAGGCTACTCCAGAACTGCTAGAAAGCCAGATGGCCAATTTTGAACCCTTTTTACCGGAGGAGGAGCCCTACGTTCGCCATGTGTGTGACTAGGGCGAGGGCAACTGATAATAGGAACAGTGCAATAGGACGGCTCTGATGTATCACATTGGTTTACTGGGATTGGGCACGGTCGGTGGCGCTGTGGCGCAAATTTTGGCAGATCCAGCGGGGCGCCATCCCCTGCTCAAGGAACTGGCGATCGCCCAAGTGGGGGTACGGGATCCCCATAAGCCCCGTGCCGTTGCCCTTGATCGGCAACTTTTGACAACGGATTTGGAAAGCATTGTCACCAACCCAGCCATTGACATTGTGGTGGAAGTCCTCGGCGGTATTGAACCGGCGCGATCGCTGATCCTCAAGGCCATTGCCCATGGCAAGCACATTGTGACCGCCAACAAGGCCGTCATTGCCCGTCATGGTGCCGAAATTTTTGATGCTGCCAATGCCCAAGGGGTCTATGTGATGCTCGAAGCTGCCGTAGCCGGTGGCATTCCCGTCATTCAAGCGCTACGACAGAGCCTCGGGGCCAATCGTATCCACAGTGTCAGCGGCATTCTCAATGGCACCACCAACTACATTTTGACCCGCATGCAGCAGGAGCAGGGGGATCTTGCCCCCATCCTTGCCGATGCCCAGCGCCTAGGCTATGCCGAAGCTGATCCCAGTGCCGACATTGAGGGTTGGGATGCAGCGGATAAAATTGCCATTCTGGCCAGCCTTGCCTTTGGAGGACGGATTCGCCGCGAAGAAGTCTATGCCGAGGGCATTGGTGGGATCACAGCAGTGGATATTGCCTACGCTGAAAAACTGGGGTTTCGCATTAAACTGCTGGCGATCGCCCGCCAACTCAGTGGTCAGCCCCTTGAGGTGCGCGTTCATCCCACCCTCGTGCCCCTCGATCATCCCCTTGCGGGTGTCAATGGCGTCTATAATGCCATTCTCCTAGAGGCAGAGCCCTTAGGACAGGTGATGTTCTATGGTCCCGGTGCCGGGGCAGGGGCAACCGCCAGTGCCGTCGTGGCAGATTTAATTAACGTTGCTGCTCTTCTACCCCAGGGACCCGCCAGCCACCCTTTGCTCACCTGCCAGCACAATCAGTTTATGCCGCTGCTACCGATGGCAGAGGTGGATAGTCGCTTCTATGCTCGTGTCCATGCCCAAGATCATCCGGGGGTGCTGGGAAAACTGGGCACCTGCTTTGGTCAGCATCATGTTAGCTTGGAATCCCTAGTTCAAATTGGCAGCCATAACGAGCTGGCAGAAATTGTGATTGTCACCCACCACGTGCGCGAGGGCGAGTTTCGCCAAGCGATGGCCGAGATTGCCCAAATGGCAGACATTGAAGCAGTGCCCTCCGTTTTGCGGGTTTTGGGCATGTCCTAGGGATTGGGCTTGATGCCTGTCTTGCGCTCTAAAATTTCCTTCACTACCAGGGTCACCAAGGCCAGCAGGCCAAGGATGACCGCTGCCGCATAGGCAGACTCGGTGTTGTAATTTTTATAGGCGTCCTCCACAAAGAGGGGCAGGGTTTGGGTAAGGCCAGCCACATTGCCAGAGACCACTATCACAGCACCAAATTCCCCCATGGCGCGGGCATTGGTTAACAAGACACCGTAGAGCAGCCCCCAGCGGATATTGGGTAAAGTGACTCGCCAAAAAGTTTGCCACTCATTGGCTCCAAGGGTTTTTGCGGCCTCCTCCTGCTCGGTGCCGATTTCTTCCAGCACAGGAATGACTTCTCGCGCCACAAAGGGCAAACTAACAAAGGCGGTTGCTAGCACCATCCCCGCAAAGGAGAAAATAACGCGCATATCCAGCGCTTGCAGCCAGCCCCCGAACCAGCCATTGCGGCCATAGACCAGTACCAGCATCAGTCCAGCAACAACGGGGGAGATGGAAAAAGGTAAGTCAATAATGCTGAGCAAGAGGGTGCGTCCTGGAAAACGATGGCGGGCGATCGCCCAAGCGGCACAGAGGCCAAAGACGGTGTTTAAGGGCACCACCACCAAGGCAAGGGCAAACGTCAACCACAGGGCATGGAGAAAATCGGGCTCCAGCAAATTTTCGACAAAGGGGATGACTCCCTTGTGAAACGCTTGGAAAAGGACATTGGCCGCTGGAATCAGCAGCACAAGGGCTAGGTAGCCGATGGCAATGCCAATTAAAAGGACATGCAGCCACGGCTTTGCTTGGGTGGGAGAGGGTTTAAGGCTCCGCATAGCGCCGTCCCCATGCTTGCAGCAGATTAATCAGAAATAAAATTCCTAAGGAGACCAAGAGCATCACCGTACCAATAATGGTTGCCGCCTCATAGTCGTACTGCTCTAAGCTCTGAAAGATGAGCACCGAGGCAGTCAAGTCCCGGAACGAGGTGTTGGAGGAAATAATAACAATTGAGCCAAATTCACCTACGGCCCGTGAGAAGCCCAGGGCAACGCCTGTGAGAATCGCGGGCATCAAAGGCGGCAAAATGACTCGCCAAAAGGTCTGCCCATGGGTGGCCCCCAGGGACCACGCAGCCTCCTCTACATCTTTTTCCATTTCCATGAGGACAGGCTGAACCGTGCGAATGACAAAGGGCAGGGAAATAAAGAGCATAGCCACCGCAACTCCCCAGCGGGTAAAGGCAATTTTCACTCCCCAGGGGGCCAGTACACTGCCAATCCAGCCGTTTTCACTATAGACCGTTGCCAAGGTCAGACCTGCCACCGCCGTTGGCAGCGCAAAGGGCAGATCCACCACGGCATCAAAAAAGCGCTTCCCTGGAAAGGAGTAGCGCACCAGCACCCAAGCAATCAGGGTGCCAAAAACGCCATTGATCAGGGCTGTCACTAGGGCAGTGACAAAAGTTACCTCATAGGCCGAGAGGGCGATCGGCCGCGTTGCTACCTGCCAAAAATGCAATGGCCCGGCACTGCTCGCGCGGCTAAAGAGGGCAGCTACGGGCACAACCAGCATCACCAGCAAGTAAAAGACGGTGATTTTCCAGACCCAAGGGAACCGCCAGCGCCGTTTCTGAGGAGAGAATGTGGGGGAAATGGGGTGAGTAGCACTCATCAGGCTTGGTTCTCCCGCTGAATTTGCCGCTGAATTTGATCAAACAGGGCACCTTGGGCAAAAAATTGAGCCTGCACCCTCTCCCATCCCCCGAGATCCCTAACGGTAAACAGAGTAGGTACCCGTGGAAATTCTTGGGCATGGGCAGCCAGAACTGTCCCATCCACTGGCCGAAAGCCATATTGAGCAAAAACTTCTTGAGCCTGAGGTGTGTAGAGAAACTGAATGTAGGCTTGGGCAACCTCACGAGTACCGTGCTTATCGGCGTATTTGTCCACAATCGCCACTGGGTTTTCAATGAGGATATTTACCTGAGGAATCTGGTAGGAGAGGCGCTTCCCCTGCTTTCGGGCCAAAATCACTTCACTTTCATAGTTGATCAGGGCATCTCCCTGTCCCTGCGTCAAAAAGGCGTCGGTGGCCTCACGGCCATCGCGGGGGAGAGCCGCTACGTGGCGAAAGACCTCAGTGAGAAAGGCTTCGGCTTCCTGAGGGGTCCCCCCCGTCTGTGTTACTGATCCCCAGAGGGCAAGGAAGTTCCAGCGGGCGGCTCCAGAGATTTTGGGATTGGCCGTCACAAAGGTCACGCCCTCACGGGTTAAATCCTGCCAGGTGTGTAAATTTTTCGGGTTACCCTCACGGGTGATCAGGGTACAGACAGAGGTGGTGACAATACTGTTGTGGGGGGCCTGAGGCGCCCAATCGGGGCGGATTAAACCTGCCTGGGCAATGCGATCCACATCTAAGCCAAGGGATAAATGCACAATATCGGCCTCTAGGCCATCAATGACTGCTCGGGCTTGACTCCCAGAGGCACCATAGCTAGTGCGAAAGCGGACTTCCTGTTGATGTTCCCGTTGCCACTGAGCGGCAAAGAGGGGAATAATTGCCTCGTGGGCTTTCCTAGTCAGGGCGAAGGACACCAAGGTCAAGTTGACCTGGGCAGGACGACCATCCGGTAAGGTGGCTTGAAACTGACAGGCAGCGGTGAGACCACTGAGGCCGACCGCTAGTAAGAATAAGATTAACCCAATCCTAAAACGCCGCCAACTCACCATTCTACTGTTAATCTACGATAAATCGATCGGAATACCGATATGCCAATCCATCTTAGCAGAAGGGGTGGTGATTCTAGCTGAAATGCTGAAAACGTGATCAGCACCTGTCTAGGATTGGTGGGAATCACTCATTGCGGTTGATTGGGATGGGGCGTTTTGCGGTGATGGCGCGATCGCCAGGAGGCTGGCGGAACACTAACCCCTCTTAGCGGCACCCCATACACCGGCTGACGGCAACCACCGAGCTCCACATTGGCATTCAATTAAGCGGTGGTTGTATCCGCAAAGGAAAGGATGGTCAAACCAGTCAAGGAGGATAGGCCAACTACTTGGAGCGTTGTCAACATCCGCAACTCCTCCCCAGAAAAAACATCCTGCGGGGTCTGATGCGCAATCTATAGGGAGGGCTCCGATCACACCTGCGCCCCAATCAAATAAACCCAAATCAAATAAAAAGGGGGAGAGTTTCCCCCAGTTTGTTAACGTTGTTTACTCAACTCCCTCAATCTTGTCCTCCACTTCTTGATAGAGTTGCCGTAGCAGTTCCAGATTGGCCTCACTGGTCTCCCAGTAGCCACGTCCGTGGAGCTCTAGGAAGGTGCTGACCATCTTACGGAACGAGTGAGGGTTGGTATTCAAAAGCCGCTGCCGCATCTGCTCATCGAGAATAAACGTGGCATTCGCTTCTTCATAGACCCAGTTATCCACAGCCCCGGCGGTAGCCGACCAGCCCATTGTGTTCACGAGCCGCTTCGAGATCTCGCGCACCCCCTCGTAGCCGTGGGCGAGCATTCCTTCGTACCACTTGGGATTCAGGAGCTTGGTACGGCTGTCGAGGCGAACGGTTTCCGAGAGGGTTCGCACTTGGGCATTGGCGGTGGTGGTATCGGCAATATAGGCCTTGGGTTGCTTGCCATCCCCCCGCAGTGCTGCCACCAGCTTGGTCGGATCCGAGTCAAAGTAGTGGCTGACATCCGTGAGGCTAATTTCTGAGGAGTCGAGGTTTTGGAATGTCACATCCACAGTTTTGAGCGCCGTTTCAAAGAGTTCCCGGGCCTGCTGCATCGTCCCCGGCGAATCCGCCGAGAAGGCAAAGGATTTACGGGAGAGATACATATCTTGAAGTTCCGACTCCTGTTCCCAGGAGCTATTTTCCACCGCTAGGTTGACATTGGCCGCGTAGGAACCAGAGGCATTGGTAAAGACCCGTGTGGCCGCTTGGCGCAGGTCAATCCCTAGTTCTGAGGCCTGTTGCAAGGCGTGCTTGCGGATAAAGTTTAGCTCAAGGGGCTCATCGGCTTCGGCAGCCATTTTGATGGCACGGTCAATCAGCGCCATCTGGTTAATAAAGAGATCGCGGAAGACGCCCGAACAGTTGACAACCACATCAATGCGGGGCCGCCCCAGCTCCTGGAGGGGGATGAGTTCCACCTTGTTGACGCGCCCCAAGGAGTCGGGTAAAGGACGTGCCCCCACTAGCCACAGCACTTGGGCAAGGGACTCGCCATAGGTTTTGATATTATCTGTGCCCCAGAGCACCATGGCAATGGTTTCTGGCCACTGGTTGTTATTTTCTGCTTTTTGCCGTGCGAGGAGGCGATCCACAACAATTTTGGCAGATTGCACCGCCGCGGCCGTAGGAATGGCTTGGGGATCCAGGGCGTGGATATTTTTGCCGGTCGGCAGGACCTCAGGATTGCGAATTGGATCGCCACCGGGACCCGGGAGAATGTACTCGCCCTCAAGGGCTTGCAACAGTGCTCCCAGTTCATTGTCAGCGACAATTTGCTGCAAACAGAATTCGAGATATTCCATGAGGGGCTTGAGAGCGGCGGCATCCACTTGGGTATAGCCTGCACCATGGAGAGATTCAATCCACGGCTCTTTGCGCCCCATGTTAAAGAAATTCAGCTTCGAGACCCGCGACACCCGACCATCGGCATCAGCTTGAGCTTGGACAAGGGCACTGACGGCGGCGCGGGTGGCTGCGTTAATCTGGCGCAGCAATTCGACATCCGCCAGTACGCCGCGATCGCTCTGCTGATAAATGTCGTCAATATCCCGGCCTAAACTTTCGGCAATCAGGCGGGGCAGACTCTTAATGCCGTCCTCAGCGCGATCCAAGCTGGCAATATTCACCAAGGTGGCCACTGCTTCTTCCGTTGTTGGTGGTTTACCAATCACGTGCAGACCACAGGGCAGAAGGCGGCTTTCAATCTCCATCAGCTTGATATAGACCTTGCCCACGAGGGTATCGCGCTCCTCAGCCGTGAGTTCGGCAGCGTCCTTGTCGGGGAGAGCGACATCCTGATCGAGATTCACCATCCGGCACTTGTCCATGATCGTGTTGACAATCTGGACCCCTCGACCGCTATCTTTGAGGCTTTGGTAGGAACCAATGAGATCGCTGAGTTCCCGTAGCCCTTTGTAGAGACCGGCATTTTCCGCCGGCGGTGTGAGGTAGCTAATTGTGTTGGCATAGCTGCGGCGCTTGGCAATAGTGGCCTCGGAGGGGTTGTTGGCGGCGTAGTAGTAGAGGTTGGGAATACAACCAATGAGATTATCGGGATAACAATCGCCGGACATCCCCATCTGTTTGCCGGGCATAAACTCCAAGGAGCCATGGGTGCCAAAGTGAAGGACGGCGTCCGCCTGCCAAATGTGGTTGAGGAAGGTGTAGTAGGCAGCAAAGCCATGGTGGGGACTGGCGGAGCGAGAAAAGAGCAGCCGCATCGGATCCCCCTCGTAGCCAAAGGTGGGCTGCACGCCAATAAAGACGTTGCCGTAGATTTTGCCGTAGATCAGCAGGTTTTGGCCGTCGCTGTTGAGGTGTCCCGGCGGTTTGCCCCAGTTTTCTTCAAGGCGCTTGGCATAGGGGGTGAGGCGCTCGTATTCGGGCACGCTCATGCGGTAGGCAATGTTGAGTTCAGGACTGCCCACTTGGGCGCGGGCGTCGTGGAGAATTTCCTGCATCAGGGCTTCAGGACTCGCCGGCATGTCCTGCACATCATAGCCATTGTTTTTCAGGGCTTCCATGACTTTGTAGATGGAGCCAAAGACATCCAAGTAGGCAGCCGTACCAATGTTGCCCTTGTCGGGTGGGAAGCTAAAGATGGTGATGGCAACTTTCTTTTGTACCTTGGGTTTGCGGCGCAGATTGGCCCACTTCAAGGCTCGCTGCACAATCATTTCGACGCGGTCTTGGAGGGCGATCGCCTTACCAGTCATGCCATCGCGACCCGAAAGAATAATTGGCTCAATGGCGCCATCCAGTTCCGGTAGGGCAATTTGCAGTGCCACTTGAATCGGGTGCAACCCCAGATCACTGTCCTCCCATTCCTCGGTGGTTTGAAACACCAAGGGCAGTGCCACCATGTAGGGACGGTTGAGCTTTTTCAGTGCCGCTACAGCTTTGGGATGATCCTGCTTGGCGGGGCCTCCCACGAGGGCAAAGCCTGTTAGGGAAACCACCACATCCACAAGGGGTTTATCGGTGTGCAGCGGATCGTAGAAAAATTTTTCTAGGGGCGTTGAGAAGTCCAGGCCGCCGGAGAAGACGGGAATCACGCGCGCCCCTTGGGATTCAAACTCTTGCACAATTGCCACGTAGTGGGCATCGTCACCTGTGACAAGGTGGGTGCGCTGCAACAGCAAGCCAATGGTCGGCACCAGGGGATCTTTGAGATCGGCGCCAATATCGCGACGACTGTTGAACCAGTTGAGGTACTCTTTGAGATCCTCAAACATTTGGGGTGCTAGGGGATGCCAGATGCCCGTGTCGGGGTAGGTGATGGGTTCTTGGTAGTTGAGATGGCTGCTGTATTGCCCCTTGAAGACATAGCGATCGGCCAGCATCAGGAGAAAGTTTTCTAGGTTCTCCGGCGAGCCCCCCAGCCAGTACTGGAAGCTGAGCATGAAGTTGCGGGCATCTTGTGCCTTGTCAATGGGGAGGTACTTCAGGACTTGGGGCAGGGTTCGCAGGAGTTTGAGCATGGCATCTTGGAAGCCGGCCCCTGACTTCTCCTTGCGCTTTTTCATGAAATTGGCAATCACGCTCTTAGATTGGCCAATCTGCGCCAAGGAAAAGCTGCCCATTTTGTTGAGGCGCATCACCTGCGGCAGTGAGGGGAAGACAACCGCTACATCGAGGCGATCGCGATAGGGCTGAACGGCCGCGACCACCTTATCCGCCAAGTCCTCAATAAAAATGAGGGAGGCAATAAACACATTCGCCCGCGCCACGTCTTCACAGAAGGCGGCATAGTTTTCAGGATTGCGCAGTTCCTCAAGGAGATAGCCACTGATTTCAATGGCCACCTGTGGATGGGTATCGTTAATGCGCCGAACCGCTGCCGACAGCGCGCTCTGGTATTGGGCTTCAAGTACCACATACACCACTCGCAACAGCGATCGCCCATTTAACGCCACTGGTGCGATATGCCGAATCGTGGACTTGACGTGGGTGAACATGCGTTCAAACTCCTTGTAACGATCGAGACCAAACCCCAAGTGGGATATACGCCCTTTTGCTAAAACGATAGCGGACATCGAGGAAGTACTATCTCCCTCAGGCCTGCACAGTGCTGCCGGTTTTCCATCCTTGCAAGAAGGGCTGTACCTCTTGTGGTTGTAGCAGAAAATCAAGCTGTAGAGCGACTTTGCGCCCCTGTGGTAACAAATTGCAAAGTTTTGCTACCTAAGTATTAAAACTTATTACAGGACTTGACTGATGGGAAGTCAGTGGCACTAGACAACCATTTTCCAATCGCCACCTGCGATCGCTAATCTCCCACAGTTCGGTGGCCTCATGGGTCACCACAAGAAGACTCCAGTGTTCCTTGAGGCGGCCCAGGACCTGTACCAATTGGCGGCGCATGGACCAATCCAGACCCGCCGTGGGTTCATCGAGCAAGAGCAGATAGGGTTGGCGCACCAGTTGCACAGCGAGAGCAAGGCGACGCTGCTGCCCACCACTGAGGGATTCAGGGCGGGTGTGCAAAGGCAAGTGCTCGAGGCCAACATCGGCAAGAGCACGGTAAAAATTCTCGTAGGGAATTTCTGGGTGGCCAAAGCGCAACTCTTCAAGAATGGTGCTGCCGCAGAAGTAGCGATCTGGGAACTGAAAGACCAATCCGGCCAACTGTTGTAAATGATCTGGTGTGAGAACCTGATCCTGCCATCGAATGATTCCCCGACTAGGGGTGGCCAAGCCCGCTAAAATCTCTAGTAGGGTGGTCTTGCCGGATCCACTGGGTCCGATAATCAATCCCAGTTCAGCCATACCCAAATCTAAATTAATGTCCCGCAAAATGGGTTGAGGGGTGGCGGCGGGATGGTAGCTGAGATGGCGAACCGAAAACAAGATGCAGACTCCGGAGGTAACGACCGTGCAAAGACGTCAATGGCGCCTATGGCAATACTTTGCTCTCTATCTTAGTGGAGCGATCGCGCCCTGGGTACTGAGTAGCGCGGCCCTTGCTGGCGATCCTTTCCGGAACGGCTCCCAGGCGCGACCCATTTCGGATGCAACGGAAGCCGTCTTTGTTGCCCTCTTTCGCGATGGTAACTATGTCAAAGGTAAGGAGCTACTGCCCGCTGCCCTCGAGCGCGATCGCCAAGAACCCCTAACGCTGACCTTGGCTGCCGCCATTGCCTACCTCAATGAAGACTGGGCAGGGTATAAACGCTATGCTGAGGAAACCCTCCGCGCTGCCCAAGCCCTCACGCGCCGCGATCCCCTGCGGGGTAACCTTTACCAAGCAGTCGGTCACTTCTTGATGGCTGGCTATGAAATCTCCGATGCAGGATCCGGTCCTGTAATGGGTACACCAGCTGCTCTGTTGCGGGTACAGCGGGTTCTCGATCATGTGGGCCGCGCCGAAGCTGTCAATCCTCGCGATCCGGAATTGAATCTTATCCGTGGCTTTATGGAGTGGGGCATTGCTAGTAATGTCAGCTTTGTCAGCATGGATCGGGCGATTCAAACCCTGCAAGTCTACGCTGCTCCTGATTACCTGAGATATCGGGGGTTAGCCTTGGCCTATCGCGATCGCAAGCAATGGCCCCAAGCCTTAAACGCTGTTGATCAAGCCTTGGCCCTTGCGCCCAACAATCCAGAACTGCTTTATCTGAAAGCGCAAATTTTAGCCGCCAGTGGCAAGCGATCGCAGGCGCAGCAATACTTCCAGCAGGCCCTTGCCAAACAAAACCAATTGCCACGAGGCATTCGCGAGGAGATTCAGCAGTTTAGCCGCCGCATCCTACCGCAGGGCTAGGGTCCTGGCTCCGACAAAGGAACTCCTTGGGGTTCCAAGACTGAAGCCAGTACTGACGTGAGGGGTTCCATCCTGGGAAAAAGGCTGTGCCGCTAGTGTGCGACGATAAGGATAAGCAGCCAAAAATCTGGAGAACTTCCCTCGCCCGATGATTGATGAACTATTGGAACTCTCGCCCAATTGGGGACTAGATACCCTGTTGTTACTTGTGGTGTTGTTGGCATTGGAAGCAGTTCTCTCAGCGGACAATGCGATCGCCCTAGCAGCTTTGGTGCGAGGCATCGAAGATTTAGATCAACAGCGGCGGGCACTCAATCTGGGACTCAGCATTTCCTATGTTTTTCGGATTGGGCTCATCCTCACAGCAACTTGGGTCTTGCAGTTCTGGCAGTTTGAGTTGGCGGGGGCCCTTTATCTACTGTGGTTATCGGCAAAGTACTTTTTCTTTACGACTGAGCCAGAGCATGAGCACGAGCGGGTGATTCGTTCTTTTTGGCAGGCAGTCCCCCTGCTGGCCTTAGCGGATTTGGCCTTTTCCCTCGATAGCGTGACCACAGCGATCGCCCTGTCGGATGAGCGTTGGCTGGTATTACTCGGCGGCACGATTGGGGTGATTATGCTGCGCTTTATGGCGGAGCTATTTATTCGTTGGCTCCAAGAATTTCCTCGCCTTGAGGATGCGGGCTATTTCACGGTGACGCTAGTGGGCCTGCGGCTGCTGATTCGTGTCATCAATCCGCAACTGGTCCCCTCTGACTGGGTGATGATTAGCCTAATTGCCCTTTGCTTTACGTGGGGCTTTTCCAAGCGGCAGGTGGGGGAGCCAGAAACTCCCCCAAGTCTTTCTAAATCAACCCATGAGCCTACATCTCATACACCCAAGCGGTAAGGGCCGGCTCCCAGGGCACGAGTTCCTGGGTTTGGAACCAGAGATTGATTTCCCGCTCCGCGTTTTCGGGACTATCAGAGCCGTGAATCACATTCCGTCCCACATCCACGGCAAAATCGCCCCGTAGCGTTCCGGGTTCAGCATTGAGGGGGTTGGTGGCACCAATGAGTTTGCGGGCATTCGCAATCACCCCCCGTCCTTCCCAGACCATGGCCACCACTGGCCCAGAGGTAATGAAATTCACAAGCCCCGGAAAGAAGGGCTTATCTTTGTGTTCGCCGTAGTGCTGCTCCGCAAGTTCGCGGCTGACGCGCATGAGTTTGAGGCCGACCAGGGTGTAGCCTTTTTGTTCAAATCGTTGGATAATCGTCCCCACTAGCCCACGCTGTACGCCATCGGGCTTAATGGCTACAAATGTCCGTTCCACGCAGTATGTCCTCTGCTCGATCTACAGGATTGATCTTACGGTTTTCGGGGGTCGGATGCCGCTACCACTGTACCAAGTTGATGCCTTTACCCAAGAACCCTTTCGGGGGAACCCGGCCGCCGTATGTGTCCTAGGGACGTTTTTTGATGATGGGACCTTGGGGGCGATCGCCCGTGAAATGAACCTTTCAGAAACGGCTTTTGTCGTACCGCTGACCAGTGGCTTTCACCTGCGCTGGTTTACCCCTGTGGCGGAAGTGGCTCTCTGTGGTCATGCCACCCTCGCAACGGCCCACGTCCTCTGGCAGCATCAGGGGGTGGTGGAGGACCTAGAATTTCACACCCACAGTGGTCTCCTGCGTGCCCAGCGCCTTGGGGATTGGATCGCCCTTGATTTTCCGCAGCAGCCCGTAACCCCCCTTGAGGATCAGCAGGTGCAAGCTGCAATCATGACAGCCCTGGGAACAACGCCCCTGTTTATGGGACAAGCAGGGAGTGATCTGCTGGTGGAACTGGCCGATGCCGATGCGGTAGCACAGGTAAAACCCGATTTTGACCAGATTGCCCGCCTGCCCTGCCGGGGACTGATTGTGACCGCCCGTGGCGAGAAATATGAATATGACATTATCTCTCGCTTTTTTGCCCCCCAATTGGGCATCCCAGAGGATCCTGTCACTGGTTCTGCCCACTGTAGTCTTTATCCCTACTGGCAGGCCAAGCTCGGTCAACGGGAACTGGTGGCCTATCAAGCTTCAGTACGGGGCGGCGTGATTAAAATGCGACCCCAAGGGGGCGATCGCCTGCTGCTATTGGGTCAGGCGGTTACCATCTTTTCCGGGGAACTCCTGCTTTAGAATTCGATCCCCGGCTGGGCCTTGACCCCCTGCTCCCGAAAGGGATGCTTGACAAGGGTCATTTCGGTCACCAAATCCGCGGTGTCAATCAGGGCTTGGGGAGCACCGCGCCCCGTGAGAATCACATGGGTCATTTCGGGCTTGCGGGCAAGCCCCTCGAGCACCTCTGCCACATTTAAGTACTCTAGCTTGAGGGCAACGTTAATTTCATCCAGCAGCACCAGGCGGTACTCGGGGTTTGTGATGTAACTGAGGGCCAGCTGCCAAGCGGCTTGGGCACAGGCGATATCCCGCTGCCGGTCTTGGGTTTCCCACGTAAAGCCTTCTCCCATCGCATGGAAGGCCAATTGGTCTGACCAATGGCTAAGGACGGTTTTTTCCGCTGGCTCCCATGCCCCCTTAATGAACTGAATAATTGCTACTCGGTAGCCATGCCCTAGGGAACGCAGCACCATGCCAAGGGCCGCTGTGGTTTTGCCCTTGCCGTTGCCCGTATGGACAATAATCAGACCTTTTTCACGGGTGCGCTCCGCGAGGCGTTGGGCCTGCACGGCTTTGCGCTGCTGCATTTTTTGGCGGTGCTGTTCGTCAGTGAGCATGGGCTAGCTGGCAAGGTACTCGTGAATATCGCCCCGGCGTTTGCGGAGTTTGCTGAGGGCTTCCCGCTCAATTTGCCGTACCCGCTCACGACTAATGTTGAGCAGTTCTCCCACCTTGGCAAGGGTGAGGGGTTGACCATTCTCTAGACCAAAGCGGAGGGAGAGGACGTGGCGTTGCTGGGGCGTGAGATCCGCCATCAGCCGTTCGAGGTCGCTGCGCAATGAGGATTGAGTTGCAAACTCCTCGGGTGAAATGGCGGAATCCTCCAGCAATTCCCCTAACTCCGTATCCTGATTATCGCCGACACGGACGTCAAGGGAGAGGGGCTGCCGTGCCCGTTCGAGGTATTCCCGCACTTGGGCAGGGGTCAATTCCAGTTCTGCTGCCAGTTCATTAATCGTGGGGGCGCGACCCAGGCGCTGGGACAGTTGTCGCTGGGCTTTTTTAATTTTGTTCAGCTTTTCGGTGATGTGGATAGGCAGGCGAATTGTCCGCCCCTTTTCAGCGATCGCCCGTGTGATGGCTTGGCGAATCCACCAGTAGGCGTAAGTCGAGAAGCGATACCCCTTGGTGGGGTCGAATTTCTCTACCCCGCGCTGCATCCCGATGGTTCCCTCTTGGATGAGATCGAGCAGATCCACATTGCGCTTGATGTACTTTTTGGCCACTGAAACCACCAGCCGTAGGTTGGCTTCCACCATTTTCCGTTTGGCGCGCTCGCCATTCTCGATAATTGTCTGCAACTCCGCTTCACTTATGTTGGCGGCGGCAGCCCATTCAGCTCGGGTGGGTTCACGGTTCAGTTCTGCCGCCAGCTTTTCGCGAATCTCGTTCATGGCGGCAAGCTGCTGCACCTGTTTGCCATAGATCACTTCCTGTTCGTGGGTGAGCAATGGCACACGGCCAATCTCCCGTAGGTAAGTGCGCACTAAATCTTTTGAGGTATCCATAGTCCCTCTCGCTCGTTCTCAAGGTTGACAGCAGTGATTCGTTCAAGGCCTAGGAATATCGTTTTCTCTATAGGATGGGCGATCGCCTCTGCTAAAGAGCGCGGCCAAGCCAACGGTGCTTTAACAGCGTTTTCCTGGATATGTTACATATATTAAGAATCTTAACATTTCTAAATCTGTTCGTGAGAATACTAACACTGACCTTTGGCGGTTCTTAATCTTTCTTTTATATTTTCTCTATTGATAAG